>JBBRGI010000062.1:0-14383 GCA_038240855.1 Bacteroidales bacterium | reverse complement strand
CTATCCCTTGTTTTCAAATTGGGCTGAAAGTTACGGGGCTTTTACCTTTTCAATCAAAGAAAAGGATAAAATTGTAAAATATGTAATGAATCAGCAGGAACACCATAAAAAGGAAAGTTCTCGGGAAGAGTTTATCCGATTTTTAAAGGAGAATGGTGTTGACTTTGATGAAAAATATTTGGTGTAAACAGTTATTCAACCCGTACCGGGTTGTAATCATCATCTGTATTCCCCCCAGTTTCACTGGGGGTCATTAACATTCAACTCCTTCGGAGTTTTATACCTCAAAAAACTACAATTGATTATATTTGCCTGTTGTCGAATAATTTCACCCAAGGAGGGCAAATATTAATGCCCCCCAATTTTTATTGGGGGCTATTGCGCGCCTACTATACCACAACCCGAAACGGGTTGAATTAAAAGGTATTGACTTTGATGAAAAATATTTGATTTAAGTTGTTATTCAACCCGTACCGGGTTGTAATCATCATCTGTATTTCTTTCCCCCCCAGTTTCACTGAGGGTCACTAACATTCAACTCCTTCGGAGTTTTACACCTCAAAAAACGACAATTGATTTAATTTGCCTGTTGTCGAATAATTAATCAGTGCTATCAGCAACCTCCTGCCGCTGTTTTTTTCTTTTTGATTTTTTGAATAACCGGTGGAGCAGCACTCATGGGAGCAGTCCCTGCTGCAGCTGTTTCGGTACCCCCGCCTAATGCCTGGCTGGCACCCATCCTGAAATTGTATTTTGCCAGTTCTTCATTCGGACTACCTTCAGCCGGTTTTTCTGGTTTCAATATGGTTTCTGCCCAATAGTTCAGACCTCCCCGAAGAACGTAATTGTTTTTGAAGCCCAACTGACGGGCGATCATCCAGGCCTGGTTGGCATCATTACTGCTATTCGAATAAAATACATTCAGTTTTATATCCTGGTTAAGTACATCTTCAAACCCGGCGCTTAACAGGTTTTCAAGCGGAATATTGATTGCACCCGGCAAACTGAATTTTTCAAATTCATCGGCCCCCCTGACATCAATCAGTTGAAGGGATGGGTCTTTATCCACCAGCATTTGGGCAATCTCATCCGGCGCCATAAACTGCCGGCCTTCTGTAACCTCTATCAAAAGCTCGTCGGCAGTAAGTTTGTATGGCCGGGTAGTGTTTTCGGGAACTGCTGCAATGATTATTCCCAGCGGAACAATCGCAAGCGCAAGGATATGTAATGCTTTCATACGTATAATTTGTTTTTAAAGATCGTAAAGGAATCCCGCCTTGCGGGATGAGTAAATATTTATTCCAGTTTGTGATTTCTCAATCATAGCTATTTCATCGCTGGTTAATTTTATAATCCGGGCGGGCAAATTTCTTTTCAGCCCATTCACCAACCCAGAACATGGCTAATGCAACCACGATAATCATAAGTGTCATTACTCCACGTGATGTACCTATAAGATCATTCATTAACGGCGAACCAAGATCTTTTGCCTTGTAGAATCCTTCCCAAAGCGGGTATCCTTCGGCAAATATAAAAATACCAATAAAAATGCCCCCGATAAAGGCCATTGCATCCAGTTTGCCGATGGCTGCCGCACAGAAGGAAGTTCCGGGGCAATATCCCCCCAGAATAAATCCTGCACCCATAATGACTCCGCCACCTATGGCTGACCATAAAAAGGTCGGATTGATGTAAATCAAACTCAGGTCAAGCCAGCCGAATAAACTAAGGAATAATATTCCAATCATTCCGGTGATGGCTGCAGTGAAAAATACTTTTAGAACAGTGGTATCGTAACCATAAAACATACCAGCCAGCCTTCTGGTTGATGAAAATCCGTTTATTTCGAGTACAAAACCGAATGCGATACCAATTATAAATGCCAACAACAGGTTGGTTTCGGGAGAAATTATTTCGTTGACTACTAATGGTCCCATGATGACAGGAATTATGATTTATGATTTATGAATTATGATTTATCAGATCCATAGTTTACGCGCAAACCAGGCTAAACCGAAGGCTGTTCCGAAAATGGCCGCCATGGTGACGAAACCGCCCACCGATAGTACCGACATGCCGGTCAGTGCTGAGCCACTCGTGCATCCTCGCCCTAACTGTGCGCCGAATCCAAACAGTACTCCACCGAAAACGGCAAAGATGATCCGTGTTTTATTGGTTATTTTCGGAGATTTCTCTACTTTAAATTTTAATCGTCCTGCAAATGCTCCCGAAATAAAACCGCCAACCACCACTCCCATCATCTGGAAAACCAGCCATGATTTTAAAGGGTTTTCCCTGGAACTGCCGTATTCCATGTAAAAAGGTGCAGTTTGAGCATGAGCTGGTGCAATCGTTTCAACACCTGCGATAATTAAACTCTTTGGTGCGCCGCTGGCTCCCAGGCCCCGGCCGGCCACCCAGAACGCAAATATGAGTACCAATCCCAGCAAAACTCCTCCGAGATATGGATTCATGTACTTTGCCTCCGCTTTGTCTTTTGTCATAGTTGTATTTTTTTTTATAATGAATCTCACAAATCAATTTTTTAATCAGGAACTCAGACTTTAGAAGACTCCTTCAAACGAAGGAAAGCCTGTTCAGAACTCAATATAGCCACCGGCTCATTTGACCGGCAAAAACAATGATAAACCGGAACATAATGCCACCGAATAATACGAGCACTACCGGTATAATTACCGGAACTTTCATATGCCTAAGTTCCATTATTTTTAGACCTGCCGGAACAAACATTCCGAGCAGCACAACGAAGATCCAGAATGGAGCCGTATAAGGACCACCCAGGAACAGATTCGCCGCATCGATCTGGACCGAAGTACTGGCCAGAAATCCCATGAATAAATGGACGATAAGAAACAACTCGATGACAATCAGTAGCAAATCAATTTTAATAAACAGTTCACGTTCTTTTTTGGATTGTGAAAACAGGATAATGGTGGCTGCCCCTGCCGAAAGTCCCGAAGTCAGGAACAGCGGTCCGAGAATTGAAGTATTCCAGAGCGGACGTGCGTTAAAGGCGGAAAGCAATATCCCGGTATAAATGCCGAGAATAACGGAAAGTACGATGATCACCCAGGCGATATGTACTTTATATTTTACAGCTTCGCTTTCAAGGTCTTTGAGCAGACCGTATTTCCAGTCCCATCGCGGGAAAAATTCACGGATATGCATTGCAACCCATACGATGGAAAGTGGTGTTATGGCCATTAACGCCCATGCGCCCCAAGACATTGGTGACTGAAATTTGATTGTGGTATACAACTGCCAGAAAAAGAGCTTGTGTTTTAAATCGAGAAACAGCGCGAACAAACCCAGAATCAGCAAAAAAGGAACAATAACCGGCGCACGGCGTACTGCCCCGGGGTATTTATCTTCCTTTCCCATAATTGTATAAAGTGCTGCAAAAAACAGAATGCCGGCGGCCAATCCTCCAAGGAAAAGGTATAAGGGAATTTGCCAGTGCCAAATCTCAAGATGTGGGTCGATATGCGGATTTAACCTGCCGCTTGTGATGATTTCTTCTCTCATTTCATTTGAGTTTAAACCAGGTAGTAAACCTGCGGTTTGGTCCCGGCTTCCGGAATCAATGTTTTGTGTTTCCGTTGTTTCAATATGCGCGATACTTCACTGTTCGGATCGTCAAGATCGCCGAAATAGATGCATGATGTAGGGCAAACAGCAGCACAGGCCGGTTTCAAACCTTTCTGAATCCGATGGATACAAAAAGTGCACTTATCGACATATCCATCGGGGTGAGAATACCGGGCATCATAAGGGCAACTGGCGATACAGGCACCGCAGCCAATGCATTTGCTGCGGGCAACGGTAACTATGCCTCCTTTTTCGTAGTGGCTCGCACCGGTGGGGCAGCAACGCACACAGGGTGAATTGTCACAGTGATTGCAACGCTCCGAGCGAAGTTCCAGTTCCAGCCGGGGATAAGTTCCATCGGTAACTTCCACGATCCAGTCGCGGCAATAGCCGATAGGAACGTTGTTTTCGGTCTGGCAGGCTACCACACAGTCTGAACAACCTACACATTTTTTAGTGTCAAGGGCCATTGCATATCTCATGATTTCACCCCGCTCTCTTTCTCAGTCCTGAATGTTACGAAATTGCCCCTCATTCCGGTTCCTCCCATGATTGGGTCGATCATAACTCTTGAAATTAATTGTGAATCGCTGGCTCCTTTTCCATGAGACCTGCTAAGTTTTGTATTATTATGGCCAAAACCGTGAATCATATATACTGAATCAAAACGAATCCGTTCGGTAATGCGCACCTTGATGCTAAAATCGGAAACGATTCCGTCCTGGTTTTCAAGATATACAGGCTGGCCGTTTTTTAACCCCCACTCTTTGGCAACTTTCGGGTTCACCCAGACGGTATTTTCATCCATCAGATCAACCAGATTGGGATTGTTGGATGTGCGTCCGAAAGTATGCATCGGGGCACGCCCGTAGTTAAGGTGATAAAAACCAGCGGGAGGAGTCATGTGCGGTGTGTAAACTGGTAACGGATCAAACCCTTCGGCCGCAATTACGGTTGAGTACAATTCAATCTTACCAGTATTGGTTGCAAATTCAACCGGCATATCTTCAGTATAGTAAAGCGGGCCTGATTCACGCGGAAAGTTTTTTACACCGATGCGTTTCATCTCATCGAGTGAAGAACCGATTTGTTTCAATTGCCATTCGAGAACATCTTCGTATTTGTCCCATTTAAAATAATCGCCCAGTCCCATTTTTTCAGCCAGCTTCTTTGCGATCCAGTAGGCCGGTTTTGTGTCGTAAAGCGGTTCGGTGGCAGGCATCCTTAAAGCAATATTAGGGGTTCTTCCCTGCAGAATACGTATATCATCCCATCGTTCAAGGTAGGTGCATTCAGGCAGAACGACATCGGCATACCCTGTAATTTCCATGGGCATGGTGTCTACAACTACGAGTAAGTCAAGTTGTTTAATCGCTTCAATGGTTTTCTTCTGATCGGGTAGGGTCATGATCAGGTTAGTCCCGTTAACAATCCATCCTTTGATATTGCAATTCAGGTCGGGGCTCGGAATTGTGGCATCACAAACTCCTGAAGCCAGTGCCAGATCAGCCAGGTTGTATTTTCCTCCCATCGCATCCCGCCATGTTTTAGTTGGTTTTGGGAAAGGTGGGTGTGGAAATTCAGGTATCTCCAATTTCTCAGGGATATAAAAGCCCCCACGACGTCCCCACGATCCAAGTAATGCATTTAAAATGGCAACTGCACGCAGACGCTGAGTATCGTCACCATACCAGGTGACATGCCGTCCCGGATGAATGATAACCGATGGTGAGGCATTTCCCATTTCCCGGGCTGTCTCAGTAATTACCGAGGGATCGATTGTGGTAATTCCATAGGCCCATTCGGGTGTAAAATTCTTCACATGTTCCTTCAGTTGCTCAAAACCTGAAGTATATTTTTCGACATATTTTTTGTCATACCATTCATTATAGATAATCTCATGAATCCATGCCAGAAGCAAGGCCATGTCCGTGGCGGGTTTAATGGGAAGCCAGTATTTAGACTTGCCTGCGACGGTTGAAAAACGCGGATCGACTGTGATTATGGTAGCGCCCTTGCCGATGGCTGCCGACAATTCCTGTACCTGCCCGTTATGCATGTTTTCGCCAAGATGCGAACCGATTAATACAAGGCAACGTGTATCCCGGATATCAGTCGGTTCAGGGGAGTCGAGTCCGGCCCCGAAAGTTGCAATAAAAGCCACCTCACGCGGACCACGGCATTGAGCATACGAAGGTGCTGCAATATTTCCCGATCCAAAAGCTTTCAGCAGGTTGCCGAAGTAATGGCCACCAGATCCATGGGTGAACAGAGCTGTACATTCTGCTCCGTGCTCAACTTTTATTTTCTGAAGTTTCTCAGCTACCACATCAAGTGCTTCATCCCAGCTTGCTTCACGGAAAATTTGATTTCCATCCTTGCCGGTAACACGAATTAATGGGGTTTTTAACCGGTCTGAATCGTAATACATCCCAACTCCTCCGGTTCCTCTCGGACATAAGCGGCCGTTGCAATTTTCGTCATCGTCGTTTCCGACAACCTTCCATATTTCACCTTTTTCGGTTTTGTATACCCAACCTGCACACTTCCAAAAACATACCTCACAATAGGTTGGCGTTCGTGTAAGGTTCACCTTAAGATCTTTGACTCCATCAGGGGTAAATCCGGTCATTGCCTTTATAGCGCCTCCGCCAACAGCTAGTGCACCTGCTCCGAAAAATGTGATCCTGATAAATTGTCTGCGGCTAGTCATATTTTGCCATTAAATAGTAAAATGCAAATTAAGGCAAAAAACGAGCGCCAAACATACACAAATCTATATATGTGGATGCGGAAATTTAAACCGGATTTTAGTATATCGTTTTAAGTGTTTGTAAATAAGATTATTGACTGTTATTTTTAATTAGTATAAATTATTTCCGGGAAAGGCTCCAATTATTTTACTTAATCTGTAAATTCCAATGAAAGAAGCGTCTGCAGGTCTTCCGGGGAATTTATGTTTAAAAACAGGTGCGGAGAATAGAAATGGAGTTGATGACCGACAAGAATCAATTGGTGAGATGATGCACGGATGGAATCATTCAAACGAAAATTACGATCCTCTATGAATTTTTTCAAAACTCCCATAGCCTCCTTCCTGTAGATGCCACACAACGGTTCGATGAGGCCATTTTCATGGACAGGTACTGTAATGTCATGATTTTCAGTATGCGAGAGCAGGTATTCCAGCATCGTTGTGCTGATAAGAGGCATGTCGCACGATAAAATAATGTTTAATTCAGTAGTGGATCTTTTAAGACAGGAATAGATCCCTACGATCGGAGCCTGGTCTTCGGTTTCGTCGGGCCAGACTTCGCAACCGGTATAATCGTAAATGTAATTATTTGAACTGATGACCACCTTGTCGCATAATGGTTTCATTGCATTGATCGAATATTCGATCAATGTCTTGCCATTCAGTTGAATCACCGACTTATCGGAACCCATTCTGCGGCTTCTTCCCCCTGCCAGGACAATTCCGGTTATAGATTTAGTGTTCATCGATATTGTGAAGCATACGAAAGGAGTGTTCCACAGTTTTGAAGATTTCTTCAGCGTACTCTTTAACTGCTTTAGGATTTCCGGGCAATGCATAAATCAGAGTTGTTCCGGCTACACCGGCAATACTCCTGCTAACGAGTGCATTTGGGAATTGCATGCCATATTTTACGCGTATCATTTCCATGATTCCGGGTATTTCTTTATCAAGCAGGGTCCTTACAACATCCGGGGTGATATCACGGGGACCGATACCTGTGCCTCCTGTGGTGAAGACGATATCATTTTTTTGTGCGATAAGCAATTCTAACAGTGTTTTTAATTGTTCCTCATCGTCGGGAATAATAGAATTTTCAATGACAGCGTGACGGCTCACTCCCGAAAAAAATGTTTCCGATAACTGTTTAAGTAAAGGTCCGCTTTTATCTGCGTAAATGCCCTTGCTGGCCCGGTCGCTAAGGGTGATGATATGCACTCTTATGATTTTAGGATGATATTCAAGCACATCGCCGGCTTTGAGTTCCCCACCCTGAATTACCCTGCAAAAAATACCTTCTTTAGGCATCACACATTCACCGGTTTCCTGGAAGATGGCACAATTATTTCCATGACATTTCTTCCCGATTTGCGTAACTTCAAGTAATATTTTACCTGAAACGAGCCGGTCGAAGGGTTTCATCTGGTATAGCCGAAAACCTTCAGTTGTTATATTTTCGGCAAATTCTCCATAAGTAAAGGTTCGTTGCGTTTCAGATTCCATTTTTACCAGACTTTCTTTTCCCAGTAAGCTAACCTGTCTGTGCCATGCACCTGCATGTGCATCGCCATTTATCCCTTCATGGGTCAGTACGATTTTATCAATTGGTAACTTAATTGTTCCTTTTTTAACGGAAATATTTACCGACAATATCTTTATTTTTTCCATGTTATTCCAAAATGTTGGTTTTCGTTTTTTCAAGCAGCCGGATTTCGCCTATAACCATTGTTTTATCGACAGCTTTACACATATCATATATCGTTAATAACCCGACGCTCACCGCAGTAAGGGCTTCCATTTCAACTCCTGTCACCCCGGCACAGCTTACCTCACTGTTGATAACGACTCCTGAATCATCAATATTTGCCTTTACAAAAACCTTGTTTAAAGCAATGTTGTGACAAAGTGGAATGAGTTCTGAGGTTCGCTTTGCAGCCTGGATCCCGGCTATTTCAGCGACAGTAAGTACATCGCCTTTTTTAAGCAGGTTTTGAGAAATCAGGTTCAACGTATCCCGGGTGAGATGAATATGTCCCGATGCTCTGGCTACCCGTAATTGAATTGTTTTATCCCCGACATCTACCATGCGGGCATTTCCTCCGGAATCGGTATGCGTTAATTTTGTCATAATTGATTATCCTCCAATATTGTAAAAACTTCCCTTGCTGTTTGAACAGCCATTCAATGGTTTGCTGTTCAGTGCGTTTAATAATGCTCTTTGAGCCCCTAATTTCCGGACCGGGAATTCCTGTTCATCGAACAGACACGGTTTCACCATGCCGTTGGCTGTCAGTCTTAATCGGTTGCACTGATGACAATTCCCGCCATTTCCGCCTTCCACAACCGAAAATTCCCCGCTTTCGAGATTCATCTGATGGATAAACCTCACCTGAAGGTTATTTATCCGGCAAAAGTCTTTTACTGTCCTGGCGTCATCTTCGTCTGACGATTTAAACACCACGCAATTAATCTTCACGGGTTCCAGGCCGGCATCCTTTGCTGCCTGAATTCCCCGAATAACTTTACCAATGTCTCCGCCACGTGTTATTTTTTTGAATTTCAAAGGGTCAATCGTATCGAGGCTGATGTTTACACGTTGCAAGCCCGCTTCCTTCAGCGGCAAGGCCAATTCTTCCAGGAGAAGGCCATTTGTCGTCATTGACAGGTCTTTAATTCCTTCGACTGCAGCGATCATGGCAATCAGTGCCACTATATTTTTTCGTACCAGCGGCTCTCCGCCTGTAATCCTGAATTTATCAATACCCTCATTTACGGCTGCCTTAACTACGTCGGTTATTTCCTCGAATGACAGTATATCCCCATGATCCATCAGATTGACACCTTCCTCTGGCATGCAATACTGACACCGCAGGTTACACCGGTCGGTTACCGATATCCTCAGGTAATTAATATGTCTGTTAAATCGGTCGTACACGGACAAGTTCTCCTTTCTTAATGAATAAAATGCCTTTGGGTATTTCCATGATCGCTTTCGCGCGGACATAAGCATGAATGTGTGCCGATCCGTGATATTCAACAGGCCAGGCCGTTCCATGTTTTGTAATGATAGCAGGAACGAATAGTAACTGATCACCTTTTTTTCGAAGATATTCTTCTTCAAGCGGTAAATGCAGAAACGATTCAACCTCGGTTTTTCCCATAAGTGCATACAGAAACGGTTTAACCAAAACCTCAAACTGTACAAATGATGAAACCGGGTTGCCGGGTAATCCGAAAACACAATGGCTTGACCGGTCTCCGAAAAACACGTGTTTACCAGGTCTTACATCCATTCCGTGTACCCGGACATTAACATTCAACTCTTTCAGGATTTTCGGAACAAAGTCGAAATCACCCACAGATACACCACCAGAGATGATAGTTACATCGTATTTTTCAAGGGCACGGGTAAGCATATTTTTCAATGATTCTTCATCATCGCGAACGATACCAAGGTAAACCGGAGTTATTCCCATCTGCTGAGTCTGAGCAGCCAACTGGTAACTATTGCTATTCCTGATTTCAGAAATACCCGGTTTTTCGTCGGGTTCTACCAATTCATTACCTGTAGACAGTATGGCAACTGATGGTACTTTGTAAACCAATGGATGAGCACAGCCGACCGATGCCAACATAGCAACAGCGGAAGCCGAAATTACATCTCCTTCTTTTAATATCTGCGTACCCACCTTCAGGTCTTCGCCAATATAACAGATATTTGATTTAGATGTCTCATTGGTACAGCGGATCTTATTTTGATCAGTCTGCTCAGCGTATTCTTTCATCATCACAAAATCTGCTCCTTCAGGCACCATGGCTCCTGTCATGATGCGGGCACACTGATTTTTGCCTATTGCTTTTGACGGAGCAGTTCCTGCGGGTATTTCATCAATTATCTCCAGCTCATTTTTTAAATCTTCCCGGCGACACGCGAATCCATCCATTGCTGATTTATTGAATGGCGGCATTTCAATATCTGAATATACATCTTCTCCAAGCACCCGGTTAAAAGCACTGAGCAAATTAACCTGTTCTTTCCTGCCTGGCTGTGCAGAAGATATAACCAGTTCGATCGCCTTTTCAAACGCGATCATTTCCCTGCTGTGATTTTCCATTTGTTTTCAGAGTAACTGACATTATTAAAATCAAAATCAATGTTCTTCCCGTCAAAGGTGATCACCTTATCTGCTAATATATTCAAGGATTCCACCCCGGGTTTCAACACGTTATTATCCTTTCTGTGCATCATTAAAAATATTCCCGGTTCAACGATCTGTCTTAATCCTCCCGATTCGCAAACCACAGGGACCTTTTCCGGAACCTGCTTCAGGATCACTTGCAACGCATCATTCAATTGTTCATCCTTTGCCATGACAAAATATGATTTTACTGCTCCCGCCTTTAACATTAACGCACTGTCCTTACCGCTCTCCGGATCGGATTCTTCGATGATAACCAGGTCCTCACGATTAAACAATGTCTTGCCGGTACCAAAATTCTCATGAAAATGAGGTGTGATTTTAATGGCTACCACCGGAATGCAGGCGCTGATATTTCTGATAATACGACATGCCAGTGTCGTTTTGCCTGAATTTCGTCCGTTCCCCGCAATCAATAACATTTCCGGTATCCTGATCTGCATCGTTTTAATATATTATAAGTTTCATACTTGCCACAAATAAAACAGCAGCCAGAATGTATTTTAATTGATTCGCCTGTATTTTGAAACTTCCGCTGTAAGAACCTGCCACTCCTCCCGCAACCCCAACCACAATCCATGATAGAATATGAGGTTCGTAATTAAAACCAGTATGGAACAGACCTATCAGACCGGAAACAGAATTCAGAAAAATGAACAAGGCAGAAGCCGCCGCTGCTTCCTTCATATTTGCCCAGTGAAAAAGTATAAGGATCGGACTTAGTATTATTCCTCCGCCAATTCCTATCATTCCCGATAATAATCCCAATACCGCCCCAATCAGTAAAGCCACAAAAAAATTGGGTTTCTCTGACTGCTCCGAAACAGCGTTCCGGATAAACAGCATCCGGGCAATGGCAATCAGCAGGAAAACAGCCAGAATAGCCTTGTAGATAGTGGGCTGAATAGGTATCAAAGCTCCCGTAAAAGCCAGGGGAATTGAGCTGAGAAGGAATGGAAGAATTAGTGCAGGTCTGAAATAACCAGCCTTGTAATAGGCGATAAAAGCAATCAGCGAGACAAAAACATTCAGCGTGAGGGAGGTGGATCTCATGAATTCGGGAGCAATTCCAACGAGTGCCATCAGCGCCAAATAACCCGATCCTCCCCCGTGACCAACGGAAGAATATAAAAAGGCAATTACAAACAGAGAAACCAGAAATATATATTCCATAGCAATACATTACTTCCCTGATCCCTATGAACAGTGGATAAAGCTTACGAGGTCGAACTTTGTCTCCTTTCCAAAAAATCAGGAATTTTGTTCCATCGGGAGGCACAAACGTTTTCATTTGTACCCATCGGTCGGCATTTCATGTGAAATTTCATTTAGAAATGCAAACTCGGAGAATTGATTAAAAATAAATAAAAAAATAATGTTTTAAAGTCTGGACAAATATAATCGCATCATTATTAATATATGCACATATCTGGATGTATATTTTAAAAAGTGGTTAAAATCTTTTTGATTCGGGGAGATCAGATCGATTATCTTTGCTATAGTTAAAAGTATTTTGAAAAATGGAGGGTAACATCAACTATCGGCAGGCGCTTACAAAAGCGATGGGAATGTGCAGTCAGTCGGAGCGGTGCCGTTTCGACATTATTGTCAAATTAAGACAATGGGAGCTAACGGATGAAGAAATTTCCGATGCGCTTGATTACCTGGTTAAAGAGCGCTTCCTTGATGAGGAACGGTTTGTCCGTTTTTATGTGAACGACAAACTGCGGTTCAATAAATGGGGCAAGGTAAAGTTGTCATTTATGTTACGGCAGAAAAAAATCCCTGAAGAACTGATTAAAGCAGCACTCAGCCAGGTAGAGAATGAATTCTATGAGAAAATTCTTAATGATTTGCTTTCTTCGAAAGTCAAATCGGTAAAAGGAGCTTCCGGCTATGAACGAAAAGCAAAGCTGGCTGTTTTCGCACAAAGTCATGGGTTTGAGGCTGAACTGGCTTTCCGGATTGCCGGTAATCTGGTTGAAAATGAAGGATGAACAATGAACAATGAACAATGAGAAATGAGAAATGAACAATGAAAAGTTAGGATCACCTTCTCACCTTCCCATATTCTCACTGACTCGTCCTAAATATTCGCCCGGTGACTTTTCACTTAATCCTTCAATTTGCGGCGCATACGGCAGCACAATTTCAATTTAACTTTCCAGATGCGCCTTTAGTCTGTATTCCTTTTTTTACCCCGGGTTACACTCACTTCGCTCGCTTACCCGGGGCTATTGACATTGAACCCTTGCAGGGTTGAGGAAAATAAATTGTGATAGTTTTGAATTTTTCATTCTTTCATTCCTTAATTCCTTCATTTTTAAATTGGCTTCCCACACTCTCACCCTCTCGTCTACTCATCCTCACATTTTCAAATTTTCAAATCGTCGAATCACCAAATTGCCAAATTGTCAAATTGTCGAATTATCGAATTCCCCATTTTTCCCCTTCTCAAAAATACTACCTTTGCATCTTAATTTTAAAATAATCCAAAATGATCCAAAAGGAACAACTCAAAGAGCTTGTTGAGCGCCGGGATGCGCTGAGGAGGTTTCTTTGACGTCGATAATAAATTAATCCGGTTAGAAGAGGAAGAGCTTAAATCCCAGGATCCTAAATTCTGGGAGAAACCCAAAGAGGCAGAGGCTCAAATGATGGTGATCCGCGGGATCAAACAATGGACCGACGGCTTTAAAGCTGTTGACCTGGCTGTTGAAGACCTGGGAATCATGTTCGAGTACAGTGAAGCGGGTGAAATTACCGAAGACGAACTAGAAGAACAGTTTGTCGAAACCCGTGGAATGGTCGAAGATCTTGAGACCAAAAATATGCTTCGTCGTGAAGAGGACAGGCTTGGGGCTGTGTTGAAAATCAATGCAGGTGCAGGCGGAACAGAGTCGAACGACTGGGCGGATATGCTGATGCGCATGTACCTCAGATGGGCTGAAAAGCATAAGTATAAAGTTCGTGAAGCGAGTTTTGTGCCAGGTGAGGATGTTGGTGTCAAAAGCGTTACCATTGAAATTGAAGGTGATTTTGCCTACGGTTACCTCAAAAGCGAAAATGGTGTACACCGCCTGGTTCGTATTTCTCCGTTTAATGCACAGGGAAAGAGGCAGACATCATTTACCTCGGTTTTTGTTGCGCCGCTGGTCGATGATACGATTGTTATCGATGTAAATCCGGGTGACATTTCATGGGATACCTTTCGTTCCGGCGGGGCAGGAGGGCAGAATGTGAATAAGGTCGAGACAGGAGTACGTCTTAAACATGCACCAACAGGTATTACCATCGAAAATACGGAGTCGCGCTCGCAGCTTCAAAATAAGGAGAATGCGATCAGGTTGTTGAAATCGCAACTTTATGCTTTGGAACTTCAACGACGTCATGAAGCAACCACGAAGATTGAAGCGGGTAAGAAAAAAATAGAGTGGGGATCGCAGATCCGGTCCTATACGATGCAACCCTACAAACTGGTGAAAGATGTCAGGACGGGTTTTGAAACCGGTAATGTACAGGCCGTTATGGATGGCGATATCGACGGTTTTATCAAAGCTTATTTAATGGAATTCTCCGAGGGAGAGGATTGAATATTTCATCTAAGTGAAGGCTTGACTGTGAGTTGCAATATTGAGCAAATAGTGCAGCGAAAAGTCAAGCCTTAATTTTTGAATATTTTACTTTTAATTCAATACCAGTTCGTTTGATTTCAAGGGCAAATGGATTATTTGAATTCAAATCCTTTGTAGAGATTGGATGTGGCTCAATTCTGTTATCTATTTGAGAAGCAATCATCATCAATTTTACCTGTGTGTCA
>JBBRGI010000061.1:0-14451 GCA_038240855.1 Bacteroidales bacterium | reverse complement strand
GGGTGTATGAAAGGAATTTATATGGAAGCAATAAACAATTACATCGAAGAAAATAAGGTGCGTTTTCTGGACGAACTTTTCGGATTAATACGGATTCCGTCAATCAGTTCGCTGAGTGAGCACCGGCCTGATATGGACAGGGCTGCAGCTTATTGGGTTAAGATTCTGCAGGAAGCGGGTGTCGACAGGGCTGATATCTTTGAGACTGCAGGAAATCCTGTTGTATTTGCAGAAAAAATTGTCAATCCCGATCAGCCAACCATTCTGGTATATGCGCATATGGATGTTATGCCGGCTGACCCAATCGATAAATGGGAAAGTGATCCGTTCGAACCGGTTGTACGGGATGGAAGGATCTGGGCGCGCGGGGCAAATGATGATAAGGGGCAATCATTTATGCATGCCAAGGCTTTCGAATATATGGTCAGGAGCAATACCTTACCCTGTAATGTGAAATTTCTGATTGAAGGGGAGGAGGAGGTCGGTTCTCCCAATCTTGCTGCATTTTGCAGGGAGCATAAATCGCTTTTAAAGGCTGACCTGATCCTGGTTTCCGATACGGGAATGATCGCCAGTGATATTCCTTCAATTACCGTCGGACTTCGCGGACTTGCTTACCTTCAGGTTGAGGTTACCGGTCCCGATCGTGACCTTCATTCAGGACTATTTGGCGGAGCGGTGGCCAATCCAGTAAATGAGCTTTGCAAAATGATTGCAGGCATAACCGATGCTGAACACCGGATTACCGTTCCGGGTTTTTATGATGATGTAATGGATACTGCGGATACCGAAAGAGCCATGCTGGCAAAAGCTCCGTTTAATGAGGCTGCGTATAAGGCTTCCATTGGCGTTCAGGCCTTACAGGGCGAAACGGGATATTCAACCATGGAACGTACCGGAATCCGTCCTTCATTTGATGTTTGCGGAATCTGGGGAGGTTACACGGGTGAAGGGGCAAAAACCATTCTTCCGTCAAAAGCCTATGCAAAAATCAGTGCACGCCTCGTTCCGAACCAGGAACATCAGAAAATTGCGGAACTTTTCAAGGCGTATTTTAAGTCGGTTGCTCCCGATACTGTAAAAGTTGAGGTGACTCCCCTTCATGGCGGACAGGGATACACCTGTCCGATCGATCTTCCTGCTTATCGCGCGGCTGAAATGGCGTACGAAGATGTTTTCGGATGTAAACCGGTGCCTACGCGAAGCGGGGGAAGTATTCCGATTATCTCCTCGTTTGAGGAAATACTTGGTATTAAAACCATCTTAATGGGTTTTGGCCTCGAGTCGGATGCTATTCATTCACCTAACGAAAATTTTTCGTTGGAAAACTTTTATAATGGTATCAGAAGTATAATCAGATTTTACCATCATTTCACCAGGTAATGCTAAAACTCAAATCTTCGTTTAAAAGCCCGGTTTTTGCCGGGTTTTATTTTTTTCAATCGGGATTAAAGAAAAAATATGGGTAAATTCAGCAAATAAGGCTTAAAATTTAGTGTTAATGTTAATAATTTGTGAAATATTTGAATTTAGACTTAAAAAAGAGGGGTCTAATCAGAAAAAGTGTAATTTCGCAGCATAGAAAAATTTTAAAACCGAAAAATACCAAAATTATGGCAACGCTAAGATTTAAGGCTCTTGAGATTCTTTACCTAAGAAAACCTGTTCCTGTAGTGCGTGAGAAAAACCTCACATCGGACTATTACGGTATGTTGGTTTTCGATCGTCCAAAAATGAAAAAGTATTTGTCAAGCGAATCGTACAAAGGAATTATCGATGCAATAGACAATGGAACAACCATCGATCGCAAGATTGCCGACCAGGTAGCAATCGGAATGAAGGCATGGGCTATGGAAAACGGGGCAACTCATTACACACACTGGTTTCATCCCCTCACAGACGGAACAGCAGAAAAACATGATGCTTTTATTGATCATTCTGAACTTGGTGGTGTTGTTGAAAGCTTCTCCGGTAAATTGCTTGCACAGCAGGAGCCTGATGCTTCTTCATTTCCAAGCGGTGGGATCAGGAATACTTTCGAAGCTCGTGGTTATACGGCATGGGATGTTTCCTCACCCGCGTTCATAGTTGGCACAACACTTTCTATTCCAACCGTATTTATTTCATACACAGGTGAGTCGCTTGACTATAAGGCGCCTCTTCTAAAAGCTTTAAATGCTGTCGATAAGGCTGCCGTTGATGTATGTCAATTTTTTGATAAGAATGTTACACAGGTTCAGGCTAACCTGGGCTGGGAGCAGGAGTATTTTTTGGTTGATGAAGCTTTATATTATGCAAGGCCTGACCTTATTCTTACGGGTCGTACGCTGATGGGACACTCTTCGTCGAAAGATCAGCAACTCGAGGATCATTATTTTGGTGCTATACCTGAGCGTGTTGCCATGTTCATGCAGGATCTCGAAAACGAAGCCTATAAATTAGGAATTCCATGCAAAACACGCCATAATGAAGTGGCTCCTAACCAGTTTGAACTTGCTCCGATATTTGAGGAGGTAAATCTTGCCAACGATCATAATCAGTTGATTATGTCACTGATGGATAGAATTGCTCATCACCATGGATTCCGTGTTTTATTGCACGAAAAACCTTTTGCAGGAATAAATGGCTCCGGCAAGCACAATAACTGGTCGCTTTCAACCAATACAGGGGTGAATCTTTATTCTCCGGGAAAAAATCCGAAATCAAATCTTCAGTTCCTTACCTTTATTGTAAATACCATTAAGGCGGTGTACGATAACCAGGATTTGTTGCGTGCTTCCATTGTATCGGCCAGCAATTCGCATCGTTTAGGAGCAAATGAAGCTCCACCTGCAATTATATCATCCTTCCTGGGAACAGAAATCAACCGGATGCTCGACCTGATGGTTGATAATATCGGTGATCGTAAAATGACACCGGACGAAAAGACTGCCCTCAAACTTAATATAGGTCGTATTCCCGAGATTTTACTCGATAATACAGACCGTAACAGAACTTCTCCTTTTGCCTTCACAGGAAACAGGTTTGAGTTCCGCGCAGTAGGTTCCTCTGCCAACTGTGCGTCAGCTATGATTGCGCTTAATACAGTAGTTGCAGCTCAGTTGATCGAATTCAAAAAGGATGTTGATGTATTGATCGAAAAGGATGTGAAGAAAGATGAAGCAATCTTCCAGGTACTTAAGAAATACATTATCGAATGTAAGGCAGTGCGCTTCGATGGTAACGGTTATAGCCAGGCATGGGCTGATGAGGCTGAGCGTCGCGGGCTGACCAATATTAAGAGTGTTCCCCAAGCTTTGGAAGCATATCTTTCACCCAGGTCACGCAAGTTATTTGACGATCTTGGTATCCTGAACCCGATTGAAATAGCGGCCCGTGTAGAAGTGGAAATGGAAAAATATACCAAGAAAATCCAGATCGAATCACGTGTACTTGGTGATATCGCAATCAATCATATTGTACCAACTGCGATTGCTTACCAAACCTCCCTGATCGAAAATGTTAAAGGATTGAAAGAGATTTTTTCTGAGGAAGAGTTCAGGGAGCTGGCCGGAGCACGTCTTGATTTAATCAAAAAGATTTCAGGTCATATTTCAGCCATCAAAGCACAGGTGAATGAAATGATTGAGGCCCGCAAGGTGGCGAACCTGATTGAACATGGGAAAGAGAAGGCATACGCTTATGAGAATAAAATTCGTCCTTATCTCGATACGATCCGTTACAATATCGATAAACTCGAAGAGGTTGTTGATAATGAATACTGGCCGTTGCCGAAATACCGCGAGTTACTTTTTACCAGGTAGTCAATTGTTTTTGTTTAATATGAAAAAAGCCGTCCTCAAAAGGGATGGCTTTTTGGTTCTTTTCGTAGCTTTGCACGGTAAAGGTTTTTCAAAACACGATCCTTAAAGTAGGGTCGGCCTTTGCGATTAACCTGATAATTTTTACAACGTCATGTCAAATAACGATATATTAAAAAAGCTTCGTGTTGCGCTACATTTGAAAAATACCGATATTATCGAAATACTTAAACTTGTTGATTTCACCATTACGGAAAGTGAATTGGGCGCTATTTTTCGGGCTGAAGACCACCAAAATTTTAAAGAGTGCGGCGACCAGTTGTTACGTAATTTTCTCAACGGGCTGATCATCTACAAACGCGGCCCCATGGAACCAAAGACACCGGTGAAGAAGATTTTGAGGTGATAAAACGCTGTCATTTGTATCTGGTTATTCTCTAACTATGTGTTGGATCCCGGTACGTCGGGAAATAGCGGCATAATATGGCTGAAGGATCTTTAATTTCCTATAACCCCGTTGCGAAGCAATAATGCCACAATACCAATGCACATGATAATAATGAAAAATCCCACTTCAATAATCCGGTTTGCTTCGCGGTTTTTGAGCGGGTTCCTCACAAACAGATTAATCGGGCTCAATCTCGATTCGGTATAAATCAATAGCTTATATATTCCGATGCCTAAACCGATTCCTACTAGTGCACCCCCCAGGACATCGCCCGGGTAATGGACACCCAGGTATATCCTGCTATAGGCAATGAGCATTGCCCAGGGAATAATGAATGCCGTATAGCGCAGATTTTTAAATAACAACAGGGAGAAGGTTGCAAATGCAAATGTGTTGGCTGCATGAGCTGAAACAAAACCAAATTGTCCTCCTTTTCTGAAAAACACATGCACAAGGATGGTAAGCGCCGGGTCGTTTGATGGACGCAGACGCTCAACGGAGTGTTTAAGAACACCGGCCAATTGATCGGAGCAAATAATCAGCAACGTAATGGCGACAAAAATAAAAAGAGATTTCTTACCATATTTCTTCGCAATTATAAACAGGATCGTACCATAAAACAACAGCCATAATGGGGTTAATGTAACCAAGGTCATGGTATAATCCCATAACGGTGAATGCATACCGTTCAGAAACAAAAAGATATCGGTGTCAAGGCTTTTGAGTTGATTGAGAAATTCCATAGTTGGTCATAATTAGCTGTTCAGAGATTTCCAAAGCAGATCTTTCAATTCTACAATTCCGCTTTCAGTGATGGACGAGAAAAACACATGAGGAATTTCTTTCATCTCCTTGCTGATATCTTTCATTAGCGCCGCATCGAGCAGGTCACTTTTTGAAATCGCTACAATACGTTGTTTGTCTATTAGTTCCGGATTATATTGCTGGAGTTCATTTAAAAGGATTTGATATTCGTTGTAGTGGTTGTTACTATCGGCGGGTATCAGAAATAACAGCACCGAATTTCTTTCAATATGACGCAGAAACCTCAATCCCAAACCTTTTCCTTCGTGAGCGCCTTCTATAATTCCCGGGATATCAGCCATCACGAACGATTGGTCACCGCGGTAAGCTACGATTCCGAGATTTGGAACCAACGTTGTAAACGGGTAATCGGCAATTTCGGGTTTTGCTGCAGAGACTTTCGAAAGGAGGGTTGATTTTCCTGCATTGGGAAAACCCACCAAGCCAACATCAGCAAGGATTTTAAGTTCCAGGATTTTCCATCCCTCTTCGAAATCTTCACCCGGCTGGGCAAAGCGGGGAGTCTGCATGGTGGCCGATTTAAAATGCGTATTACCTTGTCCGCCACGACCTCCCTTAGCCACGATATATTCTTCGCCATCGGTGGTGATTTCATAGAGCACTTCTGTCGTTTCTGCATCTTTAACGATGGTTCCCAGCGGAACATCAAGATAGATATCTTCTCCATCCTTTCCCGAACTGCGGGATGCACCTCCGGAACCGCCAAACTCAGCGATAATATGTTTTCTATATTTTAAATGAAGCAGAGTCCACATTTGTTTATTACCACGAAGGATAATATGTCCGCCCCGTCCGCCGTCACCACCATCGGGACCACCCTTAGGGGAAAATTTCTCACGTCTGAAATGCCTTGATCCAGGTCCTCCATGTCCTGAGCGGACCATTATTTTTACGTAATCAACAAAATTCGAATCCATTTTTGATACCTTATATAAACCAACAAAGGTACGCTCTTAAATCGAGATAATAAAAAGGGGGATCAGCATAAAAAGCAAGACGAGCATTTTTTTCATGGTTTGCTGGTTTACAGCATTTCGACTGTTTCTTTTAATCTTGCTGCAATCTCTTCAACTTCACCGGTCCCCTTGATCGGATGATATTTTCCCTGGCTTGCATAATAGTCGATAAGAGGAGCTGTTTTTACATTGTAAATATTGATCCTTTTTTCGATGGTTTTGGCATCAGCATCATCATCTCTGCCTGAAGTAATGCCTCTCTTGAGCAGCCGGGTAACCAGCTCCTGTTTTTCTACCTCCAGGCAAAGCATGACCGAAACTTTCGAATGGTGCTTTTGAAGGAGTTTATCCAGGGCTTTGGCCTGGGGAACCGTGCGGGGAAACCCATCGAAAATAAATCCGACAGTGGTTTTGGGTCTTTTGAGTTTTGCTTCAATCATCGAGATGACAATGGAATCGGGAACCAGTTCTCCTTTACTAATCAGTTCATCTGCCAAATGCCCAAGTTCTGTGTCTGCAGCAATTTCATGCCTTAGAAGATCTCCAGTTGATAAATGCAACAAATTGAATGTTTTAGCCAAGAAGAGTGCCTGAGTACCTTTACCGGCACCAGGAGGACCAAATAGAACTAAGTTAATCATTTCGATTTAAATTGATTCTTAAATTATTTCTTAACGAGTGTATAAATATCTTTAAGATTTCGTCCCCTGCGGTCGTAATCGAGTCCAAAACCGACAATAAAGTCATTTGGTATGCTGATTCCAACATAGTCAAGTGTGATATCTACTTTTAATGCATCGGGTTTGAAAAGCAGTGTGGCAATTTTCACCTCTTTTGCTCCCTTGTTAATCAACTGCGCGATCACCCCTTTCATGGTTTGGCCTGAGTCGACAATATCTTCGAGGATTACGACGGTACGCCCCGCGATCTCCTCATTTAATCCAATTAATTCCTTGACCTCTCCGGTTGAATCTGTGCCGGAGTAAGAAGCCAGTTTAAGAAAAGATATCTCGGAATCGATCAACTCCACCTCTTTCATAATTTCGGAGGCGAACATAAATGCACCGTTCAAAATGCAAATGAAAAGCGTTTCTTTCCCTTGCATATCGTGCTTCATTTTTTCGGCCATCTGTTTAATAGCCAGTTGGATTTCCGTATTTGACAATGAGATTTCGAACTCTTTATCCCATAGCTTAACTCGTTTCATTCATCTTTTTTTATCCCCGGCAGGAGTAATTAGGCAGGGGTGTTAATAACCAAAAAATAATCCAAATCGTCTTCGCGATGTCCGAATTAAGCGAACAAAGATAGGGATTCTTTTAGTGTAAAGTTATGAATAACCCGCAGATGATGCAGTATTTGATGCCGATTGTATAAAAAAGCTTAATTTTGTCCGATTAACACTGATCATTTATAAATTTCGTAAATCAATTATTATAAGTCGTTATGAAACCAAAAGTAAGTATAATTATGGGAAGTACATCCGATCTTCCCGTGATGGAAAGTGCTGCACGGATGTTAAACGATTTTGAGATTCCGTTTGAGATGAATGCATTGTCGGCACACCGCACTCCTGAGGAGGTTGAGCGATTTGCAAAAGGCGCCTATGGTCGGGGAATAAAGGTGATAATTGCAGCGGCTGGAATGGCGGCACATCTCCCGGGTGTTATCGCGGCAATGACGCCTATTCCTGTTATTGGCGTACCCATTAAAGCAAGCCTCGAGGGTTGGGATTCCATTCTGGCTATTTTACAGATGCCTCCGGGTATACCTGTTGCAACTGTGGCTCTTAACGGAGCAGGTAATGCAGCCATACTCGCGGCTCAGATCATTGCCTCGGGAGATGATCTGTTGATGGAGAAACTGATTGCCTTTAAGGAGAAGCTGAAATCGAAAATCGTAGAGGCCAATGCCGAATTGTCGAAGGTGAAATTTCCGTATAAAACGAATTGAAATTTATCCTTTTTTGTAACTTTTTTTTGTGTAAATTAGAGGAGGTGATCAGCGTCATCCTCCTCTTTTTAATTTGAAGGATTTTCAGGGAATTTATACATGAGTTACATAGAAAACGATGACCAGGGCAAATGTAAAATTTGGTCTTCTAACATTCGTATTTTTTTTAAACTCTTTTTCCAACGGATATTCAGTCGGAGATCAGACTCATATTGGAGCAAGAGAAGTTTCGCTTGGAAATGCAACGGTTGCGCTTATTTCTCCATTTTCGGTTTTTCATAACCAGGCCGCCTTTGCCTGGATGAAGGATTTCTCTGTTGCCATTGATTACCGCCAGCCATATCTTATTGAGGGATTTGCAGAAAAGTCACTCGCGGCAATAATACCCACCCCGGTTTCAAACTTTGGATTTAGCATTCACCAAAAAAGTATTGCAGGCTATACAGAATCGCGTTTTGGATTAGCCATGGCAAAACCCCTGGGGAAGAGAATTTCTGCCGGATTACAGTTTAATTATTTTTTGGTCGGTTTTCCTGAACAAGGGAGCAGCCGTTCCGCATTCCTGGTTGAATTTGGGGTGTTATTTCAGACTTCAAAAAGTTTATCCTTTGGATTCCATCTCTTCAATCCTTCGCATGCCTCGATCGAATCGCTGTATCAGAAGTCATATCTGCCGGTCAGCGCAACAACCGGCCTGGCCATGAAACCTTCAGCCAATCTGATGTTCGTGAGTGCAATCACCTGGTGCAAGAACAATCCATTTTCGGTTAATATGGGTATTGAATATCTGTTTTCCGATTGTTTTTTTATTCGCGGAGGTCTCTCCGGGAAACCGATCCGTCACTCAGCCGGCCTGGGTTACAGATTCCGTTTTGCTACCATTGATGTGGCATTTATGCATCACGAAACCCTGGGTTATACCCCTTCCCTCTCACTGACTTTAAATCTTTAGTTATGGAAAGGAGGTCGAAATATCTTATTTATCTGTTATTGATTGTTTATCAAGCGGGCTTTTCACAAACAAGGGAGGAGGAGAAAGAACGGCAGATTGAGCAGGCCATTGAGTCGATTGCCGAATCTGAGGAAACGGATATCGACAATTCGGTTATTCTCGACGATCTGGCCCGGATTTCAGAAAACCAGATCAATATCAATACGGCAACTGCGGGGGAATTAGAGCGGCTGAGTATGCTGGATTTCCGGCAGGTCCATAACATAATCAGTTATCGGAAGCAATACGGATTTTTCGTATCAAATTATGAACTGGCGGCTGTCGAAGGTTTCACACCGGAGATTATCTCTGCAATAACACCCTTTATTACTTTTGATTTACCTTCAGATTCAACCGGCAACTTCCGTAAAAAAATGTTTCACCGTATGATCACGCGGGTGAAGACTACTTTTCCACAGGCGAAAGGCTACAGCTCGGCTTCAGAAACTAAAGGGGCGGTCTATCCTGGTATGCCAATCTCGCTGTACAATCGTTATATCCTCGATATCCCCGGGAAACTGGAGGTCGGTCTGATTATGGATAATGACGCGGGTGAAGAATTTTTCAGCGGCAGCAATAACAGAGGTTTCGATTTTTATTCGGGATTTATCTCGTTGAAAAGCAATGGTCTTATTCGTCAGTTAACTGTTGGCGATTTCCAGCTCCGGATAGGACAGGGAGTTAATTTCGGCGCCGGGTCAGGTCTGGGTAAATCGGGTAATGTTCTGGGAATTTTAAAATCGGGACAGGGGGTAAGGCCATCGACATCGGCAGATGAAAACCGGTTTTTCAGGGGATTTTCTACTACATTGGGCAGCGGCCCTTTAAAACTGATGGTTTTTTATTCTAACAAAAATAGAGATGCCAATTTAGTTGCAGATACTGATACAGGTGAACCATATTTTACTTCGCTTCAAACTTCAGGCTATCACCGTACAGTTTCGGAGACAGCAGATGAAAAGAGTTTGAATGAACAGATCGCAGGAGGATATGGTGAAATGAGGCTCAGAAGATTCAGGGTGGGAGCGTTGTTCGTGCAGCAACAGTTCGGGCTGTCAATGAATAAAGGTACTTCACCCTACAAAGCCAAAAACTTTTCGGGCAACGGGAATTTTAATCTCGGACTCGATTATCAGTTGGCGTTGCGGCAAATTCAGTTTTTTGGTGAGGCGGGTTTGTCGAAAAGTCTGAAACCCGGAGGAATCCAGGGACTTATCTGGCATGCTCACCCCCAGATCGGCCTATCGGTTTATTACCGCTATTTTGATCCTGGTTTTCATACTTTCTATGGAAGTTCACTCGCCGAAAGTTCGGGAAACCGGAATGAATCAGGCCTGTATACCGGTGTATTGTTATACCCGCTACCAAAAGTGAAAATTTCGGGTTATGTCGATATTTACCAGTTCCCGTGGTTGACCTACAATTCAATGTCGCCCGGAAGTGGCAGCGATTATATGACACAGATTGACTTCTCCCTTTCGCGGAAATTGTCCATTTATCTAAAGGCCAAACGTGAGACAAAACCTCAGAAAATTGGCAATGCTACCGGGGTCGCTACAGATCAGGAAGAAATAACAACCAAACTAAGGTTGCATACAGAATATAATCTGAATGAGCATCTTACCTTGCGCACCAGGGTTGAATATGCCGGATATTCATTTTGCGATATACAGGAAAACGGATATCTCGCTTTTCAGGATTTGATTTATGCGCCCTCGTCGCGGCTTAAGTTCTGGGTCAGGTATGCATGGTTTTTAACTGATGGCTATTCTTCACGAATTTACACATTTGAAAACGATTTGCTGTACACCTTTTCGATTCCCGAATTTCACGGAAAGGGACACAGAGCGTATATTAACCTGAAATTAACTCCTTCTTCGCACTTTACCGCGTATCTGAAAGCCGGTCTCACAATTCACGAGGGAGCATCTTCATGGGGAACAGGCAATGATATGACTCTTGGTAATCACCGGTTTGAACTGCGGGGACTCCTTTATTACCGGTTTTGATTTATCTGACTGGTACTTCATAAATGCTTATATTTGACTGGATCAGTCGGTTCGTTGAATTTTAAAGTATAATTTCAGGATTTTGTAGGAGATATTCACTTGAACAACTATTTTTGTACATTTGTTTTGACTTCTAACGATAAATAAACTACGAAATATATGTTGGTTCCAAGTGATTTCGATGAAATACGGCCATACAACGATGATGAAGTTCCTGAAATCATGATCAGATTATTGGTTGATCCGGTTTTTAAGAGGGTATTGAACAATCTTTTTGGAAATGAGGAAAAGATTAAAGAAGTCAGAGATGCCATGAGTCAGACTCTCAATGTAGAGTCCTTTCAACGAACCTTCATGATACCTTTCTTCGAAAATATTATCAAATCGAGTACAAGGGGAGTAACAATTGGAGGTCTTGAGCACCTGGAAAAGGATAAAAGTTACCTGTTTATTTCAAATCACCGTGATATTGTTCTGGATTCAGCCTTGCTCAATGTTCAGATGTATAAATTTGGGTATAAACCCACAGAAATAGCCATCGGGAGCAATTTACTGATCTATCCCTGGATTGAGGATATATCGAGAGTTAACCGTTCATTTATCGTTAACCGCAATATCCCGGCAAGACAAATGCTTGAATCATCCCAAATTCTCTCAGCCTATATCCGGCATAGCGTAACTAATAACGGCAATTCAATCTGGATCGCGCAACGTGAGGGACGATCAAAAGATGGGATGGACCAGACATCACCTGCTGTCCTGAAAATGCTCAATATGTCGAATGAGCAAAAATTTGTCAGTGGATTTCATGAATTACAAATTGTACCCATGTCAATTGCCTACGAAATTGAGCCGTGCGGTAATGAAAAGGTGAGTGAATTGCTGAAACGGCAGTCTGCCCCCGATTTCCAAAAAACGGAGAAGGACGATTTACTCAGTATGGTTAGCGGTTTAAAAAATCAAAAGGGAAGGGTGCAGATTCAGTTTAGCCCCCCGATCAGCCGCAGCGAGCTGAAAGGCCTTTCAAAAGAGGGAAATATTAATGACCGGTTAAAACGCCTTGCAGAGTACATTGATCTGCAAATATATACCAACTACAAACTCTTTCCGAATAATTATATTGCATACGATTTGTATTATAATTGCAATAAATACATTGATCAATACTCGATAGAGGAGCAAAGACTATTTATTGAATTAACCCACCAGCGGTTGAAACTTGTCAATGAAGATCGTGAAGAGGCCATGGAGTTGTGGTTAAAAATGTACGCCACACCGGTTTGTAGTTTTGAAAACTGTGGTCAAAAGGTTACTGAGTGAAGTCCGACAACATCCGGGGTATCTGATCTTCAATAAACTCTTTGAAGATACAGATACCTGGATTACGGTCCTGAAATTATGCATTAAGCAGCTTGTTGCTCAATGCCTGCAGTGTTGCTTTTTTGTCATTGGTATGAACCAGTAGTGATATATTATTACGGCTTCCCCCGTATGAAATCATTCTGATAGGAATATCCCCGAGCGCTGTGAATACCCGGGCTGCAAATCCTTTTTCCTCCGCAATCATATTTCCCACTATACAGACAATGGTTTGATCCCTGTCTATTTCGACATTTCCGTACTCTTTCAATTCAGCGATAATCTCATTGAGATTTTTGGGATCATCAATTGTCAATGATACAGCCACTTCAGAAGTTGTAATCATATCAATTGAGGTTTTAAAGAATTCAAATATCTCGAAAATATTTTTGATAAAGCCATACGCGTTGAGCATCCTTCCCGACCTTATTTTAATTGCAGTAATTCCATCTTTGGCAGCCACTGCTTTAATCCCTGTAGTTTTGCTTTCGGATGTTATCAGCGTTCCCGGATCAGGCGGATTCATTGTATTTTTCAGTCTCACCGGAATATCGTTCATCATTGCCGGCAGTACCGTTTGGGGATGAAGGATTTTTGCGCCAAAATAGGCCAGCTCTGATGCTTCATTGAACGAGAGGGTATCAACTTTTTTCGTATTTTCTACAAAACGGGGGTCGTTATTATGAAATCCGTCAATATCGGTCCATATCTGAACCTCTTCACTGTTGATGGCAGCCCCGATCAATGTGGCGGTATAGTCGGATCCTCCGCGTTGAAGGTTATCGATTTCCCCCGCTTCATTGCGGCAGATAAATCCCTGGGTGATGTAATAATCAGCTCTGGCATGACTTTTTATAATGCCATTCAGTTTATCCTTAATGTAATAGCTGTCGGGCATCTTGTCCGAATCAATTTTCATAAAGTCAAGCGCGGGAAGTAAGAGTGCTTTAAATCCCGATTCCTGCAACAACAAGGTGAACAATGCAGTTGAGATAAGCTCTCCCTGTGCCAGTAATGCCCTTCCTCCTGCTTCTGTAAAAACACCTGCAGTATATGACTTAATGACTTCAAACCGTTCTTCGAGCACGCGTTTACCCTTGTCTTTCATCTCTTTGGTCGTATAGAGATCGAAAACAACGTTATAGTATTTTTTTTCAAGGGCACTAATAATACTTAATGCCGATTCTTTATTTTTTTTTGTCAGGTAATCAGATATTTCAACCAAACTGTTTGTTGTTCCCGACATCGCAGATAACACGACCAGCTTTTGTTCTCCGTCAGCAATGAGGTTCATCACAGATCTCATGTTTTCAACAGATCCCACTGAAGTTCCTCCGAATTTAAATACTTTCATTTCCCTGTATTTTATTGTTTATTGCTGTAAAATTAGAAATATTTTGTTCCTCACAACCGATTACTGGCACATTCCATTTGTTTTTTCACTTACGATTTAACAGTGAGGATAAAAACACAATGACATTTGGCATATTTTCGAGGTAATTTGTGATACCAAAGTGTAAAAATTCATTAAAGTTGTTTTATATTTGTTCTAAATTGGTCCATGTTGAGGACCAGGGCTCCACTGAGGGGCCGGTTACGATATAATATACCAAAAAAATTGATTGATCCCGCAGCACAAAATCAGGTGCAGTGATAGAGTTTACCAAATTAATTGACCATATCGCTACAATCAATTCAGAATGTGGGAAAAAAGTAATTCTGTTTAAGGAATATCAGAGAACGTGAAGTACTGATTTTACTAACAATCCCGTGCATACGGGAATAACTCTTTTAAACTCATGAGAAAATTTCAGTTGATTGTAATTTTACAACTTGTTTTGTTTTCAGCATTTTCCCAGAAGCAAGGAGTTAAACCTGAAGCCGGGGAATTAATTTTCCATTCGGGGTTTGAACCTGATTCGAAGGTAGTTGCAAACGGTTCGGAAGCAGATATTACTGGGGGAGGCCTCTCCTTTACCGATCACAATCATTGGGTAAACGACCTTGACAATCATCCTGACATCGGCAATTTTAGTCTGCAATACCAGGGTGGTGATTCGACCATGCGTTTTGCAAAAATCATCCCCGAGCCAGGCAATCCATCTAATCA
>JBBRGI010000060.1:0-14529 GCA_038240855.1 Bacteroidales bacterium | reverse complement strand
GATCATATGATCGACCAGATCGGTCGCCATTCGGGTTGTGATCTTACTGTGAATGTAATTGGTGATCTGGTCGTTGATGAGCATCATACGATCGAAGATACCGGGATTGCTCTTGGTGAGGCAATCCGAAAAGCGCTTGGCGATAAACGGGGAATCGAACGATACGGTTTTTGTCTCCCCATGGACGATTGCCTGGCACAGGTGGCCCTCGATTTTGGCGGACGAGCCTGGCTGGTGTGGCAGGCCGAATTCCATCGCGAAAAAGTGGGCGATGTACCCACCGAGATGTTTTATCACTTCTTTAAATCTTTGTCAGACTCGGCTTTGGCAAATCTGAATATTAAGGCTGAGGGAACTAATGAACATCATAAGATTGAAGGAATATTCAAGGCATTTGCGCGCGCTTTGAAAATGGCAATACGCAAAGATCCGTTTGTACAATCACTTCCCAGTACAAAGGGTGTACTCTAAATTTGTAAATTCATCTATAGCATATGCAATCGATACGTAAGGATACGGGTGTAAAAAACACAGCAATATTACTTATTCATTGTCCCGATAAACAAGGGATTCTGGCCGCTGTCACCGAATTTTTAAATGAAAATCGCGGGAATATAATTTACCTCGATCAGCATGTTGATCATGAGGAGGAGTTGTTCTATATGCGGGTGGAATGGGAACTAGAAAGATTTGCAATTCCCAGGGAAAAAATTGCCGACTACTTTGAAACACTTATTGCGCAAAAATTCGAGATAAAGTTTGCACTTCATTTTTCCGATAAACGTCCGCGAATGGCTGTGTTTGTATCAAAAATGTCACATTGTCTTTTTGATATTCTCTCACGTTATACGGCCGGCGACTGGGACACCGATATCCCGGTAATAGTCAGCAACCACGAAACACTGAGACCTGTGGCACAGCGGTTTGGAATTGATTTCCATTTGGTGGAAAAGAACAGTTCAAATAAACTCGTTCAGGAACAAAAAGAACTCGAAATTCTGGAACAATACAACATTGATTTCGTCGTTTTGGCGAGATACATGCAGGTTTTGTCCGATCAGTTTGTGGTGCATTTCCCGAATCGTATCGTAAATATTCACCACTCCTTCTTGCCGGCATTTGCCGGCGCAAAGCCCTATCATGCGGCACATGAGCGTGGTGTGAAGATTATCGGGGCAACCAGTCATTATGTAACCACTGAACTTGATGCAGGGCCCATTATTACACAGGATATTGTGCGGATATCCCATCTTGATAATGTTGAAAGCCTGATCCGGAAAGGACGTGATCTTGAGAAAATTGTCTTAAGCGAAGCGGTATATAAACATATTCAGCGCAAAATACTGGTCTTTAACAACCGAACCGTCGTATTCAACTAAAACAGATCGCCATGAAAAGCTTTGTGAAAGTTACCAAAATTGTCCTGATTGGCATGTTGATTTTAAGGAGCTGGTACTGGTCATCGGGATACTCCTGAAATAAAAAAAATCCTATATTTAAAGATGAAGATTGTAATTATAAAATATAATGCCGGGAATATACGGTCTGTCGACTTTGCCTTACAGCGACTCGGGGTTTCGGCATTAATCACAGCCGATCAGGATGAAATCCGAAGTGCCGACCGCGTCATTTTTCCAGGGGTAGGTGAGGCCTCCACAACCATGAGCTACCTGAGACATCACAAGCTTGATACCTTGATCTGCGACCTTAAACAACCGGTTCTGGGTATCTGCCTTGGTTTACAACTGATGTGTTCCCACTCCGAGGAGAACAATACAACATGCCTGGGTATCTTTCCCGAAAAGGTGATGAAATTTGAGCCACTTCCCGATAACCCGGCAGTGTTTAAGGTTCCTCATATGGGCTGGAACAGCCTTTCCGGTTTAAAAACGCCACTATTTGATCAAATTAGTGAAGAAGAATATTTCTATTTCGTTCACTCTTATTACGCCACTACAGGCTCGGATACTGCAGCGGTTTGCAACTATATCGTCCCTTTCAGTGCAGCTCTGCAGCGTGATAATTATTATGCTGCACAGTTTCACCCCGAAAAAAGCGGCAAGTCTGGCGCAAGAATTCTTGAAAATTTTATAAATCTTAAGGTCTGAGCACATTCAACCAGTCGTGATGAGTATCGCAGGGGCATGTTCAGGAGCTTAAAAAATCAAAATATCCACGAATGAAGATTGAAATTATTCCGGCCATTGATATCATTGACGGAAAATGTGTACGGCTTAGTCAGGGTGACTATCAGCAGAAAACAGTTTATAACGAAAATCCGCTTGAGGTTGCTAAGATGTTCGAGTCTGCGGGATTGAAAAGATTGCATCTTGTCGACCTCGATGGAGCGAAAGCGCATCACATTGTTAATCAGAAAGTATTGGAAAGTATTGCTATGAATACCGATTTGGTGATCGACTTTGGCGGAGGACTAAAGTCGGATGAAGATCTCAAAATTGCGTTCGAATCGGGGGCTTCAATGGTAACAGGCGGCAGTATCGCGGTAAAGTCACCTGAGACTTTTTTAAAGTGGATTGAAAAATTTGGCACCGACCGAATTATCCTGGGTGCTGACGCGAAAAACGAAATGATCGCAGTTGCGGGGTGGCAGGAGAGTACCGGAACAGATATCTTCACCTTTATTGGTAATTGGTATTCAAAGGGAATCCGAAAAATTATCAGTACCGATATCAGTCGCGACGGGATGTTGCAGGGAGCGGCCACCGATTTGTATAAAAAGATTCTTTCGTCAGTTCCTGAAACCTATCTTATCGCGAGCGGGGGAGTCAGTTCGATGGCCGATATCCTCGAATTACAGGAGGCGGGAATCCCGGCTGTAATCACGGGAAAGGCCATCTACGAAGGAAGGATTACAATGGAGGAGATCAGGAAGTTTTACAAATAGGCAGAAGTAGGCAGGCAGAAGGCAGAAGGCTGACAGGCAGAAGTAGACAGGCAGAAGGCAGAAGGTGAGAAGTTTTCAAATTTGAAATGTATTCCAGAATAATGAGTGAAGCATAACCCAGAATGGGTTCAATGTTAATAGCCCCGGGTAAGCGATCCCGGAAACTAAGATTCACTAATGTCAGCTAAATAACTCGGGATCGCACCACTCAGTGTAAGAAAAGGAAAACAGACAAAGGCGCATCTGGAAAGTTAAATTTAAATTATGCTGCCGTATGCGCCGCATAGCAAATATTGAAAGAAGTAAATGCAGTATAAACAAAAAATCTGTAAACGAATTTCAGAACGAGTCAGGCAGAAGGTAGAAGTTAATAATCTGAATTAAAAGGCATTAGCAAATTTATAGTAGTATGACAACTTACAGAGAATTAATTGTTTGGCAAAAATCGATGCTGATGGTGATATCCATTTATAAGGAAACGCAATTATTCCCAAAGGAAGAAGTTTACGGTTTGACCGCTCAAATCAGAAGAAGTGCAGTTTCAGTACCAAGTAATATAGCAGAAGGTTATGGAAGAAATCATTCCGGTGATTATATCCGGTTCCTGCAAATATCATCCGGTTCGCTTTATGAATTTCAGACACAGTTGGAAATATGTATTCAACTCGGTTATCTGAATAAAGAAAAATTTGAAGATATCAATTCTTTGAGTATCGAAATAGAAAAAATGCTTTCGAGTTTGATTTCGAAGGTTAGAGATAGTAAGAAGTAAAATAGGCAGAAGTAGAAAGGCAGAAGGGAGAAGTTTCACAGGCAGAAGTTTTTTCTGCCTTCTGCCATCTGCCTTCAGCCTTCAGCTTTCAGCCTTCAGCTTTCTGCCTTCAGCCTTCTGCCTTCAGCCTTCTGCCTTCTGCCTTTTTAACTGTTTAACTTTAAACATATGCTTGCAAAACGAATTATACCATGCCTCGATATCCGCGACGGACAGACCGTGAAAGGGGTGAATTTTATAAATATTATCAATGTGGGCGACCCTGTTGAACTGGGAAAGCTTTATGCAGAACAGGGCGCTGACGAACTTGTATTTCTTGATATTACCGCCACTCACGAAGGACGGAAAACTTTTGTGGAACTGGTCAGGCGCATAGCCCAAAATCTCGATATTCCGTTTACCGTTGGCGGGGGAATCAGTGAACTAAACGATGCCGCGGCGTTACTCGAAGCCGGAGCTGATAAAATTTCAATCAATTCATCTGCTGTCCGTAACCCACAGTTGATTGATGACCTGGCACGTAATTTCGGAAGCCAGTTTGTGGTGGTTGCCATCGATGCACGGGAAGCCAATAATTACTGGACAGTGACCGTCAATGGGGGGCGTATTCCAACTGATAAGGAACTCTTTTCGTGGGCAAAGGAGGCTGAGAACCGCGGGGCCGGTGAAATTCTGTTTACTTCAATGAATCACGATGGCACAAAAAACGGTTTTGCCAACAAGGAACTGGCCAAGCTTTCGGATAGTCTTACAATTCCGCTTATCGCCTCAGGCGGGGCCGGTTCGATGGAACATTTTGCCGATGTATTTACCTTAGGGAATGCAGACGCGGGTCTCGCTGCCAGCATTTTCCATTTTCGTGAAATTGCCATTCCCGATCTAAAGCACTATCTTCGCGGGCAGGGGATTTGCGTGAGATAGATTGATAGCGATTTTCAGTGGTTGGGTAATACCATTTTTATACCCGCGCTGATTAAAAAGGTTTATCCCCGATTTTCCGGTTCAGTTTTCCGGCAACGAACAATACTTACCGGAGTTTGCCATAGTGAATTTTAAACGAAGACTATTAAGATATATATGGAACTTGATTTCAAAAAACTGGCAGGTGATATACTGCCTGCTGTAATTCAGGACAATACAACTGCCAAAGTTTTGATGCTTGGGTTTATGAATAAGGAAGCTTATGATAAAACCGTCGCTACCGGACTGGTGACATTTTTCAGTCGTACCAAAAACAGGTTATGGACAAAAGGGGAGGAGTCGGGCAATTTCCTGAAAGTGGTATCCATACAACCCGATTGTGACCAGGATACCCTACTGATTAAGGTGAACCCCGTTGGACCTGTTTGTCATACGGGCACGGATACCTGTTGGGGTGAAGATAATAAATCGGAGGATGTCCTGTTTTTAAAGCAATTGCAGGATTTTATCGATACGCGCAAAATTGAAATGCCTAAGGGATCATATACGACATCCTTGTTCGAAGACGGCACTTCGCGGATGGCACAGAAAGTTGGTGAGGAGGCTGTCGAAACAGTAATTGAGGCAATGGCCGGGAACGACGAACGTTTACTTTATGAAGCTTCGGACCTGGTATATCATTTAATCGTATTATTGTCGCATAAAGGTTACCGTATTGAAGACGTCGCAAGGGAACTAAAGAAAAGACATAAATAAGTTCGTCAGTTGACGGATAGCAGTCTTGCAATTAATTACCTTTGGTGAAAGTTCAAGTATAAAACCGGAAAATGAAAAGAGAATTTATTCTGTTTGTTATTTTGATTCTAACGATCAGGCTGGTCGCAACTACGGTCGAAGTGCCAAAAATCATTGTAACCGAAAAGGACAAAATCCTGTTCCGGGAAAAACTGGATAAATTTTCAAAAGATAGTCTTCTGCCGACGGGTGAATTAATACTGAAAATCGGCAATGATTTTAAAATCACACCTTACGTTGGCAAGACCCTGGATATTGATAATGAAGAAAATCTGATCGTAAATCTGCGTGAGCTCGACTGTACCACATTTGTCGAAAATTGCCTTGCAATAGCGCGAACCATCAAAGGCGGATCCCCTGACTTTGAAAAGTTTATCAGTGAACTTGAGAAAATAAGGTACCGGAATGGGGTGTTAAATGGTTATGGAAGTCGTTTGCATTATTTCGGGGAATGGATCACCGACAACCAGGCAAAGGGGATTGTTGAGGATGTAACCTCTAAACTTGGGGGCGTGAAATGCCCTGTGGTTCTTAATTTTATGAGTTCACATCCTGACTCGTACCCGCAACTAAAGGGGAATAGTGTGTTAATTGATGAAATAAAAAAAGTTGAAATCCGGGTATCATCGCAGCCATTTTTTTATATCCCAAAAGAAAAAATTGCCCTGCATGAACGTGATATTTTGGAGGGGGATTTAGTGGCGTTAACTACCCGGATTCCGGGAATGGATGTGTCGCATGTGGGAATACTCTATAAAAAAGATGGCCGGGTTTACCTGCTTCATGCTTCCTTGTCGGGAGGAAAAGTGGAAACCACACGGGTTCCGCTTGCCGATTATCTTAAAGACTCCAAAAACACGACAGGGATTTTTGTTGTAAGAGCCAAATAAAATTATTGATCGCTCGTCCTGCTGTCTGTATAAAAAAGTCAATCGGATGCATAGGATGAAAATTGTCGGAATAGTAGTTTTGATTTGCATTGTCTCAGGTTGCAAAATAATGTCAAAAATCATGAAAACGGAATTTGAAATTGAGATTGGTGAAACTTTCCAGATTGAATTAGCCTCCAGTCCATCAACTGGTTATTCATGGAAATGGGTTAATAAAGATGATGTTACGGCCGTTGATACGGTGGGTCATCATTTTATTGAGTCTGGTCCTGGCAAAATTGGCGGCGGAGGAACTGAAATATGGAATTTCAAAGGAATCAAAAGTGGTTCCGATATTATCAAACTGGAGTATAACCGATCCTGGGAATCAGGTCCTGCGGCCAATGCAGAAACAATTGCAGTAAAAGTTAAGTAAGGACACAACATTTACATCATTTGCTATCATTACTGATCTTTGTTTACTCCGGTAACCCCGGTATGGCAAGTTACACATTGTGGTTAGGTAAATTGAAACTTTATTGCTGCTAACACGTAAATCTATATACTATCGATGAATATAATGAACGGAATTGACTGCTAAGAGCCTATGAAAAAGCTAAAAAGTGGCATTACTGATTTGGGTCTCCTTCGTCAGAATGCAGGAAAGATTCTGAAAAGGAATATTGTAAAAGAGAATTTACAATTTTTCGATTTTGTATCATCAGGTTTTTTTACCCTTACCTATGAAGGGAAAATCATCGGTCTAAATCTATATGGTTCGCAGATGCTTGGCAAAGAACGGTTGAATTTAATAAACAGCATGTTTGGCTTTTTCGTTTCCGATAATACCAGGACAATATTCAATCACTTCCTCAGGAAAATATTTGAAAGCAGAACCAAAGAAAACTGCAAGGTGACCTTGTCTTCAAATGGTACAGGGACAATTTATGTTAATCTTAATGGCATCATTGCCGAAAGTGGAGAACATTGTCTTGTAACTGCGGAGGATATTACTGTCCGCAAGCAATCGGTGGATACAATAAAGGAGCTAGAAAAACAACGTTTTGCGATATTACAGAACGCCATGGATGGTTTCTGGCTGGTGGATAAACAAGGCTCGCTCCTGGAGGTTAATGAAGCCTATTGTCGGATGAGTGGCTTTAGCGAGAAGGAGCTGCTTTCAATGTGCATTAACGAACTCGAAGCAGTTGAAGTGACCTCTGAAATTGCTACCCGTATTCAAAAGATTGGTATTCTGAGTAAAGATCGGTTCGAGACACGGCATCGTCGTAAAGACGGAAGTATTTTTGATGTCGAAATCAGCGTACGATACAAGTCTGCGGATGATGGAAAATTTGTGGCATTCATACGTGACATCACAGAGCGCAGGAAAGCAGAAGAAGCGCTAAAGCAAAAGGAAGATCTTTTGAACAAGGCAGAGGAAATTGCACATTTAGGCTCATGGTCACTTGATTTTATTACAAACCGGTTAACCTGGAGTGACGAAATTTATCATATATTTGGTCTGGAGCAGCATGAATTTCCTGCCACCTATGAGGGATTTCTTGATGCAGTTCATCCTGAAGATCGTGAAATAATTAATTCAGCGTATTTAAATTCAATACAGGAAGGGAAAGAAAGCTATGAGATTGAGCACCGCATTATCCGCAAGTACTCCGGAGAGCTTCGGCATGTCTATGAGAAATGCGAACATATAAGAGATGCTTCAGGAAAAATTGTCCGTTCTGTGGGCATGATACATGATATCACTGAGCGAAAGCAAACGGCGGATGCAATAATGGAAAATGAACGCCTTTTGCGTGAATCGCAAGCGATGGCTCAAATTGCAAGTTATTCAGTTGATTTGATTACCCGAACATGGAAAGCTTCACCGGAGATGTATAAAATTTTCGGCATTGACAAAACATATCCTAACACATTGGATGGATGGTTTGAGCGCATACATCCCGAGTTCCAGGCAGCGCTTTCAGTCTATCTTTTGCGGGTGGAGGATGAAAAGAAACGATTCGATCACGAATATAAAATATTCCGTTTCAAGGACGGTAATGAACGATGGGTACATGGACTTGGAGAAATCATCTATGATCATCAGTTGAATCCTGTCAGAATGATTGGTACTCTTCAGGATATCACCGAGCGTAAATATGCGGAAGAAGCGTTGAAACGTCTTAATGAAGAACTTGAAGACCGTGTAAAGCAACGGACAGATGAATTATTAAATGTTACCGTTGAAGTTGAAGAACGCGAACGCAACCACTTTTCGCGTGAATTGCACGATGGATTAGGTCCCTTATTGTCCGCTGTCAAACTATACTTCCAATGGCTGTCTGAAACTGATGATGTCGAAAAAATTAGGATTATTACTGAAAAGGGTAACAAATATATTGAAAAAGCGATTCAAACTACACGAGAGGTGGCACTCGGCTTAAACTCGGTAATTCTGAATAATCTGGGATATGAAGATACTATACTTAACTTTATACAAAGCATCAACGATACGAATAAATTAACCATCAACTTTAAGTACAATTCAAAAGACAGGTTCAACAATTTACTGGAAACTTCCCTATACCGGATCACAACTGAGCTGATTAACAATACCGTAAAATATGCAAAGGCAACCTATGTCAATATCACATTCAATTACCAAAAGGAAAAAAACAGAATTGTATTTTCCTACCATGATAATGGTATCGGGTTTGATTTAGACAACACAACAAAAACGAACAAAGGTTTGGGATTAATGAATATTCAACGAAGGATTAAAGTCATAGGTGGGACCATTAAGATCGAAACCAGCTTTGGAAAAGGGATGAACGTATTTATTGAACTACCTGTTAACGAAATAAACAACGAAAAACGGATAAACCTTTTTGTATGAATCATTTTCCTAAAATTATCATCGTTGACGACCATGTCATGTTTCGGGAAGGATTGAAACTACTTATTGAAACAGAAGGGATGGGTAAGGTGATTGCCGAGGCTGAAAATGGACGCGTGTTTCTTAATCTCGTGGAGAAACTTCAGCCAGATTTGGTATTAATGGATATTGAAATGCCAGAAATGGGAGGATTGGAGGCAATCGTCAAAGCAATAGCAATAAAGCCCGATTTAAAAATTCTTGTACTTTCCATGCTTAGCGCGAAAAAAAATTATACCGATATCATCAATGCAGGTGCGATGGGTTTTATCCTTAAAACTTCAGGAAAACAGGAACTTGAAAAAGCTATAAATACCGTGATTGGAGGCGAAAGCTATTTTTCAAATGAACTTTTGCGTAAAATCATCTTAGATTCAGGCAAACAACATTCTATTTCTGACCATTCAGGAATTATTGGCATTGATATTACAGGTCGGGAACTTGAAGTACTGCAATACCTTTGCAAGGGTTTTTCCGCCAACGAAATTGCAGATAAACTCTTTCGAAGTATTAAGACCGTAGAGGCTCATCGGTCAAAATTGCTGGAAAAGACCAGTACAAAAAATACAATCAATCTCATTCTTTATGCGTTGAAGAATAAACTGGTCGATAATTTATGACTTTTGATAGGTTACACCTGCTTTATCAACTTAAAAATATTGAGCTATTTGATTGCGCCTAAACATCCTTTTTCAAAAATATTTCCTCAGAAGCATACCATTTTTAGGGTTTAATATATGCAATTTTTAGAGTTTACACCGATGAATAATAATAATAAATTGCATAACGTTGTTTCTGAAATCAGATTATTTTCATGGATAACAATGTAAAAATAATTATAGCCGACGATCATCCTTTGTTTCGGGAAGGGTTGAAACTCCTTATTGAAATGGAAGAGATTGGCGAGGTCATTGCTGAAGCTGAAAACGGCAAGGAGTTGCTTGATTTATTGGAAAGACTTAACCCGGATTTAGTGTTATTGGATATTGAAATGCCGGTAATGGGAGGTTTGGAGGCAGCGCGGAAAGCAATTGTTAAAATGCCCGGTTTAAAAATTCTGGTGGTCACTCAATCTTATGGAAATGAAACCTATATTGCCATGTTAAATGCTGGAGTCAAAGGCTTTGTGTTAAAAACAGCGGGAAAGCAGGAACTGGAAAAAGCGATAAAAACTGTGATAAAATTCGAAAGCTAACATCTGATAATCTGTTGGGAGAAATTATTTGTAATGCGATTTACAGTACAAAAGAGTTATTAACCGGATACTGCATGCTATCAGTAAAAGGCTTTTGAATTTTAGGGTTTACACTATTTATTTCTGGAGTTTATACCTATAAAATAGCCCACACTATTCCTTAAACTTGGTAAAAGTATATTAAGAAGGAATTAACATTTGTTTTCTGCAAAAGCTTGAATATTAGTGGGAGCGTTAATATTTAATATTTTAAACCTGTTCTTCTTAATCCTAATTTATAAAATTTCTTTTGAAATGCTTAAATTTAATAAAAAATGGAAACAACAAGTTACATGAAGTACTTCAGTGTAGTATTTGTGTTGATGATGTTAGCTGTGAAGGTGTTTTCACAAGCTCCTGTTCCTACGATTACCGGACCAGTGGAAGACGGCATTCCTGCGACTCTTAGTGGTGGACTAACACCGGGTCAGATTTACTCCACGGAACCGGGAATGAACAATTATTTGTGGTCGGTATCTTCTCCTGCAGGTCAGAATATTATTGGTCTGGGGACAAATTCAATTACTGTCGATTGGGTTAATCCTACTTCCCAACAGACCGTTAGTGTAAGTTATACTGACCCGAATTTAGGAAAATCAAAACTTACCGTCCTAATTATTAATTATTTTCCGTTTGCGGAATCTATTGATCCTGCGATAATTCCGCAATTCGTTGATCCTTTGCCACATTTTGCCGCAGGATTAAGGGTAAACGCCAAAGCAGGCGGAAATCTAATTGTTAAGGCAGTTCCTGTTAAACAGGTTGCATTATCTAAAGGCACAGTACTTGCAAACGGCACTATTGGAAATCCTGCAACGCCAGATGCAGGTAAGGGAAATTATGCAGCTTACCAGATTTCATATAATGGAGGCGCTTTTGGTCCGGCAATGTGGCCTGCACAGACCATTGAAGCTCAGCAGGGATTTCCATTGAAGGTGCAGTATCAAAATGAATTGGCTGGGGTAAGATACGCTGATTTCAATATACTGGCTGATCAGACCCTGATGATGAATGGTTATACTTTGAACGGGAATCCGTTAACAGATCCTTATGATGGACCTATCCCGATGGTTGTTCACCTGCATGGTGGTGAAATGCCTTCCGGTTCGGATGGTGGTCCCAATTCCTGGTTTATGCCAAGGGGTACGACAGGTGTAAATACAGAGGGCCCTGGATTTGCATTCAACGCATCGAGCCTTTCTTCCTATCCTAATCAGCAGGAAGCTTCAACGCTTTGGTATCACCCGCATGATGACGGACTTACCCGTATTAATGTGTATACTGGTCTGGCCGGTTACTATTTTCTCAGAGGCCAGGATGAAGAAAAAGCTCGGGTTCCCGGTTGGTCGGGTGATGATTTGGTGCAGGAGGTTGCGCCTACTCCCGATCAAACTACATTCAATGCTGCTCCCTATCTTCCTGAAATTGAAATTGCCATCCAGGACCGGATGTTTAATGTCAAAGGCGAACTGTTCTGGCCTGTTGCACCGACTAATCCGGAGCTTCACCCATTCTGGACACCCGAATTTGTGGGTGATGTGATGACAGTCAATGGCAAATCGTGGCCTTACCTCAGTGTCGCACCACGCAAATACCGGTTCCGTATGCTTGAGGGATGTAATGCAAGGTTTTTGAATATGTGGTTTGTTGATGCGACGAACGGCCAACCCGGGCCAATCATAACAGTTATAGGCGGGGAAGGAGGTTTGCTGCAGAAACCGGTACATTTAGACCCAAATGCTAGTCAAACACTTCTAATGGCCCCGGGTCAGCGGTATGATGTAATAGTGGATTTCACGGGTTTGGCTGGTAAAACCTACACACTGGTGAATAATGCGGGTGCACCGTATCCGGATGGTGATCCGGTAGATCCGTTGACAACTGGCCGAATCATGCAGTTTGTTGTTAACGGGAATATGGTTTCTGCTACTGCAGGTACTACTGCAAGTAGGCCGGCAGATAAAAGCCAGCTTCCGGCAAATTTAAGGCCTGTTACCCCACTTGTGAAACTTACCGATTTTGCCGGCAATTTAATGGCGGGTGTAAAACCGGATGTTAAGCGGCATATAGTATTGAATGAAGTGATGGGGGCAAATGGTCCGGCATCGGTTCTGGTAAACAATGCTTATTTCGATGCCGCATTGGCTTTACCAGGTACTCCGGGTCCGGGTACACCGCCACACCCATTTGGAGGTCCGACTGAAATACCCCGTGAAGGAACAACTGAAATTTTTTCAATTATAAACATATCTGCAGATGCACATCCAATTCATATCCACCTGCTTCAGTGGCAACTTGTAAGCCGGCAGGCGATTGATGTGAATAATTATATGGATGCTTACAAGGCTGCCTGGAATTTGAGAGGCTTACCGGAATTTCCGGCGGGAATGGGATATCCCGGTGGTGCCGGCTCTCCTTACCCATATGATACCCCTAATGCCGAAGGAGCTTTGGGAGGAAATCCTGAAATAAAACCTTTTCTTCTTGGTCCGGTTCTTCCTGCAAATCCTGAAGAAAATGGATGGAAAGACAATATAATTGTGATGCCCGGAGAGGTGACTACTTTTGTAGTAAGGGTCGCTCCTACAGACAGGCCCGTAAATGCAACACCTGCTGAGTTAATGTTCCCTTTCGACCCGAGCTTAGGCCCTGGATACGTTTGGCACTGCCATATTGTTGATCATGAAGACATGAGTATGATGCGTCCGTTGCCAATAGCTCCTTCTCCACTGAGGTTTCCGCAGATTACAGTAAAGCCTGCTCCGGTTATAGCGTGCAATGGATTAGCAGCTACTTTCTCCGTAACTGCAACCAGCGCGACGGCTATTTCCTATCAATGGCAGTTATTAGGTACCGGTCAGGGTGCTACATGGACAAACCTGACAAATGTGACTCCATATTCTGGTGTGACAACTGCATCCTTAAAAATTCAACCTGCGACTCTTTTACTCACAAATAATAAATACAGGGTCATATTGACTAATGCAAGTGGTGTGACAACATCAAATGAAGCTTTGTTTACAGTCAATCAGGTTCCGTCTCCTACAATTACATCAGTTCCTGGATTCAATCTTTGCCGGTTGGGAATTGCAACATATACTACCGAATCCGGTCAGTCAAATTACCTATGGACAATTCCCGGAAAATCAGGAACTGATTACATTAAAATATCAGGAGGCACCAGTACAAGTAATGATCTAAAGGTGTCCTGGTTATCACTGGGAAGTAAAACGGTAAAGGTTAATTATACCAATATAAGTGGTTGTACCGCAGCAGTACCTGCCTCGAAAACCATTGATGTAGCCAATTGGCTTCCTGCAAGACCTGGCAATTTCACTACTTCTACAACCAATGTTTGCAGGGGTTCCAGTGCTGTTTATACCGTGCCGCCAATTGAAGGTATTGATTACCAATGGTCATACCTGGGAGGCGGAGCAACAATAACAGGATCAGGAAATTCAGTAACGGTAAATTATTCGAACAATGCCACTTCCGGTATACTGTCTGTTAGAGCGTCGAATGGTTGTAGCGCAAGTCTTGCAAGGTGGCTGGGAATTATCGTCACCAATCCGCCTGCCATGCCGGCATTTTTTACTGTAGGCTCGGTTTCTGTATCACAAGGTCAGTCGAATATCAGATACACCGTGCCATCTGTAGCTGGTTTGACGTACAATTGGAGTTACTCGGGAATGGGGGCAACCATTACCGGAACATCAAATTCTGTATTGATAAGCTTCTCAAAAACTGCTACTTCCGGTACCCTGTCTGTAACTGCATCAAATAACTGTGCAACGAGTGCTGCCATATCTCGTGATATTGTTGTGAATAACCTGAAAGCTGCAATCCTGCCTGGCGATGTAACCCAGTTATCAAAGGAGGCACCACTGGCAATGAATGAACTTAAAGCTTATCCCAATCCGACATCAGGAGCGATAACCTTTGATTTCCGGCTCAGCGATAATGCAAAAGTAACACTCGATATCACGTCAATGAATGGTCAGCGTATTGCCAGAATTTTTGATGCAGATGTCGAAGCAGGAATAACCCAAACCGTACTCTTTGAAAAATCACTTCCCGCAGGGACGTATCTCT
>JBBRGI010000059.1:0-14599 GCA_038240855.1 Bacteroidales bacterium | reverse complement strand
GGGATTGGTATATACCTGATTCGAAATATAATTTCCAAAGTCCCTTTCAGCTAAAGGTGACCATATTATGTGCTTAGGCATGAGTATACAGCTGGCGAATATTTGTCATAACGCTCTCATTAGAAAGACCCTTTCCTGATTCTATTTCCTCTATTGCATCATTAATTCCCTGCTGTTGCACTTTGGATAATTTTTATTTTCGTCCTGGAAACCCTTTTTTATTTGTATAAATCACCGGAGGATGCGTCAGGGCATGATAGATCAGCCATATTCCGCCGATTATAAAAGGTATGCTCAGAATCTGTCCCATATTAATCGCCATGCCTGCCTCGAACGGCTCCTGGTTTTCTTTGACAAACTCGATCATAAAACGCGAAAAGAAAACTCCAATAAAGAATACGCCCGTAAGAAAACCGGTTCTGTCCTTAAGGGTATTCTTCCTGTAAAAATAATACAGCAATAACCCGAATGTAATCAGGTAACAAATGGCCTCATAGATCTGGGTCGGATGTTTTGCTATTGTCTCCTCATTTCGTTCATAAATAAATCCCCAGGGTAAGCTGGTGGCAACTCCATAAATTTCAGAATTCATCAGGTTTCCTGTTCTGATCATAGCACCCACCAGAGCTACAGGTACCAGCAAGCGGTCGAGTGTCCAAAAAACGGGTCGTTTGGTAACCTTTTTTGAAAAAATCCAGACGGCAATAAAAATCCCAAATGCACCGCCATGACTGGCCAGACCCTGAAATCCAACAAACTTATACCCGTCAGCTCCTTTGGCAATTGGCAGGAAAATCTCGATAAGATGCTGAGAATAATATTCCCATCCATAAAAAAAAACATGTCCGAGCCTTGCTCCCACGATGGTTGCAATAATCACGTAGACAAATAGTTTTTCCACCCACTCGGGATCCGATCCTTCGGATTTGAACATCCTGGTCAGAATGGAGAATCCAAAAAGAAAACCCAATGCAAACATCAATCCATACCATCGGATAGATATCGGGCCAAGGCTAAAAAGCTCAGGACTTGCATTCCAGTTTATTGCCAAAAGTGTATTCATTTAAGAATTATGAATTATGAATTACAAATTACAAATCTCATATCGGCGAAAGCCATTTACAAATTGCAGATGGCGATAGCCAAATATCAGAAGCCGTTAACCCTATTCCGGTAGTCCGTGACCGTGACAATTTTTGAATTTCTTACCGCTGCCGCAGGGACAAGGTTCATTTCGTCCAACTTTCGGAGTTACTCGCACCGATTGAACATGTTGAACCGGTTTTTCTTCTGCCCTTTCGGATGTATGTCCGGAGGCATCGCTCTTCTCTTCGCGGTATCTGGAACGATCGGGCTGATGACGGGCAACAGGCGCCTCGCGAACCTGATCGGGATCGCTGATCGGTATTTGTCCTTTCATTAACGTAGAAACAACCCCCTTATTGACCCTTTCCATCATTGCCTTAAACAAGTTAAATGATTCAAGTTTGTAGATCAGCAACGGATCTTTTTGTTCATACGAAGCATTTTGAACAGAGGTACGCAATTCATCGAGTTCACGAAGATTTTCTTTCCAGTGTTCATCTATAGTTGCCAGAATTACCTGTTTTTCATATGATTTCACAAGATCAAGACCCTGTGTTTTATAGGCCTTTTCGAGATTGGTAACAATATTGAATAATCGTATTCCATCGGTGATCGGGACAACGATATTGTTATAAATATGTGATTTAGTCTCGTAAACATTTTTAATAACCGGCCAGGCTTGTTTGGAAATGGCCTGTGACCGCCGTGTAAAACCAGCGATTGCAGCATGGTAAGTTTTATCCGCAACTTCGTCGGGTTTCAATGCCGCAAATTCGTCAGTGTTAACTGGTGATTCAAGAGAAAATGCGCGAAACAGACCGAGCTTGAAATCATCGAATCCCTCCCGTCCGTCGGGATGGTGCTCCAAAGTGATGGTATCGCTCATGTCGAAGATCATATTGAGGATATCAACGTCAATTCTTTCTCCGAACAACGCGTGACGCCGTTTTTTATAAATTACCTCGCGCTGCGAATTCATAACATCATCATATTCGAGCAAACGCTTACGAATACCGAAGTTATTCTCTTCGACCTTTTTCTGTGCACGTTCAATTGACTTGGAGATCATAGAGTGCTGAATCACCTCTCCGTCCTTGAGTCCAAGCTTATCCATGATATTGACAATACGCCCGGAAGAGAAGAGACGCATCAGGTCATCTTCCAAAGAAACAAAGAATTGTGAGGAACCCGGGTCTCCCTGCCGTCCTGATCGTCCGCGTAACTGTCGGTCGACCCTACGTGATTCGTGTCTTTCAGTACCAATGATGGCCAGACCGCCCAATGCCCGGGTTTCGGGCGTAAGCTTAATGTCAGTACCACGGCCAGCCATATTTGTAGCGATGGTTACCATGCCCAACTTACCGGCTTCTGCCACGATATCGGCTTCGCGCTGATGGAGTTTGGCATTCAATACCTGGTGTTTGATACCACGCATCTGCAGCATCCGGCTCAGCAATTCCGAAATTTCGACTGAGGTTGTTCCCACAAGCATAGGCTGGCCAATTTTGTTAAGCCTTCCGATCTCGTCAATAATGGCGTTGTATTTTTCCTTTTTTGTTTTATACACATAATCCTCATGGTCCTTACGGATTACAGGCCGATTTGTAGGAATAACAACGACTTCCAGTTTATAAATATCCCATAACTCACCAGCCTCTGTTTCAGCCGTTCCGGTCATCCCGGAAAGTTTATGATACATACGGAAGTAATTCTGCAGGGTGATGGTCGCAAAGGTTTGAGTTGCATCTTCAACCTTTACACGTTCCTTTGCCTCGATTGCCTGGTGTAAACCATCGGAATAGCGTCGCCCTTCCATGATACGACCAGTCTGTTCATCAACAATCTTGACTTTACCATCTATCAGTACATATTCAACATCCTTTTCGAACATTGTATACGCTTTTAACAACTGGTTTACAGTATGTACACGTTCCGATTTAACGGCAAAGTTCTGCAGCAGAATATCCTTCTGTTCGAGACGTTCGGTCTCTGCAAGAAGTGTATTATTTTGTATATCAGCAATTTCGGCGCCAACATCGGGCAGTACAAAGAAACCGCTGTCTTCGTTATCTTTTGAAAGAACTTCAATTCCATTATCTGTCAGTTCAATTGAATTCAATTTCTCCTCGATCACAAAAAAGAGAGGATCAGTGGCCAGGTACATGTTTTTATTGTTGTCCTGCATGTAAAAGTTCTCCACTTTAAGCATCTTGGCTTTGTTTCCCTCTTCGCTTAAAAACCTGATCAGTGGTTTATGTTTTGGAAGACCTTTATAAGCTCGGAAAAGGGCAAGAGCACCTTCTTCGGATTCTTTACTTTTGGAAGAGGAAATTTTCTTTTTTGCTTCAACAAGATATTGACCCACGAGGTCGCGTTGCGCCTTTACCAACCGTTCAACGGGGGCTTTAAGTTCATCGAATAACTGATTTTCACCCTTGGGTACTGGTCCCGAGATAATCAGTGGCGTACGTGCATCATCGATCAAAACCGAGTCAACCTCATCCACGATGGCATAATGGTGTTTCCGCTGAACCAGGTCAGTAGGGTTAACAGCCATATTGTCACGCAGGTAGTCGAAACCAAATTCATTATTGGTGCCAAATGTAATATCAGCCTCATAGGCTTTGCGTCTTTCGGGCGAATTGGGCTGATGTTTATCGATACAATCGACCGATAAACCATGAAACTGGTAAATTGGCCCCATCCATTCAGAGTCACGTTTAGCCAGATAATCGTTTACTGTAACAAGGTGTACACCACGGCCGGCAAGCGCGTTCAGAAATACCGGAAGGGTTGCAACAAGTGTTTTTCCTTCACCGGTACCCATCTCCGAAATCTTGCCGCTGTGAAGAACAATACCGCCAATAAGCTGCACATCGTAATGGAGCATATTCCATTTCTGCAATGCCCCTCCCGCGATCCACTCATTTTTATAAATTGCCTTGTCCCCGTCAATTTCGACAAAATCTTTAACTATTGAGAGATCACGATCGAATTCGGTGGCCGTAACTGCTATCGTTTCATTCTCCATAAACCGTCGCGCAGTGTCCTTAACGATGGCAAATGCAACGGGAAGTACCTCATTGAGAATCTCTTCAATTTTTTTCAGGATACCCTCTTCCAGTTTATCCACCCTATCATAGATCTTTTCACCCTCTTCAAGCGGAAGCACGCCACTTTCGGCCTGTTCCTTTAATGCGGCTATCTCATCTTCGTCAGCTTTGATGTAATCACGTATCTTTTGTCGAAGCATAGCCGATTCACCTCTCAATTCATCGTTGGTCAGGTCTGGAAATCGGGAATACTCCTGCTTAATCTTTAGTAATACAGGTGTTAACTCCTTAATATCTTTCTGAGATTTGTTTCCAAAAAAATTCGAAAGCACTTTAATTAAAAATGACATTACGTTATATTGTATGATTAAACTCTAAATTAGACATTCAGCTACAAATGTAACTCAAAAGTTGCAAGTACCGAAATCTAATGATCAATTCTCTGTTTGATAATTGTCAGAAACCGATAAAATCTGCATAGAATTAAGTGTCAGAAAAAAAGGAGCAGGTAAAACTCCTGCTCCTTTTTATGTAAAAATTTTTCTGCCAACTATTTATGAATACCTGCCAAAAGCAACTATTTTGCTCCGGCAAAAGGATCCACAAAAACCCGTGCCTGCATTTCGCGATCCATCATCAGAAGTCCCTGACCTTCACCTTTGATCAGATTGAGGTTATCCAGAATTTGTTCAACATTGGCCTCCTCTTCAACCTGTTCGTCAACAAACCATTGAAGAAAACTTCTCGTTGCATGATCATTCTCACTGATTGCAACATCCATCAACCTGTTAATCAATCCGGTGACCTTCTGTTCATGAAGCAAGGTTTCTTCGAAAACGTTAACTATCCCCGAAAAATCGACTGGAACTTCCGCGATTGGCGACAACTCCACTCTCCCGTTACGTTCATTCACATAGTCAAAAAACCGGGTAGCATGGGCAAGTTCTTCCTGGTATTGTATCCGCATCCAGTTTGCATAGCCCGTCAGTCCTGAAGACAGAAAATAGGCAGACATTGACAAATAAAGGTATGCCGAGTGAAATTCAGCATTAATCTGCTCATTAAGCGCTTTTTCAACTTCTTTCTTTATCATACTCTTTTATTTTAAATTTATATTCAACTAAAATAATCAATCCGAATGAAATAATGACGGCTATTTGTCAGAATGTAATAATTTTTTGACGACCCCCTTTTGCCGGAAATAATTCAGGATTTGTTTAACCCAACCTGTCGTCATTAATTACAACAAGAAAAACTGAAGCTAATTCGCCATCCTGCTATTTAACAGTTTTATCAGTTCATCCATAAACTGCTCTGTTGTAAGATAATTTTCCGGTTTCAGATTCTCGCCATAAATCGACAATGCAAGGTCTTTTGTCATTTTGCCTGATTCAACAGTATCGATGCAAACTTTCTCAAGTAAATGTGAGAAATCAATCAGGGGCTGGTTATTATCCAGTTTCCCGCGAAAAGCAAGTCCACGTGTCCATGCAAATATCGATGCAATAGGATTGGTTGACGTAGGTCTTCCCTTCTGATATTCCCGGTAATGCCGGGTCACTGTTCCGTGCGCAGCTTCTGCCTCCATTGTTTCACCATCAGGAGTCATTAAAACGGAGGTCATCAGGCCAAGAGAACCAAATCCCTGGGCTACAGTATCTGACTGTACGTCACCATCATAATTTTTACAGGCCCAGATAAAATTGCCGTTCCATTTCAGTGCCGATGCAACCATATCATCAATGAGGCGATGCTCATAAATAATACCGGCCTCGATGAATTTCTGTTTGTAAACATTGACAAAGATCTCTTCGAAAATATCTTTAAAGAATCCATCATATTTTTTCAGAATTGTATTCTTTGTAGAGAGGTAGAGCGGCCATTTTTTAATGAGCGCCATTTTAAAGCAACTGTGGGCAAACCCCCGGATTGACTCCTCAGTATTGTACATCGATAGTGCCACTCCCGGACCCTCAAAATGATAAACCTCGTGCGGTTGCGCACCGGAACCGTCATCAGGGGTAAAAGTCATGGTGAGCTTACCCGGACGGTCAACGACGATATCGGTGGCGCGGTACTGATCTCCAAAAGCATGGCGGCCAATCATGATGGGGGCAGTCCATTGTGGAACAAGCCTCGGAACATTCTGTACAACAATAGGTTCACGAAAAATAGTACCATCCAGGATGTTACGTATAGTTCCATTGGGTGATTTATACATTTTCTTCAACCCGAATTCCGTCATACGCGCCTCGTCCGGAGTAATTGTGGCACATTTTATACCAACCTTATACTTTTTAATCGCGTATGCCGAATCAATCGTTACCTGATCATCCGTGGCATCGCGATGCTCAATGCCTAAATCGTAATACTTAATGTCAATATCCAGAAAAGGGAAAATCAATTGTTCCCTGATCATTTTCCAGATGATGCGCGTCATTTCGTCCCCATCGAGTTCGACTACCGGATTCAGTACTTTAATTTTTCCCATTGTTTAGATGATATATTGATAATTATAAATAATCGTACTCTTACTGCATTATCCTGCAGATAAAACATGAACGTCAGGATTGTTCAAAATCCAGTCCGAATTTTGATTTAAGCATCGCAAGTGCAGGATACTTTTCCACCAGCGAAGACCATCTTTCTGCTTCCGTATAGGGCATATTTGATTTACTCTCCGTACTCTCTGATATCTTAAACTGAATTTCAATAGCATCATTGCGAAAACGATTGCGAAGATAACCCAATAATTTCGGTTTGAGATCAAGAGTCAGCCTGTTTAACTGAAGTTCAGTATCGAGCTCGTATTCGATCTGCCACCCTTCCGTCAGTAACGGTTCCCTGGCCCCCAGTGCCGATTTTAACTGGGCAGCATCGACATTTGCCACAAAATTCTTCCACTCCTTCACTAACTCCTCCTGAGTGAATGTATGCGCTTTAACATCATTCGCAGATTGTGTTTCAGAATTTTCCGGTTTTTCGTATTTATCTTGAATCTTAACGTCCTCCCGTAATGCATCCATAATGGAAGGAGTTGAATATACATTTCGACCTGGAAGCTTTCGCGTTGCCGGATGTTGCGGAATGGGTTCACTGACAGGCTTTAACGGCGCAACAATCTTACCCAAACTTACTTTATTTGAACTACTTACCTTTTTTGCCGGATCAATTCCTGAAAAGATTGGCAAGAGGGAAAGTGTTGTTATTGCGTCATCAACTGTTTTTTTTTTAATAACTCTTCCAATTGAGAGATTCTTACCAGGGTCAACTCAACCAGAAAACGCTGGTTCGAAGACGATTTGTACTGAATGTCGCAATCAGAAGTCAATTGAAGCGCGCCGATTAAAAAATTTATAGAACAGGTCGTTGCCTGAATTTTATATCGTTCGCGAATCTCTCCCCCAACTTCGAGTAATTGAATGGTGACGGCATCCTTGCAAATCAGCAGGTCCCTGAAATGCTGACTTAGTCCCATAACAAAATGATGAGCATTAAATCCTTTATCTAAAATCTCACTGAAAATCATTAGTGTTCCGGAAATATCTCCTTTATGGAAACAATCGGTCAATTTAAAGTAATAGTCATAATCGAGAACATTCAGATTGGCGATGGTGTCCTTATAGGTAACATTGGCACCACAGAAACTAACCACCTGGTCAAAGATCGACAGTGCATCGCGCATAGCCCCATCCGCTTTCTGAGCAATTACATTCAGGGCTTCCGGCTCAGCATTAACATTCTCTTTACTGGCAACTTCACGAAGATATTTTTCGATATCAGGAATTGAGATCCTGTTAAAATCGTAAATCTGGCACCTGGATAAGATCGTGGGCAGGATTTTATGTTTTTCGGTCGTGGCGAGGATAAAGATGGCATGTGCCGGAGGTTCTTCAAGTGTTTTTAAAAAGGCATTGAACGCCGAAGCCGACAACATGTGAACCTCATCGATAATATATACGCTGTATTTTCCGATCTGAGGAGGAATTCTGACCTTATCGACCAGAGATCGGATATCGTCGACCGAATTATTCGAGGCAGCATCAAGTTCGTGTATGTTATATGAACGGTTCTCACCAAAGGATAAACATGATTCGCATTGATTGCATGGCTCAGTATCGGCACCAAGGTTCAGACAATTGATTGTTTTTGCAAAAATCCGGGCAGATGTGGTTTTTCCGACTCCTCTCGGACCGCAAAAGAGATACGCATGGGCCAGATGATTGCTTCGAATGGCATTTTTTAACGTCGAGGTAATCGAAGGCTGTCCAACTACCGAGTTAAAGGTATCGGGGCGATATTTACGTGCTGAAACAAGATAATTTTCCATAAAACTTAAAGGGCGTATTTGGAAGCCGAATATAATGAGTAGTAACAATCAATAAGTTGCAATTGAAAGGTACAAATATAGTACAAACCCATTATTTCAACTGCCTTTTGCAATTAATTAACTTATTTGTAATACTGCAAAAGTATAAATTATTTTCGTTTTCAATTCTTTTCTTAGCTGCTGACCGGAAATCTTTCCTGATTTGATTGAGGATTCTTTTGCCGCTGAATGAGATTGATTTTATAGGCTAACATCCCGGATCGTTTCGTCACTTTGCATCGAAAATCTCGAAATGCGCATCAAAAATATCTGCACAACAGAATTAAATTCAGTCTCAAAACAATTCTCCATTTTATCCGTTATAGAATTATCATTAAGTATTTTCGTTTAAACAATTAACAGATAGAAATGAAAAAATTATTTTTAGCAGGTATTTTACTGACACTTGTATTAGGTGTATCTGCGCAGGGCAAAACCCTCTATGATTTTAAAGTCACAACACTCGAAGGTGCTCCCTTTGACCTCTCTACGCTAAAGGGGAAAAAAGTGCTGGTGGTAAACACAGCTTCAAAATGTGGTCTGACCCCTCAGTACGAGACACTTCAAAAACTATATGACACTTACAGGGACCGCAATTTTGTAATTGTTGGTTTTCCGGCAAATAACTTTTCGAATCAAGAACCTGGTACCAACAGCGAGATCAAAGAATTTTGTACCAGAAATTACGGGGTCAGCTTCCCAATGATGTCTAAAATTTCAGTCAAGGGAGAGGATATCGATCCGCTTTACAAATGGCTAACTTCCAAATCGATAAATGGAATATTGGATGCCCCGGTAACCTGGAATTTTCAAAAATTCATGATTGATGAGCAGGGCAAACTGGTTGGCTTCGTAACACCCAAAGAAAAACCCGATTCGGAAAAAATTATCAGTTGGATCGAAGGAAAGAAGACAAATTAATTTCGGCAGAGACCGGTTACTTTTACATATTTATTGAAATACAGAAGCCGGAGCCTGATCAGCCCCGGCTTTTAGCAGTTGATTTTTACCATAAATAATTGTATCTTGCGTTTGAACTAACATAATGGCTATGCGATTAATAGGAAATGTAATCTGGTTGATTTTCGGAGGTTTATTTACTTGTCTGGGGTATCTTTGGGGAGGTTTTCTGCTCTGTCTTACAATATTAGGTATACCATGGGGATTTCAGGCCATGAAAATAGGAATTGCACATCTGGCGCCGTTCGGCCGGGAAATCGTACCTACTGGTAATTCAATCCCTGTGATATCCTTCCTGCTTAACCTGATCTGGATAATTTTTGCAGGAATCTGGATTGCCCTGACTGAACTGGTCTTTGGGATTTTACTGTGCATCACGATAATTGGAATACCATTTGGGCTACAACATTTTAAACTGATGCGACTTGCAATGTATCCATTTGGCTACGACCTGAGATAGACAACCTAATATACGGAAAATGAACCAACAGACTTAAACCACTGATAATAACTGGGCCACTGTTTTGCCAAATCACCGGAATCACATATCTTTACTTTCGTTTTTCCTTGAAAGTTCGACAGGAACGGTTAACGAAAATGTACTTCCTTTCCCTGGTTCTGAAATCACTTTCAATTCGCCTTTTAAAATTTGGGTGATTTTTTGTGATATAGCTAATCCTATTCCAATACCTCCATAGACCCTTGTAAATGAATCATCACCTTGTCTGAAAAAATCGAAGATAATGCTTTGTTTCTCCTTCTCAATTCCAATACCTGTATCCTTTAAGTAAAACATCAAACTGGACTCATGTTCGATCTTATATCCGAATTCAATCGTTCCTTTCTGAGTGAATTTGACCGCATTTTTAAACAAATTTGTAAGAACCTGATTGATTTTACTTCTGTCGGCAGTCACATAACTCGAGAGCCAGTGTGAATCAGGTTTAAAAATGAGATTTATCTGTTCATGCCTGGCAGAAGTCCGCAAAATATTGTCGAACGAAGCTTTATTCTCCATGAAATTATCCATCAGGCTGAATGTCTGTTTCCGAAGTTTAATATTTGACTGCTCCAAAAGTGCAAGGTCAAAAACACCCTCGATAATCGAAAGCAGACTTTGACCACTGGTTTGAATACTGGAAGCAAAACTGATATTATCTTCGGTAGCAACACCCGACATAATTAATTCACTAAAACCAAGAATATGATTAAGCGGAGTACGCAATTCGTGGTTCATCGTAGCTAAAAACGCCGATTTCAGCCGGTTACTTTCCTCAGCAGACTCTTTTGCGGCGATTAATTCCTCCCTGTTTTTTTTCATTTCAGAGACATCAATTGCAACACCAATCAAAGCAATGGGAATTTCATTCTCATCCTTAATTACAGAAGTAGAAAGTAATATGGGGAATACCGTTCCATCCTTACTCCTGTTCATAATCTCTCCTCTCCAACCCCCTTCGATTGTTTCATGAAGAATATCACTCACCTGTCCATTCGCAGTATCGGGAGAGCGCACAATACTAATATGTTTTCCGATCAGTTCCTGTTCTGTATATCCATAGGTTTGAACAAAGGATTCATTTACATAAATCAATATATCTTCAGTATCAGTGATTGAAACACATTCACTGATACCCTCTAACGAATGAGCCAATAATTTCACCCTTTTCTCTACCTCTTTTTTTTCAGTAATATCCTGAAATATCTCAAGAATAGCTTTCTTACCCTGGAATAACATACCGGTATGATTAATCTGGAAAATCCTTCCACCAAAAACATTGGCAGTTTCCGATATTTTAGTCATTCCGATTTCTATGTCAGAATATAGAGGACAATCGATGCATTGGGAATGATTATCACGGTAGAGGTTCCAACATTTTTGACCGATGGCTTTATGATCGTAAAGTTTTTCGAGGATTTCGCTTTGGAAAAGAACATTTCCATATTCATCCACAATGTCCATACCGAATGGAATACTTTGCAGGAGTGAATTATTAAGCTCATTGCTCTCCTGTAAAGCTAGTTCAGCTTGCTTGCGTTCTGTAATATCCTGGGTGGTACCATACATCCAGGTTGGGGATCCGTGCTCATCGCTGGCAATCTCTCCTTCGTCGTGAATATACCGGACGATACCATCGCTTCCGATTATTCGATAATCCATACTATAGGGCGCACCATTCACTATAGCTGCATTAATTGCAATGCTAAAGCGTTTATATTCCTCAGGTGGAAAGATTTTTACAATCTCCGAGATATTAACAGGCAAGACTGATGTAAAGCTCATAACCTGATTCATCTCCTCTGACCAATGCAATTCGCCGGTCGGGAGATAAATTTCCCAATTGCCAATGTGAGCAATTTGCTGAGCGTACGCAAGCTTTCTGTTTATCTCCGTAATCGTCTCTTCCGCATGTTTGCGTTCAGTGATATCCTCTTTAACAGCAAGAAAATGGGTGATTCGTCCTTTTTCATCTTTAATGGGCGAGATTAACGCATTTTCGTAATATTCCTCTCCGCTTTTCTTTATATTTTTAAACTCACCTTTCCATTCACCTCCCGCACAAATAATTTTCCATATTTTACTGTATTCCTCCGGAGTTGTCGAACCCGATTTTAATAACCTGGGATTTCGACCAATTACCTCATCAGAGGAATAACCAGTCAGTTCAGAAAATTTTGGATTTACATATTCAATCCTTCCCCAAGTATCAGTTATCATAATAGAAACCGGATTCTGTTCCACGGCCCGGGAAAGACTTCTCAACCGGTCTTCATCTCTTTTACGATCAGTCACATCCCTGATAATACCTTCGTGAAAAAGAATATTCCCTTTCTCATCAGTATTGTACCAGCTATGGTCCTCTACCCATATTTCGGAAAAATCTTTTCGCTTTAATTTAAAGACACCAAATTCGTTGCCTGACTCATTAGAGACTGAACCGTGGCGATCTTCGGGATCACAGTATAATTCACTCTTTATATCTACCCCCAACAGATCTTCTTTGCTGTCGTACCCTAACATTTTAATCATTGCAGGGTTCACGGATATGAATTTACCTTCCTGCGAACTTTTGTAAACGCCATCAGGCAATTTTTCGACCAGGTTACGGTAGAGTTCCTCACTCGCTTTTAATGCCTCTTCGGTCAGTTTTCGGTCGGTAATATCAAACCCAATTCCCACCAATCCCTGTACTTTCAGGTTATCATCAAAAAAAGGATATTTGGAAGTAATTCTCCAATGTATCTTTCCATCTGAACCAGTAAAAACTGATTCCATATTACTCAGCGGTAGTCCAGTCTGAATAACCTGCAAATCCTCAAGATACCCCTGCGTACCGTCGGCATCCGGGAATATTTCCATATCCGTTTTACCAAAAATTTCAGATGTGGAAATATAACCCATATGCTTAAGATCAGCTTTATTGGCTATAATCTTTCGACAATGAGCGTCCTTAACATAGATACTATCGGGCAAATTATCAATAAGTGTTCTAAGCAGGGAGCGCTCCTGCCGGTTAGCCTCCTCCGCCAGATGACGGGCAGTGACGTCAATATATGAGGCAAGAATATGATTTAGCGACCCGTCAGGATTACGGTCGCACACTGCAGATAGTGAAGCGTACAATATTGTACCATCTTTTCGAATAAACCTTTTATCAAGATCAAAATGATCTGATTTTCCGACGGCCATTTTGGAGATCAAATCGATGTTTTTTTCCAAATCATCGGGGTAAGTTAAATCACTCCAATTCATTGATACAAGTTCCTCTTTTTCATAACCTAACATCTGGCAAAGACTTTGATTCACTTCAAGCCATTTTTTATCCGGCGAGGTCACACTCATACCCACAGAACAATTCTGAAAATAATTCTGAAATGCTTTTGTTCTATGTAATAATGCAGATTCTGCTTCCTGAAGGCGCTCTTTCTCATATTGCTTATAGTCATCACCTTCCCTGATACGCAGCATTGCACGAATCTGGGCGGTGAGATCGTATATATCTACGGGTTTTGTCAGGAATGCGTCAGCACCACATTCGAGTCCCTTTTTCCTGCTATCACGATCAGTCGTATCAGCCGTAATCAGTATAACAGGAACAGATTTAAGCAATTGATCTGCTCGCAAGGTTTTACACACTTCATAACCGTCCATCCCGGGCATCGCAACAGTCAGCAATACCACATCGGGCATTTCCCGGTGACAAAGTGCTAAACCCTCGAAACCTGATCTGGCACTTAAAAATTTAATTCCTGGAAAAGCTTCAGCAATTAAAACCTGTAACACATTAAGATTATCGTCAATATCATCAATTGCCAATATCTTTTTGATTCTGTTTTCAAAATTCAACTCTCAATAGTTTTTGCTGTTCTTAACATTTGTTATTTCAGAGAGGTCGGGCAATTTTTCAAAAATAATCGTTTTTTCAAATCTTTACAGGTATCTGGTGCTTTTATGTCCACTACAAATCCTATTATTTATAAAAAAATCACAAGTCATTGATCAACAAAACATTAAAAATAAATCTCATGCCTAATATTTTGCCTTTTCTCCTGCACGCTGAAGTAACAGATTGATTTCACTTTTCAAAGCAATCATTTTGTGTTCGCGTGTAATAGCGAGCTCGTAATAGATCTCCAGTTCACTTATTTTACGTTTTAAAGCCTCTTCATCAAGTTTTTGCTTCGTTATATCGATCGTGACACCTGTCCATCGTGTACTTCCATTTTCCAGTTTTCTGGGACTTGATTCGAACCTGAGCCATTTTATCCGATCTCCGATCAATAATCTCGTTTCCCGGATATACGGTTCAAGTGATTGCTGGGCAATTTCGTTCGATATTACAAAGTCGTGTATATCGTCAGGATGTATTTTACTAAAAGCTTCGACAATTGCGTTTTTTAAAAATCCGGCCTTTTCAACTTCGAAATGGTCGCAAAAACGATCACTTACATATTCCATTGAAGCCGATTCAATAATCGATTTCCCGTTTTCTTGTTTCTGAACAAGCATCCGGTATATCCCGGCACTCTGATTGGTTACCAGATCTTCATATAACTTGCGACTCTCATCTAGGGCTCCCTCCGCTATACGGTATCTTGCGATAGTTGAAACAGATTTGGGTTTGTTATT
>JBBRGI010000058.1:0-14659 GCA_038240855.1 Bacteroidales bacterium | reverse complement strand
AAAAAAATCCTCAAACGTAACCTGACGCCTGAGGATTTTATGCTTCTGCCTCTTGTCTTTTTACATCTTTTTATCAAGGATTGACGGAGCCACCATTTTTTCCTGAATCAGTTTATCGGCCGACATTTCCTTTTTGATTTTCTTGAGCTCCTGCTCTGCCTGTTCAAGTTTCCTGGTTTTGACATTAATAAGCTCCTTGAGATTGGCGATTTCGAGATCGGTCGCACTTTTAGGAACGACAGCAGTAAGTCGGATCTTAAAGTCGCTCAGTACATTCATATAATTTATGAAAGCCTCATAGGGCGTGCTGTAAGGGTTGAAATATTTATGAACTTCACCGTCGGAGAAAAACTTGGTACACATGTAATAGAAATGATCGTTGGTCTGAAGATAATCCCAATCTTTACATATCGACGTATCGGTACAATTACGCATCTGTTCCTTAAGCTGATAAAGTTTATCGAAGGCCTCTTTCTGCAATTCGTTCCCCAACCAGGCCGACAGATCGCGTTCTTCATCAGCCCATGAGATCGCTGTGGGTACATGAATTGATGAAACAGGCTGGAGATTAGCAACAACTTCCGATGCTGTCGAAAAATTAAGCTGGTGGCTTTTTAATACAGCATCAGGAAGATTTTTCAGGAATTCGAATATTCCTGAACTTTTCGGATGAATCTGGCCAAAGGCCGCATAATTAATAAATATGGTAATTACCTCTTCCGCTTTGGGCAGACTTACCATCCATCCGGCATACTTCTCAGCCGTTAACGGGAATTCATTCCATCCGGTATTTGAAAACTTGAATGACAGATCGTCGCTGAAATGGAAATTACGCATCAAAACCTTGAGTCGCGGATTGAGTGCGTTGCAATATAAAAAATTTGGGCTTTTCCATCCCAGGATATGTTTGGCTCCTTCAGTAATCATCGCCTCGAAACCCATCCGATGAACCAGATCGCCAATTTCGTCGGAGTAGATCAATTCGGTATTTTTAAATACTTTGGGCCGCTGTCCGAAGAGTTCCTCAATCAGATCGTCGTGTGCTTTGACCTGTGAGGCAAAGAAATGACTGTCAGTCAATGAAACCAGCGAATTGGCGTACGTTTCGGATAAAAATTCGACGCATCCAGTGGCAGCCAGCTCGGCAAACGAGTCAATGACTTCGGGGGCATAGAGCCTGAACTGGTGAAGGGCAACACCTGAAATTGAATAGGTGACCTTGAATTTGCCTTTGTGCTTAATGATTTGTTCCAGTATAATTTTATTAGCCGGTAAATACGACATATCAGCCACCTTACGCATAAAGGTTTCATTGGCAAAATCATCGTAGTAATAGGCATCGCTTCCGATGTCGAAAAAGCGATAATTCCGGTACCTGAAAGGCTGATGTATCTGAAAGTTAAGACAAACTGTTTTCATATCTCTTTAGTATTGAGGTTTATTTGCTTAATGCTGATAAATAGACTTTATGAACAAATTCGGCCGACTGTTTCCATTGCAAACTGTCAACCTCTTCCCTTCCGTGTTTTATGAACATGGCCGAGAGGGCAGGATATTTCAGTATTCCGTATATCGCGTCCGCCATGGCATTAATATCCCAGAAGTCAACTTTTATCGCGTGAGTCAGGATTTCGGCTACACCCGATTGTTTTGAAATAATGGTAGGTACATCCGACATCATTGCTTCGAGTGGTGATATGCCAAATGGTTCAGATACAGATGGCATTACATAGACATCGCTCATACGGAACATATCGAACACGTCGTCACCATGAAGGAATCCTGTAAAATGAAACCTGTCAGAGATTCCAAGACGGGCTGCACGGCGTATCATTTTGTTCATCATATCGCCGCTTCCTGCCATTACGAAATGGACATTGTCGGTGCGGCGCAGAACCTGGTTAGCTGCTTCAACGAAATATTCGGGGCCTTTCTGCATGGTTATCCGCCCCAGAAAAGTAACAATTTTCTCGTCGATGCCCTTTTTAAATCCTGAATCTTCAACTTTTTCAACCGGTTCAACGGCATTGTAAACTGTAGTGATTTTGGCAGGATCGATCCCGTATTTTTCAATCACGATTTTGCGTGTAAGATTACTCACCGTAATTATCTGGTCGGCTGTTTCCATTCCTTCGCGTTCGATCGAATAAACAGCCGGATTGACACTTCCGCCGCTACGGTCAAAATCGGTTGCATGCACATGAATGACCAATGGTTTACCACTAACTCTTTTTGCAGCTATTCCTGCCGGGTAGGCAAGCCAGTCATGAGCGTGAATTACATCAAAGTCGTATTCCTTGCCGATATATTCGGCCACGAGGGCATAATTAGCAATTTCATCTAACAGGTCGGCACCGTATTTCCCGGTAAACGGGAGTTTTCCTTCGGCATCAGTCTGAATAAAACGGGTTTGGGAAGTGACACGATGTTCGGTCAGTTTCCAGAATTCCTCAGGCGTTGAATAGGGTACAAGTGTCGATTCAACTTCAAGGGAATTGAAACTGGATTCGGTATCATTAAAATAAATTTTTTTCTCGGTAATCGATACATCGTTTGCCCCGATAATCATTTTTACCGCTGATTGATCTTCGTCACCATAAGCTTTTGGTACGACAAAAAGCACCTCAACATCATCTAATTGCGCCAATCCGCGCGTAAGACCGTAACTTGCTGTTCCGAGCCCCCCGCTAATGTGCGGGGGAAACTCCCATCCAAACATTAAAACTTTCATTCTTTAGTAGCTGAGTTGAGAAAAATATTTTTTAAAATCTGTATGCACAATTTGTAAATGGTCTTCCAGGAACCTGATTACCTGTTACTTCACTGCCGGGCCGCCTTGTACCTGGTTGCCGGCTGATTCCTCCACCCTTTCGATAACCGCCGTGGCACTGAGAACTCCGCCAACATTCCATGCCTGCGAAATTGCGCCCCTTGCCGGGTGCGGCGGGTTGCCTTCATAAATTTCGGAAAGAGTCCCAATACAATTTTCCGACATCTCCTCTTCAAATCCTTCCATAATCTGCTTTATAAAGGACAATCCTCCTGCTTTGTGAATATCGAGGTATGCCTTCACGAAGGGATAGATCAGAAAAGGGTAAACACTACCCATATGAGCGGCTGCTGACCGTTCGTCAGCATTTCCTTCACAAAATCCCTTGTAATGAAAATTCTTGGGCGCCAGTGATCTAAGTCCGCGTGGTGTGAGAAGCTCACTCTTTACCTTACTGACAATTGATTTTTTCTGTTCACGCGACAAGGGTGAGTAAGGTAAACTTGCAGCGAAGATCATATTCGGCCTCACTGACCAGTCAGCATAATTCCCATCTACATAATCAGCCAGGTAACCTTCGTCTTCGTTCCAGAAAGTTTGGATAAAGGATTGTGCAATCAGTTGGGGATAAGACGCCCATTCATTGATAAATAGCTTGTCGCCGGCAGATTCAGCCAACTCAAGGGCAAAGCAGACTGCATTATACCATGCGGCATTAATTTCAACAGCAAGTCCTCCCCGCTGTGTCACGGGCTTGCCATCAATATAGGCATCCATCCAGGTCAGTGCGACACCATCCTGTTTCGCGTAAATAAGACCATTTGGTTCCATATGAATATTGAAACGGGTACCGTTCCTGTATGCTGAAAGAATTTCTTTCATCGCGGATCCATAGTTGGTCCAGAGTTCCTTCTGTTCCTTGAATGGCTTTAATTCCTGGACGGCCTGAAATGCGAAAAGCGGGGCATCTGCGGCATCGTAGTCGCTGTTGAATCCTACATATTTTGGCAGGAGACCATCTTTGAGCCTGTAGAGGTTTGTCCTAAGAATTTCCTCATAGGTGGTTATCTGCGACTGGGTCAGCAATAATCCGGGCAATGCAAGCAGCGTCTGACGGGGAATAGATTCATACCAGGGGAAACCCGCGATAATATCTTTACCCTCTTTTCGTTCCCAGATAAATTGCTGTGCCGAGTTGAGCAGGCAGTTAATAAAACTATCGCGCGGAATACGTCGTGCTTTTTCGGCTGAGTACAAGTGTTCAAGGGTTGCCGGCTCGCAAAATTCAGTCGAAGCTGAGAAAAATACCGATTCCCCTTTTTGAATGGGCAGTTCAAAATAGCCGGGAACATACAAATCCTCCTGGTATTCGTAACCCCGGGCCTTCTCCTTTATATATTCAATGTTCCTCGACCAGTCGGGAACAGGGACAAAATCGGGATCTTTCGAAAACTGCATATATAAGTCCGGGTATCCATCGTACAGACACATACTGATCCCGTTTTTTACCTTCACAAACTTTCCGTTGGCCACCATATTTGCCCGCGTTAATTGGTGCACATTGCGAAACGCCAGGAATGGCTTGAATCGCAGCGACGTAGGACTATTGGCTTCTTCAAGCGTATATTTTACAATAATCTGGTTTTCGTTCCCGACCAGCATCCTCGTTTTGGTAAGCACTACTCCACCCACACGGTAAGTCACTTTTGGAACCGTTTCGATCTCAAAATTGCGGATATACTTGTGTCCTTTGGGCTCGTAGTAATCACCCGGGTATTTGTGCAGCCCGAGATTAAACTGGGCATCGTGCTGAATAATGGTTTCATCAAGCGAGGAAAGCAATAAATGCTTGCCACCATCAAGCTCATCGAGTTTGACAATCAGCAATCCGTGGTACTTGCGCGTATTACATCCGGCAAGTGATGAAGACGAATAGGCTCCGGCCCGGTTGGTGCGCAAAAATTCCCGTTGTAAAGAGTATTCAAGATTTACAAGTTCTTCTTTATCGAATGTCAGGTAGCTCATACGAACTGAATTTTTAATTTTATTCTCTTTTGGATGTGGAAGCCCCACGAGTACCGTGAAGTAGTCCTAACGCTAAAAATATGAAAAGGTTTCTTCATCCCGAAATTTAATCGGTTCTTTTTTCAGAGAACTTTTTTATTAGCACTTTCATGTCAATAAAAGGATATTTTTGTTGAAGATTGAGAACCTTTTCGATTTGGTTTTCTACAAATGAAACATAACCCGTTTCATTGTTATTCAATGGCCGGTGCTTCAGAGACGGAAGCATTTTCCCGATTTCGGCCGCAATTGCCCTGGCTTCGGAGTCCATTACCGTTTCCACGAATTTTTCACGGATAATTTCAAGAGCTATTTCGCCCGGATGAGTCATATCGGCCGCGTAAAACCGGTAATCACGCAGTTCATCCAGCATCAGCTCATACGATGGGAAATAAGCGATCACCTCCTGTCCAAACCTTGAAATCAGTTCATCAATCGCAAGAAGGAGGGTCGATTTGCTGAGTTGATTTTCATGGGCCCCATCTTTCAGATGTCTGATCGGACTAACTGTGAAAACAAATTGCAGCTCAGGGTTTATCCTGCGAAGCTGTTCTATAACCGGAATCCATACCTCTGTTATCTGGCTGACGGATAACCTGAAACGTTCGAATGCCGACGCGGGAAGTTTGTGGCAATTCGAAACAACCGCACCAATTGTCTTATGCCTAAAAACCCACGAAGTGCCAAAGGTGATATAAAGCTGCTGACATTTCACAAGGTCATCCGAAGCATCACGAACCTGTTGATTGATATTCTTTAATGCACTTACGGGATCAGGACCCGAAAACCGGCTGTGGTGCGAAAAACTGTTAAACAAGCCGTTGGAATAAAACAAGTCCTGTTCAGTGAATACTTTCCGGTTAATCAAAAAACCCAGACTATTGGCAATCGATATCGGGTTATAGAGAATTCCGAATGGATTAACCGTGACCGGGAAACAAAGATCCCGCAGATAAAGCCCGATATTCTCCGCAAAACAAGATCCCATCATCACCGACTGATGACGATAACCCATCTTTTTTTTAAAATAGGGTAAATCAACCTCTGTTTGTAATTTTATCATATCCTCTGCTTTATCCAATCAATAATGAAATCCATCACCTCGCTGCTTTGGTCAGAATTGTGCAACTGATGGCCTGCATTTTCCCATTCAACATAACTAACCTTTGGTGTCAGACGATTAAATATTCTGCGCATGCCGTCAACATTCATAATCTGGTCGGCCTTTCCCTGCATCACTAAGAGAGGAATGTTAACTTCGGTTAAATGGGTTAGAAGCCATTTTGCTTCCTTTTCGACTTCCAAAAATAAGCCCGGCGATATCCTGTTATGCAAATAAGGATCCTTCTCTCTATTCTCACTAAAGCCCTCAACGGATAAAAAATCAGAGGAATGAAGCCCGGTCTCTAGAGTTACGGATGGAATAACGCGACTGGCAATTTTGATTAATGCGGACAAAAATACTCCGGGATGCTTGTTTAACAACAGCCAGGGAGAAGTTACCAGGGCCAGAGCCGGTTTTGATGCAGACCGTAGAATATAACTTAAAACCACTGTCCCTCCCAGACTATGGCCATAAAGAACTACAGGAATTCCCGGGAAAAGTGCCTTTGCATGTCCAACCAAAACCGTTACATCCATGACCAGGTCATCGAAGCGCCGGATTACTCCTCTTTCCCCTTGTGACCGGCCATGACCGCGGTAATCAAAAGTGATGACAGAAAAATTCCGGGAACAAAGCTGTGAAAACCAATCATCATACCTTCTGCAATGATCACCATGTCCGTGAACGAAGGCAATAACTGCCCGGGGCCGTTCAGACGACCATTGTAGGGCATAAAGGTCAAGCCCGTCAAACGATTTCCATGAATATTCTGTTAATGACATGCAAGGATCAGGGAAATAAATTACCCGGTACTGCAAAGGTAGTATCAAATTTATTCATTCAAGAAGCTGATATTTCTCATGATTTGGTCATATCCGGCTCTTTTAAAAGCAGATTTCCTGAATAGTTGGGCGAAATTCTCACGATCAAGCTCCTTCCAACTATTTTTATCCATTTCAAGTAGTCCTTCAAGAGGTTTAAAATCAAGACTTTGATTTGGATTAATTTTTTTGTTCCATGGACAAACATCCTGGCAGATGTCACATCCGAAAATCCGGTTCCGAAAGTTTGCTCTCAATTCCGGGGGTGCTTCTTCTTTATTTTCAATGGTATGGTAGGATATACATCGGCGTGCATCAACTATACGCGGAAATACGATGGCCTGAGTTGGGCAAGCGTCCATACACCGGGTACAATTCCCGCAATAATCTCCGGAAAACGGCTCGTCGTAACTCAGCACAAGATCGGTAATAAGTTCACCTATAAAAACATACGAGCCATGATCTTTGGAGAGCAGGAGTGAGTTTTTACCTATCCATCCCAGACCGGCAGCTTTTGCCCAGGGGCGGTCAAGAACCGGTGCCGAATCGACAAATGCCCTTCCCCGGCAGGGAGAAATTTCGGATCGGATAAACATTAACAGATTGTTAAGCTTTTCTTTTACAATCAAATGGTAATCTTTTCCGTAGGCATATTTCGAAATTACAGGTGCCTCACGATCGGTTTGCCTTTCGGCGGGAAAGTAATTAATCAGGACAGATATTACAGATCTGGCACCCTCTTCAATTTTCGCAGGATCAAGCCGCATTTCGAAGTGGTTTTCCATATACGCCATTGTGCCGTTCATCCCCTCCGAAAGCCACTTGGCAAGTCGTTCACGATCCTCCTCAAGTATCCTGACTTCCGCAATTCCACACGCCGAAAAACCAAGCTCAAGGGCTTTTTCCTTAATTCGCTGACTGTATGTCTCCGGAATGTTTTCCATGTGTAAAAGAGTTCAAGCCATTCAACGCTGACCGATCACCGGGTTACATAAATCCAAGCTCAAGCCGTGCCTCTTCCGACATCATCGATTTTTCCCAGGGCGGTTCGAAAGTGATTTCAACACTGCATGATTCAATCCCTTCAACTTTTTTCGACATATATTCCACATCGGCCAGGATCATATCGGCAGCAGGGCAATTCGGGGCAGTAAGTGTCATGAGTACTTTTGCTTCATCCCCTTCAACATCAACACTGTATACCAACCCGAGATCATAAATATTCACCGGGATTTCAGGATCGTATACCTCTTTGAGTTGTTCGATGATTAAATCTATTCTTGCATCCATTTTTTATAGTTTTTTACCTGCAATTTTTTCGTATGCCAGGCCATACAGCTTCATTTGTTTTACCATGGCAAGAAGCCCATTGGAACGTGTGGGCGAAAGATGCTGCCGTAAACCGATCTCATCAATAAAGCGTGGCTCGGAAACAAGGATTTCGTGTGGCGTGCGGCCCGAATAAATCCTGAGCAGCAGTGCTACCAATCCCTTAACAATCAAGGCATCACTTTCGGCTTCGAACCTGATTATACCATCTGTAAATTCCTGGTGAAGCCAAACCCTCGACTGGCATCCGCGAATCAGATTGCTTTCAATTTTGTATTTCGGATCAATGGGTACGAGTTCATTCCCCAATTCGATAAGGTAGGCATACTTGTCCATCCAATCCTCAAATCCCGAAAACTCTTCAACAATCTCATTCTGAATTTCGTCTATTGTCATTTAATTATATTGTTATTTATCTTTTACTTTTATTGATACTGGCCTTTATGTCTCCTGCAAAAAATTACTTCTTCGGGATAAAGTAAGGCGTTTTTCAAATATAGTAAATTTTAAAACATTGCTTTCAATCGGATCAGGGCGTTATAAAAAGCCTCAATTTCATCGAATGTATTGTAGAAGGCGAATGAGGCCCTGACCATATTCTCAACACCGTAATGATCCATCACGGGATCAGCGCACATGCGGCCTGTCCGGACTGCAATTCCAAGCTGATCGAGTAATGTTCCCAGATCGAACGGATGAATACCATCTATGTTAAAGCAAATAACACCCGATTTCACCGCCGCTTTGCCATAAATTTTCAGACCATCAATCTGTTTCAGTTTTGCAGTAGCGGCAGTAATCAGATCGTGCTCATAATTTATAAGCGCGTCCCTGTCCTGGCTCTGTATATACTCTAATGCAGCCGCAAAACCGATCGCCCCTACATAATTCGGGGTACCTGCTTCAAACTTGTAGGGAAGCTGATTATAAGTCGTTTTCGCAAAAGTGACCCGGTCAATCATTTCACCTCCGCCTAGGAAAGGTGGCATCTGGTCGAGCCAATGCCGTTTACCGTACAAAGCCCCAATTCCTGTTGGTCCGTACATCTTATGTCCCGAAAAAGCATAAAAATCACAATCAAGGGCCTGGACATCAATCTTAAAATGGGGCGCCCCCTGTGCTCCGTCAATTAAAACGGGCACATTTCTCAGATGCGCTTTCGCGATGATCTCCCCTATAGGATTGACTGTTCCCAGCGTATTCGAGACATGGGCAACAGCCAGCATCCTGGTTTTATCAGTTATCAGATCATCCAGCAACTCAAGTTGTAACTCTCCGTTATCATCAAACGGAAGTACTTTGAGAACCGCTCCTTTACGTTCGCACATCATTTGCCAGGGAACGATATTACCATGGTGTTCCATTTCGGTGACAATCACCTCATCTCCTTTGGAAATAAAGGCATCACCAAACGAAAAGGCAACAAGGTTGATCGATTCGGTTGTTCCATGGGTGAAAATGATCTCAGCCACTTCTGCTGCATTAATATACTGACGTACGATTTCCCTGCCTGCTTCAAATGCTTCAGTAGTTTTATTGGCAAGAAAGTGAGTGGCGCGGTGGATATTGGCATTCGTCCGGAGTGAAAATTCACTAGTACGTTCGATAACCTGTAATGGCCGCTGACTTGTCGCTGCATTGTCAAAATAAATCAACGGCTTACCATTGGCTTTTTGATCCAGTATCGGAAAATCTTTACGTATTCTGGCTATATCCGGTATCATAATGTGTATAATTATTATTTAACAACCCATGGTTGTCTTCACTCAGTCAATTGCTTATAATTAAACAACAGCTTTGTAATTGAGGAATCATTCCATCAGCGGATGCAATCCATGGCGCACAAATGGCATTTCGAAACTTCACCCCTTAATCTTTTATCTACAAGATTGTCAATAACGTCGCGGAGTTTTTCAACCTTTATTTCAGCAAGAACTTCATGAGCAAAGGCGAACATAAGCATCAGGCGAGCCTCTTCTTCGTGAATACCTCTGCACTGAAGATAGAAAAGTGCCTCTTCGTCAATACGTCCAACTGTTGCCCCATGCGAACATTTCACATCATCGTTGTCGATAACCAGTTGCGGTTTTGTATTCATCTTTGCCGAGTTGGTCATCAAAACATTATTGTTCCGCTGATAAGCTTCCGTCTTCACCGCATGCGGTGCAACATGAATCCTTCCGGTGAAACCACCTGTCGAACTGTCGTCAAGAATATTCTTATACAATTGATTACTCGTACATTTGGGCTTAAGATGTTCAATAAAGGTATAATTATCAACATGCTGATTTTTATCCGATAATGCCAGACCACAAATCTTTGCCCCGGCATGCTCACCGTCAAGCATGACATTGAGATTATTGCGAATGATTCCGCCATGAAGCGAAATCGCGTTGGTCACCAGCTGTGAATTTGTCTGCTGACGAATATAAAGTCCTGTCAGATTCGCTGTTTTATTGTGCTGATTCTGAATGCTGTAAATATCAATCACCGCATCTTCGCCAATCTCAAATTCAGTGAGGTTGTTGATGATAAAGTTTTGCGGCAGTAATGTATGATCACAGAACATGATTTTTGCCTGGCTGTTTTTTCCGGCAATGATCATATTACGCTGAGTCACATACAGATCGTCCTCACTTCTCAGCATGTTGATCAGTTGTATTGGCTTCGATATATGCGCATTATCAGGTATATAGATAAATACGCCATCCTGTGCGAAAACCGTGTTAAGGGCTGTAAGCGGATCAGTGTTGGCATTTGCAAGTTTACCGTAGTATTTTTCAACAAGATCACGATTTTCAACAACCGCCTTTTGGAAGCTTTTGATGATCACCCCTTCCGGATATATTTTGTTCCTGTTGTTCACTTCATCGTACCATCCGTTGACAACCAGAACCAAGTGGGTATCGAATTCGGGAACATCACAACTGAATATTTCGTTCAGGTTGACCTCAAACTGATCGGCTTCAAAAGCCCTTCTGAAATTTTCATTTTCAAACAGACGCGTAAGATCGGTATACTTATAATTCTCGGTTTTGAAACTGGGAATCCCCATCCGTTCCAGCGCGTTAAGGGCAGGCTGCCTGGCTTTGTTAACCAATTCAGACATTGCCCCGCCAATTTTCAAAAGATTCGTGGCATATATTGCGTGAATCCGCTGAATGGCCGTTATTTTATCTGCTACCTCTGCCATAATTAATCTCCCAATTCTTTTTTGATCCAGTCATAACCTTTCTCTTCGAGTTCAAAAGCCAGTTCTTTGCCTGCTGATTTAACAATGCGACCTTCATAAAGAACATGTACAAAGTCAGGTATTATATAATCGAGCAAACGCTGGTAATGGGTAACCAGGATTGTAGCATTGTTACTGTTTTTCAATAGATTGACCCCATTTGCAACAATTCGCAGGGCATCAATATCGAGACCACTGTCTGTTTCATCGAGAATAGCCAATGTAGGTTCAAGCATTGCCATCTGAAAAATCTCATTTTTCTTTTTCTCGCCGCCCGAAAAACCTTCATTAACCGACCGGTTGGTAAGCTGAGAATCAATCTGAACCATCGCCTTTTTCTCGCGCATCAGTTTCAGGAAATCGCCGGCCGAAAGAGATGGCTGATTCCTGTATTTGCGATGTTCATTCACAGCGGTTTTCAGGAAATTCACCATACTTACCCCGGGTATCTCGACCGGATACTGAAAACTGAGAAACAGCCCTTCCTTGGCCCTGATGTCGGCCGACATTTCAAGCAAATCCTTGCCGTTAAAGGTAACCGAACCATGCGTGACTTCGAAGTTATTATTTCCGACTAAAACATTGGCCAATGTACTTTTACCCGATCCGTTTGGCCCCATTATGGCGTGAATCTCGCCCGCATTTACCGTTAGGTTTATTCCTTTAAGAATATCTTTTCCTTCGACTTTAGCGTATAAATCTTTTATTACAAGCATTTTCTATTTTGTGTTTTTTTGAAATAAAATACCAATATAGTAAATGTTCAGGATTACAGACAGCCCGATTAGCACACCTTCAGTAAAATCGAAAAGCGGATTACCAGGTAGAAATTTTTGCATCAATAATGCGATTGCAAGGATAATCATTCCAATTGGTTGTGCTAATAGTTGTTGCATTTTCATTTTATTCCTGATTACTAAAACGGTAAATATTTGAATACTAATTTTATGTGTATATATATTCTATCTCCTATATTCCTTCATGATCCAATACTACCCCACACTTCCTTCCAAGCTGATCTGCAATAACTTTTGTGCTTCGACCGCAAACTCCATTGGCAGTTTATTGATCACTTCGCGGGCGTATCCGTTGACGATCATTCCGATGGCATCTTCGGTTGAAATTCCGCGCTGATTGCAGTAAAAAATCTGATCCTCACCAATTTTCGAAGTTGTCGCCTCATGTTCAACGATTGAACTGCTATTGGCTACCTCGATATAAGGGAACGTATGGGCTCCGCACGTATCGCCAAGTAAGAGCGAATCGCACTGCGAATAATTCCGGGCACTATCGGCTTTTGCGGCTACCCTCACCAGACCGCGGTAGGAGTTTGAACTATGACCCGCAGAAATTCCTTTAGACACAATCGTGCTTTTGGTATTTTTCCCGATATGAATCATTTTGGTACCGGTATCGGCCTGCTGAAAATTATTGGTGAGCGCCACCGAATTAAATTCTGCCACCGAATTGTCACCCATCAGGATACAACTCGGGTATTTCCAGGTAATCGCCGACCCTGTTTCAACCTGGTTCCATAATATTTTCGAAGCAATTCCTTTACAAATACCACGTTTGGTAACAAAATTGAAAATTCCTCCTTTGCCGTTTTTATCTCCGGGATACCAGTTTTGAACAGTCGAATATTTCACTTCTGCACGATCAAGCGCAATGATTTCGACAACAGCAGCATGAAGCTGGTGCTCGTCGCGCATGGGTGCCGTACATCCTTCAAGATAGGAAACATAACTGTCGTCATCGGCAATAAGCAGAGTGCGTTCAAACTGTCCTGTGTTCCGGGCATTAATCCGGAAATAGGTCGATAATTCCATCGGACAACGCGTTCCTTTGGGAATATAAACGAATGAACCGTCAGAGAACACTGCCGAATTGAGGGCAGCAAAGTAATTATCATTGTAGGGAACCGACATTCCCAGGTACTTCTGCACCAGATCGGGATGGTGTTTAACCGCCTCACTGAAGGAGCAGAAAATGATACCACGCTCTGCCAATACTTCCTTAAAGGTTGTTTTGACCGATACACTGTCAATAACCGCATCGACAGCTACGCCGGAAAGCATTTTTTGTTCTTCGAGCGGGATCCCCAGCTTCTCGAAAGTCCGGAGCAATTCCGGATCAACTTCGTTAAGACTCTCATATTTTGCCTGATGAGTGGGGGCGGCGTAAAATATAATATCCTGATAATCAATTTCCGGGATTTTAAGCTGAGCCCATTCGGGCATTTTCATCGTCAGCCAGCGTCGGTATGCTTTGAGGCGGAATTCGAGCATAAATTCAGGCTCATCCTTTTTGGCAGAAATAATTCGGATTACCTCTTCGTTCAAACCTTTGACAATTGTATCGGTTTCTATTTCTGTAACAAAACCAAATCTATAGTCTCGCTGGGTGACCTCATGTAATAATTTATTTTGGTCTTCCATGATTGTTCTTATTGTCTGTAATATTATCCGGTAACAATCAAACTTCACAAATTCCTTCTTGTGCGTTTAAATAGACTGGATATAAATTGCAAAGATACAAAATGAAACATTACTTTTGGAACTGTTAAAATCTGAATTAGGCTATTTATAATGACAAACACAACACACTCTATTACTGCGCTTTCCGAACTCGGGGAATTTGGTTTAATCCGTCGTCTGACCCAAAACATCGTTATTAAAAACGACAGTACCCTTAAAGGAGTAGGGGACGATTGCGCTGTTTTGGACTTTAAAAACAAAAAAATCGTTGTAACAACCGATTTACTGACCGAAGGAATCCATTTTAACCTGATGTATGTTCCCCTGCGGCACCTGGGTTATAAAGCGGTCACCGTAAATCTGAGTGACGTTTACGCGATGAACGCAATTCCCAAACAAATAACGGTTTCGATCGCAGTTTCTGCAAAAATGTCCGTCGAGGCACTCGATGAACTTTATTCAGGCATTTACCTGGCCTGCGAAAGATATGGTGTTGACCTGGTAGGGGGCGACACAACTTCGTCGCTCACAGGTCTTACAATTTCGGTTACTGCAATCGGCGAAGCCGAAGAAGAGGACATTGTTTACCGCAACGGGGCGAAAAATACCGACCTGTTATGCGTCACGGGTGATCTGGGAGGTGCCTACATGGGATTACAACTGCTTGAACGCGAAAACGAGGTTTTTAAAGTAAACCCAAAAATGACACCACAGTTCGATGGTTATGATTATATCCTTGAACGACAGTTAAAACCGGAAGCCAGGAAAGATATTCCGGCAATATTCAAGGAATTGGGCATAAAACCTACCTCAATGATCGATATCTCGGATGGTCTCTCATCCGAAATAATGCATTTGTGT
>JBBRGI010000057.1:0-14914 GCA_038240855.1 Bacteroidales bacterium | reverse complement strand
CTAAAACAACAAGGTAACAGATTTTTTTATTTTTTAAGAGAATAAAAATAAGCCCCTTAAAAGGGTAAAACGGGATACTTAAAATTTAAAAAAATAACCCGTCAGAAATGGTCTGACGGGTTATAATATGTTTAAGAAGTTTATTAAGCTTGAATTACCCCTTTGTAAAGTTGGGTTACAGGAAAAATAAGATCCCAGTTGTCACCCCAAACAATATTCCCGGCTTCGATTCTGAATTGCCTGAATAAATTGAAGTCTCTATACTTATCGTGTCCTGGATGAGGGTTTTTTATCAGAAATAGACCAAAGTCAACCGTTTTTTTTGTTTTGTCGTTGAATTCAATTTCAACTTTGTAACCCTCAATATAATTTGCCCTTTCAACAGTAATCGTTTTCATGTCATTTTATTTTTACGGTTATCTTCTCGTTTACCGGAGATGTTTTCAATAGATAAAACTGTGTCCATTTATCAACGATAGCAAGGTAATATTTCGAAACAAATTTTTCGACGTCTTTTCTATCCTTCATTGGAATGGGTTTACTGCCTTTCGCTGATTTGAATTTTGTTTTTAAAAGTTTTCCATCAAGTATTTCGGGTTCAATTACAGATTCATATTCACCATATTTTACATGGAAATGAAGCGGTTTATGATCATTCGAGTATAGGAAAAAAACAAATCCTAAATATTCATAAATTTTTGGCATTGGTAAAATTTTAAATTGTTGTACAAATATAATCATATCAGATGTGTTAACGTTACTCTAAAATAGTTTTTCCATTGCTTCAATTTTAATAAAAGTTGATTATTCAAATAAATTCCCTGTTGTGTTTGTTTGCTTTACCTTCCGGATCAGCATGTAATAAAGTTCCTGTTTACTCCAATCTTTTCCAGGATACATCTTGTAAATGATATCCTTCGTTTCGTTCAGGCCATACCCGGTATCTAATATGCAATTGATTTTTTTGAGATGGTGTAATTTGATTGTGCATAATTCAATTATTTTACCCTGTCCACGGTCTAACGTACGGCCCTTGTCTACCTGTAATATGTTGTAAACCTCTCCCACCTTATATTTATATGGGTTTTCTAGCCTGATCGTTGTGAAGTTATCCGTTTCAAGCTTTTTATTCCAGTTGAATGTAAATTTGATGGTTTCCATAACTACTATTTCCAACATGTATAAATCTTTCAGTAACTCCGGAAATGTCGCAATTACATAGTTTGCCAATTCGGAAGATTTAAAGCAAAGCCGAGACCCGAAATACGGATACGTAACCGAGGGCGCATAATTCGAAGCCGAGCAGCGGAAACCCGCATGCGCGCCACCAACCGCAAACGCGCCCAAAAACACCCCCCGTAAGTATTCGCTGTAAATCCAATATTTGTACTGGCTCCACTTACCGCTTCAGGTTAAGTTTCTTTTTGAATGATTGGTTATTATTGAAGATTGAAACGTATTTTGTATATTTGTAAAAAAAGACATGGAAACATTAACGATAAAAATCAACACCAGGATCTCTAAAGGAAAACAGCTTGTGAACCTTATTAACGAGATGGAAAAAGAAGGGTCTGTTAAAATAGAGAAAAGCACATATAATCCCGAATTTGTGTCAGCCGTACTAAGATCCAGGTCATCTAAAGGCAAAGCCATCAAAACCGAAGATTTATGGAAGTAATCTATAAAAATAAGGCTATTGAGGATATTAAGTTTTGGAAGAAAAGTAGCCAGAAAATCACCCAAGCCCGTATAACCAGGCTTATTCAGGATATACAAGCACATCCCGCAACAGGCATAGGGAAACCCGAACAATTGAAACACGAACTCAATGCTGGATAATCATTAACCACCAAGATGCAGAATCTCAAAATTATGCTTTTGCAGGTACAATTTATGTGATTTATCGCAATTAATTTCAGACGCGGTTTAAACTATACCAGGAAGCAATAACAAGAAACATAACTATAGTGCTGTATAACTGAATCTTATAATCAAATTCCATGCCCATAGGATTGGTTGTGTGAACCTGATAATATAAGGGATCCGAAATTTAAAGAATACTTATCAACCATATTGTGTTCATTACTGCCCGGAGAATTCGATTGCGCCATTTTTGTTTTTCACTATATTTGTGCAAAATCATAAAAATGGTCCCAGGTTATTCAGAAGAATCGATTCGAACGCTTGATTGGAAAGAACATATTCGTAAGCGTCCCGGAATGTATATCGGCAAATTGGGTGATGGCACAGCAGCAGATGATGGCATCTATGTACTGTTGAAGGAGGTGCTTGATAACTCAATTGATGAATTTATGATGGGCAACGGACGTAAAATTGATGTTACGGTATCCGATGAACTCGTTTCAGTACGTGACTTTGGTCGCGGCATTCCTCTCGGGAAACTCATGGATGTTGCCTCGAGGATGAACACGGGCGCAAAATACGATTCGAAAGTATTCAAGAAATCAGTTGGTCTGAATGGCGTTGGAATCAAAGCGGTAAATGCCCTCTCGATGAATTTTTCGATTAAATCGGTACGTGACGGCCGCCTTAAAAGAATTGATTTTTCAAGAGGAGAGGTGGTCAGGGAACATGCGGAGATCCCCACCGAAGAGAATAATGGCACAGGGGTCTCTTTTACACCCGATTCCGAGATTTTCAGAAATTACCATTATATCGAGGAGTTTATAGTCCCACTTCTGAAAAATTACACTTTTCTGAATGCTGGACTAATCATCCATTTCAACGGAGAAAAATACCTTTCGAAAAATGGACTATATGATCTTTTGGAGGAGAATCTCGATCAGGATCCTGTCTATCCGATCATCCATCTGAAAGGTGAAGATATCGAGTTTGCATTGACTCACAGCAATCAATATGGCGAGGATTATTACACGTTTGTGAACGGGCAGTTCACACCGCAGGGAGGTACTCACCTGGCCGCTTTACGTGAAGCCCTGGTTAAAACAATCCGCGACTTTTACCATAAGGAATTTGATGCATCAGATATCCGGGCATCAATCGTTTCAGCATTAAGCATTAAGGTAGAAGAACCGATATTTGAATCACAGACAAAAACAAAACTGGGATCAAAGGATATGGGTCCTGAAGGTCCGTCGGTTCGGAACTTTATCATGAATTTTGTCCAGAAGGAACTGGGCAATTTTCTGCATAAAAATCCCCAACCCGCTGAAATTCTGTTAAGAAGGATTCAGGAATCAGAACGTGAACGAAAAGCTATATCGGGAATTCAGAAACTGGCCAAGCAAAGAGCTAAAAAAGTGAGTCTCCATAATAAAAAGTTACGCGACTGCCGGATTCACTACAACAGCAACCACGAATTTAAAGATAACAGTTCAATTTTCATCACCGAAGGCGATTCGGCCAGTGGTTCAATCACAAAATCACGTGATGTTACGACGCAGGCAGTTTTTAGTTTACGAGGTAAACCATTGAACAGCTATGGGTTAACAAAAAAAATTGTTTACGAGAATGAAGAGTTTAACCTGTTGCAGGCTGCACTGAATATCGAGGAGGGAATTGACGAACTGCGGTACAATAAAGTGATTATTTCGACCGATGCCGATGTTGACGGAATGCATATCCGTTTGCTGCTGATCACTTTCTTTTTACAGTTTTTTCCCGAACTCATCAAGAAAGGTCATCTATATATTTTACAAACGCCCCTTTTCAGGGTTCGCAACAAAAAAAGAACTGTGTACTGTTATTCGGAACAGGAACGCGATCAGGCAGTGAAAATCATTGGGGCTGGCCCCGAAATAACGCGGTTTAAAGGTCTGGGCGAGATATCACCCGACGAATTCAAAAACTTTATCGGAGAAAACATCCGGCTCGATGCCGTGATTTTGAACAAGAACGAATCGGTTGCCGAGATGCTTGAGTTTTACATGGGTAAAAACACTCCCGACCGCCAGGATTTTATTATCGGTAACCTGCATGTCGAAAAAGACGAGCTTAATTAAAATTAACCTTCAGTCGTTGGTCATTACAGCGATGCGATCAAATCATATTAAAAACTCTATTTCAACTGAAAAAAATGTCTAACGAAGGAGATAACGAGTTATTACCTCTGCCCGGGGAGGAAGAGGCCAAAGAAAATAAAAAGGAACTGCATCATATCGTCTACCTTTCATCAATGTATCAGAGCTGGTTTCTGGATTATGCCTCGTATGTTATCCTTGAGCGGGCTGTGCCCTATGTCAATGATGGACTAAAACCCGTTCAGCGCCGTATTCTTCATGCAATGAGGCAGATGGACGACGGGCGTTATACAAAGGTAGCCAATATTATCGGCCAGACCATGATGTATCATCCCCACGGCGATGCATCCATTGGCGATGCCCTGGTTCAACTCGGACAGAAGGATTTGTTGATTGATGCTCAGGGAAACTGGGGGAATATTTTAACCGGCGACGGTGCGGCGGCTCCCCGGTATATCGAGGCACGGCTATCGAAGTTTGCACTGGAGGTACTGTTTAATCCTAAAACGACAAAATGGCAACTTTCGTACGACAGCCGTAACAGGGAACCGGTAACTTTACCTGTAAAATTTCCCCTTCTGCTCGCCCAGGGAGTCGAGGGAATTGCAGTAGGACTCGCATCGAAAATCCTTCCGCACAATTTTATCGAATTAATTGCTGCCTGCATTGCTTACCTTAGAGAAGAAGAATTTGAGCTTTTCCCCGATTTCATGACCGGCGGGTATATCGATGTGTTGAAATATAACGACGGGTTACGGGGCGGAGCGGTTAAAATCAGAGCTAAAATTGAAAAACAGGACAGTAAAACCTTAGTAATAACCGAAATACCTTTCGGACGAACAACTTCGTCATTGATTGAATCGATTGTTAAGGCAAACGAAAAAGGCAAAATCAAGGTTAAAAAAATTGATGATAATACGGCTGCAAATGTCGAGATATTGATTCACCTGATGCCGGGAATCAGCTCAGATAAAACAATTGATGCACTTTATGCTTTCACCGATTGTGAAGTATCGGTTTCACCGAATGCCTGCATTGTTGAAGACGATAAACCAAAGTTTATCAATGTCACCGAAATCCTAAAAAAATCAGTTCAAAAAACCGTCGAGTTGCTGAAACTTGAACTTGAGATCCGGATGGGCGAATTGGAAGAACAATGGCATTTCTCATCGCTGGAGCAGATTTTTATCGATGAACGGATCTACAAGGACAAGGCTTTTGAAGATTCAAACAATATGGATCAGGCCATAGATTATATCGATCAGCGTCTTACCCCCTGGAAACCAAAATTCAGGCGGGAGATTACACGTGAAGATATTTTGAAACTTATGGAAATCAGGATGGGACGCATCCTGAAATTCAACACTGATAAGGCAAATGAACTCATCAGGGGAATTGAGGACAGTATGGCCGAGGTACTTGAAAATATTAAAAACCTGATTCCTTACACGATTGCCTGGTACGAACATCTGAAAACAAAATACGGAAAAGGCCGTGAACGAAAAACTGAAATCAGAAGTTTTGAAAATATCGAAGCGGCAAAGGTGGTTATAGCCAATGAAAAACTCTACATCGATCGTGACGAAGGATTTATCGGTACCGGCTTAAAAAAAGCCGAATTTTTATGTGATTGCTCCGACATTGATGACATTATCGTTTTTCGCCGCGATGGTACCTATTTTGTGACCAAAGTCAGCGAGAAAGCTTTCATCGGTAAAAATGTACTTCACGTTGCCATATTCGGACGAAATGACAACCGCACAATTTACAACCTGGTGTACCGTGACGGTCGGGCGGGCGCTACTTACATGAAGCGTTTCAGCGTAACAGGAGTGACCCGCGATAAGGAATATTATATGACCCTGGGTACGGAAGGTTCAAGAATCCAGTATTTTAGTGCCAATCCTAATGGTGAGGCTGAGGTTCTGCGGATTACTTTCAAACCCAAACCTAAACTTAAAAAGCTGGTCGACGAGATCGATTTTGGTCAGTTGGCCATTAAGGGAAGGCAATCAATGGGTAATCTTGTGACCAAAAATGAGGTACACAAAGTCACCCTTAAGGAAAAAGGTCTTTCTACACTTGGCGGTCGAAAAATTTGGTTCGATGAAGATGTGCTGCGTCTTAATGCCGACGGGCGTGGTAAATACCTGGGCGAATTTACCGGGGATGAAAAAATTCTTGTTATGGATAAGGATGGCGGTTACCAGGTATACACGTACGACCTTGAAAATCATTTTGATAAAAACATCCTTTCCATCGAAAAATTCCGTCCCGGGAAAGTTGCATCTGTTGTCTATTTTGATGCAGAGCAAAACTTCTACTATGTAAAACGTTTTCAGATTGAGGTAAACGGCGGCAAACCATGTAAGTTTATCGGAGATCATCCTGATAATAAGTTGATCAGCGTTACCTGGGTAACTTACCCGCGTCTTGAAATTGAGTTCGGCGGTGAAAAAAATGAACGTGAGAACGAAATTGTAGAGGTTGCCGAATTTATCGGGGTCAAATCGTACAAGGCAAAAGGAAAGCGGCTAACCAGTTACGAAGTGAAGGATGTGCGTGAAATTGAACCGGTTATTAAGGATGAAGACATTAAACCTGAAGAAGAAGAGCAGTTGCCGGTTGATGATATCCCGTTTGAAATTATCCGTTCCACGCCTGTTGCCGACTCCGATCCAAGTCAGATGGAAATAAAATTTGAATAATGAAAATTTACCTCGTTGGATATATGGGTTGCGGAAAATCCACCATCGGAAGAAAGGTCGCTGATATATTGGGGATTAACTTTATTGATCTGGATAAATTTATTGAGGAAAGGTATTTTAAATCCGTTCCTGCAATTTTTGCAGAGGAAGGTGAATCTGGTTTCCGGGAAAAGGAGCGGATTTCGCTACAGGAAGTTTCCCAGTTTGAGAATATTGTTGTGGGAACAGGAGGCGGTGCACCCTGTTTCTTTGATAATATGGAGGTTATGAATAACAATGGCGTAACTGTTTATATTGCTCCTGACACCCCTATTCTTGCCACACGACTCCTTAAATCAAAAACAGAAAGGCCATTGATCGCCGGTAAATCGAGGGAGGAACTCATTTCGTTTATTAATAATGCCCTTGTGAAACGGGCCCCGTTTTACGAAAAATCAAAAATCATTATCCGGGGATTAAATAACCTTGATCCTCAACTGGTAATTGACAAGATACAAAATCTGGATAGGTTGAATGCGGAAGGCATTTAATATCTCATCTATGCTCAATAGCGCAATTTTTAAATATTACATACCAAAGTAGTGAATCACAAAGTCGATTGCTATGAAACCACAATTTTGGGAACTTCTGCACAATCCGGATTTTAAACCCCTCGAATTCGACGGGTTTAAATTAAACAAGATCAGGGCTAAAAAAACCTCAAAATGTTTAGGCAGGAAAATATTTATAATATAACTTTAACCCTGATTTTTCGACCGAAGATAAAATGGACATTGTTAGATTCATACGACCTCCATTAATTCATTATTTAATGAACCTGATCTTCTTAGGTTTAATTTATACCTCCTGCCTTTATTGTACCAAAAACAATCAAAAATCCGGATACAATCTAAAAAAAGCATCAATCATGACACAGTCGGAGCAGAAAGACGAAACGCTCTGGTGGAAAAAGGAAGCTGAAAAAATGGTTAACCGCCAGATCGTTGCAAGAGGAATTAAAGATAAAAGGGTGATAAACGTGATGAAAAATACCCCGCGCCATCTTTTCGTTCCTGCATCCATCGCCGAAGCAGCGTATGAAGACCGTCCCTTATCAATTGGAGAAGGTCAAACGATTTCGCAACCCTATATTGTGGCCATAATGTAGTCGTAAAATGTGATGACGGATATAAAGGCTGGGAAGAACATGCCCCATTTGATTGCATTATCATTACAGCCGCACCCGAGGAAATTCCCAAAAAACTGGTTGATCAGTTAAAAATTAATGGCCGGATGGTTATTCCTGTCGGAAAAATCTTTCAGGATTTACTGTTAATTACAAAAAACGAAAAGGGGATTACAAAGGAAATGATTATCCCCGTACGGTTTGTCCCAATGGTAAAACCATGATAATCAAAAACCAACATTCTCACCCCTCCGGGGCTGAAAAATGAAGGAATAAATGAAAATTTGAGTTAAGCAACCAGTTTGCTTACGTTTCTATAGGTAAAGGAATAGAAAATATGACGCCGCGCAAACCGGATCAGTGTAGATGAATTGATAAATTTGTTGTAGATATTTTTTGGAATTCCGAAGTATTCGTAAACACTTCCATCCTGGAATGTAATTTTAAGCGTCTGACCTTTATATTCATAATCATCAATACCCGAAGTGGTAGTTGTAAGAGTATATCCCTCAAGATTAAAGGCCTGGGTTTCGGGTGAAATACTTACTAAAAAATGATAAGCCTCAATAATGCTTTTACTTTTTGCCTCTGCTTCTGCAAGACGTTCATCGTCACCAATAAATCGATCAGGATGCCACTCCTTGATTAAATTTCTATAGGTACTTTTTAATCCGCTCAAATCAGTTTGGGGAGTGATGTTCAATATTCTTCTGTATTCAATAATACGCTTCATGAAAGACTTTAAGGTGATAAACTATTACAGGCCGCAAAGATAATCAAAACGGTTAAACTACCTATTACCGAAACTGAATGCCATACTTCATAAACGGCGATCTAATTTTCCGTGAGACGAGAAACCCTTTTACTGATGCACTAATTCCGAACCCAACTCTAATTCTTTCTATAAAGAAATTCGTTTAATTCGTTATAATTCGTTTAATTCGTGAATAAAACTTTCTTAACTCAGCAAAAAAATTAAAAGTATGAATCCAAACGCAGGAATCTGGCCCCCGAACTATACAGCCGGCGATAAAGCAGCGAAGTTTCACGAAAATTCTTTAATTATCAATACTATGAACCAATTCAAACAGAGAAGTTTAATGACCTCCATCCTGGTGGCTTTTGCCCTGGCTTTTGTAACGGGCAATGTTTCAGCCATCGAAAAGATCAAACGCAACGGGCCTTCAAAAGTTAAGATCGGGCTCAACTGTTATTCGTTTAACCAGCCTTTGATCGCGAAGACAATGACTGTGGAAGAGATGTTCCGTATCAGCGCCTCAATAGGTTTTGATGCAGTGGACCTCACGGGTTATTATTTCTCAACCTATCCGGCTGTGCCGTCTGACGAAGAGATTTACCGGTATAAAAAAACGGCCTTTCTTCTTGGCCTTGATATCAGCGGAACAGGAGTTCGAAATGACTTTACCATCGCCGATCCCGAAAAAAGAAAAGCTGAAGTGCAGTTAGTGAAAGACTGGATAATTGTGGCTGCCAAACTTGGAGCGCCCGTAATCCGTGTATTTGCCGGGAAAGAGGTTCCGGAAGGATTTACGAGGTCACAGGTCGTAGCATGGATGGTAAAAGATCTTGAGGAGTGTGCCGCATTCGGAGCAAAATATGGCGTAATGGTAGGGGTTCAAAACCATAATGATTTTTTAAAAACGGCAGCTGATGTGGAAGAGATCCTGCAAAAAGTCAAATCAGAATGGTTTGGATTAATTCTTGATATTGGTAGTTTCAGAACTATCGGTGATCCTTACAAGGAAATTGCGCAGGTTGTTCCTTACGCGATAAACTGGCAAATCAAAGAAACGGTATTTATCAATAATAAAGAGACAAAAACCGATATGAAAAAAATGGCTGAAATCTTCAGGAATTCGGGCTACAGTGGCTATATCCCGATTGAAACTTTAGGCGCAGGCGATCCGAAGGAGAAAATTACCCGGTTTTACAAAGAAGTGAAGCTGGCAGTTCAGTAAATTAATTAGTTAATTCGACAATTTGCCAATGTATTAATTTGAATAATAGAATTTGAATGTGCTTGAAGCCTTACCCTGAAAGGGTTCAATATCAATAACCCCGGGTAAGGAGGAACGACGCCACCCGGGGTAAAAACAGAACAACAAAACAAGGCGCAACTACGAAAGTTCGCTGAACCGAAAACGACATATGCGCCGCAAATAAAAGGCAGGACAGACTACTTACTCCTGCTAAAGCGGGAGTAAGCAGTTAGTTTTTGTTTGTTAACGGATGGTTACAATCAACCAAAGGCATTTACTATCAGATCTGAGAGTAATCGAGTGGTACAAGGAACGTTTTATTCACCACACTAACTGTGTTGGCATATTCTGTTTTGTTTTTCAGTGTATTCCATGCCGGGCTTTCTCCGAATTTCTTCCAGTTGGCCTTACGCTCATCCATATCTTTAAATTCAACCATATACATTAAAGCAGGCATTTGTGGTCCGGACAGGATTTCCCCAAAAAAGACACTCCGTAAACCTACACTATCAAATATACCAAGCTCCTCGCTGTTAAACATCTTTATTTTGCGCTGACCTGCCCCTTCATTATTGCTTTCGTAGGTGCGTAATTCGAACAAACTCCGATCTTTCGACGGCATCCGTAACTTAGGTATCGCATCAAAGGCCTCGAGCAGGTAAGTTTCATAGCGCGTGAAAGACCCCAACTCAGCCGTCGTATCAAAATAACTTTTGGCTGACTGCATAAACCCATTATCGCTCCAAAGACCCTTTTTAACCGACTGATATTCTGACAATGAAGGATATACAAGCAAATAATATATTACAGGAGGCTCCGTTTGACCATACTCTCCAAAAGCACCGACCTTAACACCATTTTTTGTCAGGTAAGGAATAAGGGCATCCTTGTAAAAGCTGTCAACTTTTGATTTACCGGCTCCGCTTTTAAAATGATACACTCTCCACTCATAAATTTCCTTTGCTAATGCAGGCGATGCCTGTGAAGCTGATACAGTGCCGGTTGCTGAAGCAGCAGCAACAATTGCCGATGCTTTAATAAAGTTTCTTCTCTCCATGATCCACACCGATTAGTTGATGATTAAATTTTGGACTAAAATATAAAATATCATGGTAAAATACAATTCCAAAGCGGGTTAATGTGATGCTGAATAAAGTTCCATATATGCAGAAATATAAATACATTTGTCGAATAAATTGAAAGATCAAAACAATCATGTTAAAGATAATTTGTATGAAAATGAAATTTAATCTCTTAATCCTGCTGGCTTCTTTTCTTGTGCTGTCAGTATCGTGCCAGATGAAAAGCAAAACCAAAGAAAACCTGGCCCCAAATGTTCATAAAGTGACCGCTGAAGAGGTAATACAATCCAGTAGTTACACCTATGTCCGTGTTTCTGAAGACGGAAAGGAAAATTGGATAGCTATTTCAAGGCAAGAAGCAGAAAAAGGGAAAACCTATTATTACGAGCCAAGTATCGAAATGACTGATTTTGTAAGCAAAGAATTAAAAAGGACATTTCCTTCCATCATTTTCGTGGATAAATTCAGTGATCAGCCCATTGTTGCGGCCAGTGCCAAACCGGAAAACACTTCAAAGGGAAATGCACCTGCCGTTGCCAAAGAGGGTATTAAGATTGAACCTGCTGAAGGTGGTATTACAATTGCAAATCTTTACGCCAATAAAGATTCATACACCGGAAAAACCGTGAAAATCAAGGGCGAAGTGGTGAAATTCAGTGCGCAGATCATGGGTGTTAATTGGGTACATCTTCAGGACGGAACCAATAATAATGGTTCATTTGACGTTACTGTAACTACGAACGATGTCACAAAAATAGGCGATGTGGTCACTTTCGAAGGCGCCGTTACCTTAAAAAAAGATTTTGGAGCAGGTTATTTCTACGAAGTTATTATTGAAAACGGGAAGTTGCTTCAGTAGATACCAAAATCTTTACTTTAATAAGTCACCTGAAATCCTTCATTGTAAACGATGAAGGATTTTGTATTTTTGCCGGCAATTAGAATATTTTTATGAAGAACGACCTTCCTTTCAATGAATTATCGCAGTCAATTGATGGTGAATTACATAACGACAAGGTTCACCGGATAATCTATTCCACCGATGCGTCCTCCTATCGTGAATTACCCCAGGCGGTAGTTCTGCCACGACATAAAGAAGATGTAAAGAAGGTTCTTGAATTTGCGCGTGAAAATCACACTTCGGTCATACCCCGCGGAGCCGGGACATCACTCGCGGGTCAGGTTGTAGGGGCAGGAATTGTGGTCGATATTTCAAAATACATGGATCGCATCCTCGAATTCAATAAGGAAGAGCGGTGGATAGTGGTTGAACCTGGAGTAAACCTTTCAGAATTAAACATTTACCTCAAACCATACGGATTGCAGTTCGGACCCGAAACCTCAACTGCCAACAGGTGCCGGTTGGGGGGAATGCTCGGCAATAACTCCTGCGGACTCCGTTCACTCATATATGGCAGCGTACGCGAACATGTGCTCGAAGTGGAGACATTGCTTGCCGATGGATCAGAAGTGGTATTTGGTCCGCTAACCAAAACTGAATTTGAAGCCAAATGCAATTCATATCCTGATTTGCTTGAAACAAAGATTTACCGTCAGATGAAGGCGGTACTCACGAACAAAAATACACGGAATAAAATCACCGAAGTATATCCTGAAGCGACGGTTACACGCCGGAATATGGGATATGCCATTGATTATCTGATGGAAACTGATCCGTTTACTGGCAATGGCAAGGCCTTTAATTTTTCAAAACTGCTTGCCGGCTCTGAAGGAACGCTTGCATTTACTATTTCCATCAAATTAAATCTTATACCGTTAGCACCTAAAGTTAAGTGTGTTGTTCCTGCGCATTTCTTATCCCTCGAAGAAGCGCTTTATGCCAATGTAATTGTGCTAAAACACCACCCTTCGACCATTGAGCTGATGGATGATATTATTATGAATTGCACAAAAGAGAGCCTTTCGCAGCGCGAAAACCGTTTTTTTATACATGGCGACCCTAAGGCTATTCTAATGATTGAGTTTGCAGCCGATTCAATCGAAGAGATCAAGTCAATGCATGCAGGAATGGTGAAGGAGCTTATCGATTGTGGCCTGGGCTACCATTTTCCACTTGTGTTCGGAGACGACCAGATTAAAAAAGTTTGGGAACTCCGAACTGCCGGCCTGGGTCTTCTGTCCAATATCCCAGGTGATAAACGGAGCACGACCGTCATCGAAGATACGGCCGTGGCTCCGGCCAAACTGCCCGCTTATGTTGCAGAATTTAAAACAATCATTGAAAAATATGGTCTGAATTGTGTCTACTACGCCCACATTGCTACCGGAGAATTGCACTTACGGCCTTTGCTGAATCTTAAAGATCCTGAGGATCAGAAAATTTATGCCTTACTTGCCCGGGATGTAGCGGAGTTGGTCCGAAAATTCAGAGGATCATTATCGGGAGAACATGGCGATGGCCGTTTGCGCGGATCGTTTATTCCCTTTATGTATGGGGATGAAATCTACAACCTGTTTAAGGAGATTAAACGCACCTGGGATCCCTGGAATGTACTTAATCCCGGAAAAATTACCGATGTTCCGCCAATCACCCAAAACCTTCGCTTTGAAGTGGCAAACCGGTATCCCGAAATTTCCACAACTGTGGATTTCTCCTCCACCCATGGCTATCTGCGTGCGGTTGAACAATGTAACGGGTCAGGTGATTGCCGCAAATCGGAAATCGTCGGTGGAACAATGTGCCCTACCTATATGGCCACGCGTGATGAGGATAAAACAACCCGGGCGCGTGCCAATGTCCTTCGGGAGTTCATGCATCATTCCGATAAAGAAAATCCATTGATCCAGGACGAGATCTATAAAGTACTCGATCTCTGTATTTCGTGCAAGGGATGCAAGGGAGAATGTCCCTCGAATGTCGACATGGCCAAAATAAAGGCTGAATTCCTGCAACAATATTACGATGTTAAAGGAGTTCCTTTCAGGGCCAGGATGATCGCATTTTTACCCCGCCTGGGAAAACTGGCCATTTCAATGCGACCTGTCACCAATTTTTTCCTGGGTCAATCCTGGTTCAACAACTTTATCGGTTTCCATCCGAAACGAAAAATCCCGGGTTATTCAAAACAAAGCCTGAGGAGTTGGGCAAAAAAACAATCCAGTCAACCCGGTGTGAAAGGTAAAGTGTACCTGTTTGCTGATGAATTTACCAATTATCAGGAATCAGAAATCGGGATCAAGGCAATTCTGCTTTTAAACCGTCTGGGATATGAAGTGGTAATACCAAAACATCGTGAAAGCAGCAGAACCTTCCTGTCGAAAGGGCTGGTTCGGGAAGCAAAGAAAATAGCAACCGATAATGTGCTACTGTTAAAAGATCTGATTTCTTCGGAAACTCCTTTATTGGGAATTGAACCTTCAACGATTCTCACTTTCAGGGACGAATATCCGGAATTAGTCGGTCAGCAATTGCAGAGTGCTGCCATAGAACTGGGTAAGAACGCGCTGTTGTTTGACGAATTTTTTGTTCGTGAGATGGAAAAAGCAAACATTACCGCTTCGCAATTTACTCGTACAAAACAAGAAATAAAGCTCCATACCCACTGTCAGCAAAAAGCGGTCGCCTCTTCCCTATCGACAAGACAGATGCTGACATTACCGGAAAATTACACTATACAGGAGATGAAAACCGGTTGCTGCGGAATGGCCGGATCGTTCGGCTACGAGAAAGAACATTATGAACTTTCGATGCAAATCGGCGAAATGGTATTATTTCCAGAGGTTCGCAAAACAACAGAATCTGTAATGATTGCGGCTCCCGGAACCAGTTGCAGGCATCACATCAAGGACGGTACAGGAAAAACGGCTGTCCACCCGATTGAAGTGATGTACGAAGCGGCGATATTTGAATAAATGACCTGATTGGCAAAGTTACTTTTCAGGTTTACATTTTTCAATAAAATAGTCTGTCAGTTGCGGGAATGAACTGAATTTAATT
>JBBRGI010000056.1:0-14957 GCA_038240855.1 Bacteroidales bacterium | reverse complement strand
ACCTTTGACTGGAAGACCTGATTCTATTTTTGATCGGTTTTAATTACCCAGGTAATTAACAATCCAGTCACCCACGGCAGTGGTACTTAGCGCCTTGGATTTATCGTCAGTAAGATCTTCAGTAACTGCTCCTGCAACTATTGACGCCTCAACAGCCTTGCGGATCAAAGCACCTTCCTGCATCAGGGAAAACGCATACTCGAACATCATCGCAGCAGAGAGAATCGTAGCACAGGGATTGGCAATATTCTTACCGGCCGCTTGCGGATATGATCCATGGATAGGCTCAAACACCGAAGTGTGAATCCCGATTGAAGCTGAAGGTAAAAGTCCCATTGATCCTGAGATCACGCTGGCTTCATCAGTCAGAATATCACCGAACATGTTTTCGGTGACCATTACGTCAAAACGCTTTGGCCATTGAATAATCTGCATGGCGGCATTGTCAACAAACATATAATCAACTTCGACTTCCGGGAAATTTGGCTCCATTTCTTTGGCAATCTGACGCCATAACCTCGACGTGGCCAAAACATTTGCCTTATCGACGACGGTGAGTTTTTTACGCCGTTTCATCGCAAACTGGAACGCGAGTTCAAGGATTCGTTCAACCTCCATTCGTGTGTATACCGATGAGTCGTATGCCGTATTGCCATCTTCTGAGCGACCCTGTGGCTGTCCGAAATAAATCCCACCGGTTAATTCGCGGATGGCCACAAAATCAACTCCTTCAACACGATCTCTTTTTAAAGGCGCTTTATCAATCAGCGATTCAAAGATGATAATCGGCCGGATATTGGCATATAAACCCAGTTTTTTACGCATCGCCAGCAAGCCTTGTTCAGGTCGTACTTTGGCAGAGGGGTCGTTGTCGAAGCGGGGATGACCGATGGCGCCAAACAGTACGGCGTCGGAATTCATACACAGGTTGTGCGTTTCGTCAGGGTACGGGTTACCGACCTGATCAATCGCGGCAGCACCAACGAGTGCGGTGTGTGTTACCAGTTCGTGACCAAATTTCTGACAAATTACCTGGGTGACGCGTAGCGCCTGTTCTACAATTTCAGGCCCGATTCCGTCACCGGGCAATACTGCAATGTTAAGCTTCATTATTTGATGGGATTTAGAATTTGTAACTGTTTATTGATCATTCAATCGGGTGCAACCAAGAAAGGCTACTGGCGGCTTGTAACTGGCAGCTTGCAAATCGTGCGAAGAATGAGTTATCGTTCAAAGTGTTTTATAAAGTTATTGAGTTTTTTGCCAAGCAATTCACATTTTGAATGAATTTGCAGGTAAGTTTCTGCATCCTGAAGTGAACCTGTTTCAAAAAGTGATTCCAGATGATCTATTGTTTCATCGTTGGAAGCAATGGCATAAGTCAGAAACTTAAAATATTCAGCGTGATATGTTCTTCTTCCATAACCTTCAACAATTGTGGAACGTGTGCTTTTGGAAGAGCGGCGAATTTGCTGTCCCGTTTCAAATTGTTCAAATTTAGGAAGTTGTTGGAGACTCATTTTATGTATTTCAATCGCAACCTCTCTCGCCAACAGCCATATTTCCAGATTTTTGTACGACATCTTTCCTTTTTATCAGCATTTCAGATTTTCACTACGAGCAGCCAGTTGCCAATTGCCAGTTGCCAGTTACTAGAACATCTGGTTATCGTTTTCGATGATATTAAGCATCTTCATTGTGGCTTTGATGGCAGCCGCGGTCTGATCAGGATCGAGTCCGCGGGTTTTAAATTCGCGACCCATTTCCCAGGTGATCAAAGTTTCGACGAGCGCATCGGTCTTTCCTCCCGGAGGAATTGTGACCACGTAATCGATAAGTGCCGGAAACTGTTTGTTCTGTTTATGATAGATCCCACGCAAAGCGTTCATAAAAGCATCGTACTGCCCGTCGCCCGAGGAGCCTTCCTCAAAAACCTGCCCATCCACTTCGATAGACACAGTAGCCATTGGTTTGAGACCCAGGGCATGCGATATGGCGTAATTGCGCAATCTAATCTTCTCGTTTACCGATTCACTCTTAAGTACATCCGACAGGATATACGGGAGATCGTCCGACGTAACTGATTCTTTTTTATCAGCCAGTTCAATTATCTTATCAGTAACCCGTTTAAGATCGTCGGGATCAAGACGAATTCCGATATCCTCAAGATTTTTGGCAATATTCGCTTTTCCGGAAGTCTTTCCCAGCGCGTATTTCCGGATTCTCCCAAATCGTTCCGGAAGTAAATCGTTGAAATAGAGCTGATCCTTATTATCGCCATCAGCATGAATGCCACTGCATTGGGTAAAGACATTCTCCCCAATAATCGGCTTATTTCCAGGCACACGTATCCCTGAAAAATTTTCGACGATGCGGCTTGCCAGGCTTAACTTGCGCTCATTAACCGAGTTTGGGAGCTTAAGCTGATCGTTCAGCAAAGCAATTACACTCGAGAGAGGTGCATTGCCGGCACGTTCTCCAAGACCATTCACGGTAGTATGAATTGTTTTTATTCCGGCACGAATAGACGCATCCACGTTAGCAATCGCGAGGTCGTAATCGTTATGGGCATGGAAGTCGAAACGCAGCTCCGGAAACTTACTGATCATCGAGGAACAGAAATTAAAAGTTTCGGTGGGATTTAATATTCCCAGGGTATCGGGTAACATCACGCGACCAATCTTTTCGGTTCTGAGACCTTCGAGCATGAAATCAACATATTCAGGCGAATGCCTCATCCCGTTCGACCAATCTTCAAGGTAAACATTCACCCTGATCCCCATCTTATCAGCCAGTTGCAATGAATTTTTGATACCATTAAGATGCTCTTCAGGAGTTTTTTTCAGTTGTTGTGTGACATGTCTCAGCGACCCCTTGACCAGCAGATTCATCACTTTTCCTCCCGCACCCGCGATCCATTCGAGGGAGGTTTTTCCATCAACAAAACCAAGAATCTCGACCCGTTCGAGATAACCTGCCTGACTGGCCCAATCGAGCACCTTTTTGGCTCCCCGAAGCTCTCCGTTTGAAACACGCGCAGAGGCGACTTCAATAAAATCGATCCGAAGTTCCTCCAGTAGTATTTTGGCAATGTTCAACTTTTCCAGCTCGGAAAAGGAGACTCCTGAAGTTTGTTCACCATCCCTCAGGGTAGTATCCATGATATAAACCATATGCTCTTTATTTGTGTTCACGAATGAACCTTTATGAAATTAAGCCAGTTCAAACGCAATGATCTCCTCTTTCAGACTTAACAGAAAATCGATATCATCATAGCCATTCAGCAGGCATTCCCTCTTATAACGATTGATATCAAAATTAACACTTATCCCTGCTTTCAGGTTACGGATTATCTGACTTTCGAGATCAACCTCAAATTCGGCTGAAGGATCGGCTTCGACAGTCTGGAATATTTCATCAAGGAATGCATCCGGAACCTGCACAGGGAGCAGCCCGTTATTCAATACATTGCTTTTAAAAATATCGGCAAAGAAACTTGAAACAACAACGCGAAACCCGGCATCATATACTGCCCAGGCTGCATGTTCGCGGCTCGAGCCACTGCCAAAATTCTTTCCTGCCACCAAAATTTTTCCCGAATAACGGGGGTTATTCAACACGAAATCAGGATTCGGGGTGCCATCTTTTTTGTAACGCCAATCCCTGAAAAGATTATCTCCAAATCCTTTTCGCTCCACTGCTTTGAGGAACCGGGCGGGAATAATCTGGTCCGTATCAACATTCTCAATGGGAAGCGGAACAACTGTACTGACCAGTTTACGAAATTTTTCTATAGCCATTTATTATATTTTTTATTAATTACGAATTAGGAATTATGAATTACCAATGACAGCCCACAATTGGGTTTGACAGATCTGCGATTCAATCTTCCACATTCCTCAATCATAATTTGTAATTCATAATTGATTATATATCTCTTGGATCGGTAACAACTCCGGTAATAGCAGCCGCGGCAGCCATTAACGGGCTGGCAAGCATGGTGCGTGCACCGGGTCCCTGACGGCCTTCGAAGTTACGGTTTGAGGTAGATACGGCATACTTACCCTCAGGGATTTTGTCTTCGTTCATAGCCAGGCAGGCTGAACAGCCAGGCTGACGAAGCGCAAAACCGGCAGCCTCGAAAATTTCGACCAGACCCTCTTCCCTGATTTGCTGTTCCACTTTCTTTGAACCAGGAACAATCCACGCGATTACGGAATCATTTTTCTTCTTCCCCTTTATAAAGTTAGCAAAGAGCCTGAAATCTTCAATACGCCCATTGGTACAACTGCCAATAAAAACATAATCAACTTTTTTACCCTTTATTTTTTCCCCGGGATTGAAACCCATGTATTCCAAAGACTTACTAAAGGTAATACGATCCGACCCCACGAGATTCTCACCTGTGGGTATAGTGCCGTTGACACTCATTCCCATTCCGGGATTTGTGCCATAAGTTATCATTGGTTCGATATCGGATGCATCAAACTGGTATTCAGTATCAAATACAGCGTCATCATCTGACTTAAGTTGTTTCCAGATGGCAAGTTGCTTTTCCCAATTGTGACCTTTAGGTGCAAATTCACGCCCTTTTATGTAAGCATAAGTCACTTCATCCGGGGCAATCATTCCGCCGCGTGCTCCACATTCGATACTCATATTGCACAGTGTCATCCTTCCTTCCATCGTTAGATCACGGATTGAAGAACCTGCAAATTCGATAAAATGACCTGTTCCACCAGAGGTCGAAATTTTGGAAATCACATAGAGCGCGATATCCTTTGCTGTAACCGCTTCCAGCAATTTCCCTTCAACACTGATGCGCATCTTTTTGGGTTTTGGCTGAAGGATACACTGACTTGCGAATACCATTTCGACCTCGCTTGTTCCGATCCCGAAAGCAATACTGCCGAAAGCACCATGCGTTGAGGTGTGACTGTCGCCGCAAACAATGGTCATTCCCGGCTGGGTAATTCCCAGTTCAGGACCGATAATATGAACAATTCCATGATATTGATGGTCAAGACCATACAACTCGATACCATTTTTGGCACAATTCTGTTTTAGCATCTCTACCTGTGCACGCGAAAGTTCCTCTTTGATAGGAAGATGCTGATTAATTGTCGGTACATTATGGTCGGGAGTGGCAATCGTATTCTGAGGCCGGAAAACTTTCATTCCTCTCTTTTCCAAACCTAAAAAAGCGACAGGACTCGTTACTTCATGGATGAAGTGCCTGTCGATATACAATACATCGGGACCGTCTTTTACCTGTTTAACCACATGGCTATCCCAGATTTTATCAAAAAGCGTTTTTGATTCCAAAATCATAACTTATTTATTTACTGAATTATTACAATTCCAAAATAGGAATTGTTCATTTTGCGGCTGCTTTTTCTGCGTTACCAATCTTGTTAATAGCATCAATAAATGCCTCGACTGAAGCGGTTATGATATCGGTATTTGCACCAAAACCATTGTAGATATTCTGATCGTATTCAACCTGCATATGAACTTTACCGATGTCATCACTCCCTTTATTGATCGCCTGGATCAAAAATTCCTGGAGGGTTACCTTACGGTGAATGATTTGTTTCACGGCTTTAAGCGCTGCATCGACGGGACCATTTCCGGACTCTGTTGCTGAAAATTTTTCGCCCGCAATATCCAACCTGATTGTGGCCATAGGAACGAGGTTCTTCCCGGTGACTACCTGCAAAAAGTCGAGTTTAATACGCCGTTCGCTAATCACCCGTTCACCAACCAGCATTAGAAGATCATCTTCCTTGATATCTTTCTTTTTATCAGCAAGAAGCAGGAACTCTTCATAAACTTCGTCGAGTTTTTCTTTCTCAAGTGTGATTCCCAGTAATTCAAGCCGGTGTTTAAGTGCCGCACGTCCGCTTCGGGCAGTCAGTACAATCGATGATTCACTGATTCCAACCTCAAGAGGATCAATTATTTCGTAATTCTCACGATTTTTCAGCACGCCATCCTGATGGATACCGCTCGAATGAGAAAAGGCATTACGGCCTACAATTGCCTTGTTGGGCTGCACCGGCATATTCATCAGGCTCGAGACCAGCCGGCTGGTTTTATAGATATTTTTTGAATTGATGTTTGTAAACAGATTAAGTTCCTTGTGTGAACGCAGAATCATTACCACCTCTTCGAGGGCAGTATTTCCGGCACGTTCGCCAATACCATTGATAGTTACCTCAACCTGGCGTGCGCCGTTGATTACACCCGCAATTGAATTGGCAGTAGCCATTCCCAGGTCGTTGTGACAATGGGTGGAGATGATCGCCTTGTCGATGTTTGGAACATTTTCCATCAGGAATTTAATCTTCGCTCCGAATTCATCCGGCAGACAATAACCTGTAGTATCAGGGATATTTACAACGGTAGCACCGGCTTTGATAACTGCCTCTACGACGCGAGCCAGGTACACATTATCAGAGCGCCCGGCGTCCTCGGCATAAAATTCGACATCCTCCACATATTTTTTGGCATATTTTACCGCTGCCACCGCCCGTGCGAGAATTTCCTCGGGGTTGGAATTCAGTTTATACTGAATATGATAGGGTGAGGTCCCGATTCCGGTATGAATTCGGCCGTGTTTGGCATATTTCAGCGATTCGGCCGCCACATCAATATCCTTTTCAACTGCACGGGTAAGTGCGCAAATGGTCGGCCAGGTAACAGCCTTGGAAATTTCGACAACCGACTTGAAGTCTCCCGGGCTGGAGATGGGAAAACCTGCCTCGATGACATCGACGCCCAACTGTTCAAGAACTTTAGCAACTTCGACCTTCTCGATTGTATTCAACTGACAACCGGGAACCTGCTCACCATCCCTCAGCGTTGTATCAAAAATATATACGCGATTATTCATAATAATTTATTTTTAGGTTTATGATCAGACTTTTTTCTTCGCTTCCAGTTTCTCCAGCAGCGCATCGCGTTCATTCAGGAAAACTGACAGTTTTTCGATTGGAGATCGTGTAATCGCGATCCTCCCCGACCTTATGAACTGCAAAACTCCGAAAGAGTTAAGTCCTTCAAATAGCTCCTGAGTCTCCTCTTTATGACCCGTTTTTTCAATTACCGTATACTCATGGGTAATTTCAAGGATACGGGCATTGTGCTGCCTGATCAGTTTTTCGATCTGGTCACTTTCCATCAAAGCAGTAGTGGGAACCTTATACAAAGCTATTTCCTGGAAAATCATCTCATCATTGGTATAATAAAATGCCTTTAACACTTCAATCTGCTTGTCGATCTGTTTGACAATATTCTCCACCTTCTCTTTTTCATCGTTTACAACAATTGTAAATTTACTGATTCCCCGCAATGCAGATTCTGAGACGGTGAGGCTCTCAATATTCACTTTGCGTCGTGTGAAAATAATGGTGATCCGGTTCAGCAAACCGATATGGTTTTCGCTGTAGGCTGTAATGATGTATTCTTGCTTCATCTTATTGATTTTAATTTTCTCTTATTTGAAAATTTATTTCAGCTCGTCTGCACTAAGAATGATTTGCGAAACGGATTTTCCTGCTGGAACCATAGGGAAGATATTGTCTTCCTTTTCAATCATAACTTCAAGCAGATAAGGACCTTGATGGTCGATCATCGTCTTCATCGCGTCACCAAGTTCACTGCGCGAATGAACTACATTGCCACTTATACCATAAGCATCGGCTACCTTTACAAAATCAGGACTTAGAATCTCTGTAAAGGAGTAACGTTTTTCGAAGAAAAGCTCCTGCCACTGCCTGACCATACCCAGAAAATGGTTATTGAGAATCACGATTTTCACGGCCAGATTTTCCTGGGCAATCGTCCCCAACTCCTGGATAGTCATCTGCATACCGCCATCGCCAGTAAAGACCACAACTTCGCGATCGGGAGCTCCGAATTTCGCACCCATAGCGGCAGGCAATCCGAATCCCATGGTACCCAATCCACCGGAGGTAACCCAACTGCGTGAATCGACAAATTTCGAATACCGTGCTGCAGCCATCTGGTTCTGACCAACATCGGTAATGACAATCGCCTTATTTTCGGTAAGATTCGATACCATGCGAATGACTTCTGCCATCGTAAGCCCTGGTTTTTGAGGGGAAAGATCACTATTGATAACCTTTTTGTTTTCGATATCCTGAGCCGCGTGAAACTCTGCCAGCCATTCGGGATGCTGGTTTTCTTTAACTAGCGCCGAGAGTAACCTCAGCGTATGTTTTGCATCACCGATAAGTGCCACATCAGTTTTGACGTTCTTATCAACCTCTGCCGGATCGATCTCTATGTGAATAACTTTGGCTTGTTTGGCGTAGGTATTGATACTACCTGTAACGCGGTCATCAAAGCGCATTCCAACTGCAATTAAGACGTCACATTCGTTGGTCTTAATATTCGGGCCATAATTGCCATGCATACCCAGCATACCCATGTTCAGGGGATGGTCGGTAGGTATGGCAGACAATCCGAGTAAAGTTCCTGCTGAAGGAATTCCCGATTTTTCGATAAAATTTATGAGTTCCTTTTCACCACCCGAAAGCATGACACCCTGACCATACAGCAGGAAAGGTTTCTTTGCCCTATTGATCAGATCTGCAGCCTTTTTTATCAACGATTTATCGGAGGGATATTCGGGGACATAGGAACGGATCCTGCTGCACTTTGAATACGAGTATTTTAATTTGGCAAACTGGGCATCTTTGGTAATATCGAGTACCACGGGTCCCGGACGGCCACTCAATGCAATATAAAATGCGCGTGCAATCGCTTCGGGAATTTCATCTGCAGAGGTAATCTGGTAATTCCATTTGGTCACCGGCATCGTAATACCAATAACGTCTGATTCCTGGAACGCATCGGTTCCCAATAAACCTGAAACAACCTGACCTGTTATACATACCAGAGGGGTCGAGTCAATCAGGGCATCGGCAATTCCTGTGATAAGGTTAGTAGCACCCGGACCTGAGGTTGCCATACAAACGCCCACTTTTCCCGAAACCCGGGCATATCCCTGGGCAGCATGAACGGCTCCCTGTTCATGACGGGTAAGAACATGCCTCAGCACATGCCGGTAATCATACAAGGCGTCATAGACTGGCATAATAGCACCTCCGGGATATCCGAAGATCGTATCAACGCCTTCGGCAATCAGAGACCGGATTACCGCTTCGGATCCTTTTATCTCGATTTGTTCCTGATCGAGGATCATATCGTTTGTTACAGATGTCATAACTAATTGATTTTTAATTATTCAATAATTCTTACTGCCCCTTTATCTGCCGATGCGACAAGGCTGGCATACGCTTTAAGCGCTTTGCTGATGACCCGGGTCCTGTTTTCAGGTTGATAAGCCAGTTTACCGAATGCCTCCCGCGCATTTTTCCGGGTTTCCATTTCCAGGTCTGAGACCATCAGTTCAATGCTGCGCCGGGCAATATCGATTTCAATCCGATCACCGTCTTTCACAAGAGCAATTGCACCTCCTGCAGCAGCCTCGGGTGATACATGGCCGATAGAAAGACCGGAAGTACCTCCTGAAAAACGACCGTCAGTAAGCAGGGCACAGACTTTATCAAGTTTTGATGCCTTCAGATAAGATGTCGGGTAAAGCATCTCCTGCATACCTGGCCCACCTTTGGGACCTTCGTACCGAATTATAACGACCTCACCAGCCACAACTTTGCGTTGTAAAATACCTTCGCAGGCATCATCCTGTGATTCGAAGACACGGGCAACACCGTTAAACCGGAAAACCGATGGATCGACACCTGCTGTTTTTACAATGCATCCATCCAATGCAATATTTCCGTAAAGGATAGCCAAACCACCTTCTTTGGTATAGGCATTTTCAATGTCACGGATGCAACCTTTCTGCCGGTCAGTATCTAATCCGGAATAATAGGTATCCTGTGAACCCAATGTTAGATTACGTCCGAGGTTTCCCGGAGCCGATTTATATATTTTCGTGGATTCAGTATCAGAAGATTCACGCATGATGTCCCACTTGCTGATAGCCTGGCCCAGCGTTCCTTCAGAAACACGGGAAACCGTGGTATTGAGCAATCCTCCCTTTTCAAGTTCGCCCAGAATGGCCATTATACCACCGGCGCGGTTTACATCCTGGATATGATAATGTGAATTAGGGGATACTTTACAGATACACGGTACCTTTCGCGAAAGTGCGTCGATATCATTCATCGTAAAATCGACCTGGGCTTCGTGGGCTATTGCAAGCAGGTGCAGTACTGTATTTGTAGAACCGCCCATCGCGATATCAAGCGTCATCGCGTTCATAAAAGCTTCGCGGGTGGCAATACTTCGGGGCAACACCTTATCATTTCCTTTTTTGTAAAAGTCCCAGGTAATTTCAACGAGACGTTTAGCTGCATTTTCAAATAATTTTTTACGATTTAGATGAGTAGCAACAACAGTACCGTTACCTGGAAGTGAGAGACCCAAAGCTTCTGTAAGACAATTCATTGAATTCGCGGTAAACATTCCGGAGCATGACCCGCATGTGGGACAGGCTTCCTGCTCGACTTCAGACAGTAAGGTATCGTCAACCGAAGGATCTGCAGCCATTACCATTGCATCAACGAGGTCGTATTTCTTCCCTGCCACTACGCCTGCCTCCATGGGACCTCCTGAGACAAAAACGCAGGGAATATTGAGACGCATAGCGGCCATCAGCATCCCGGGGGTGATTTTATCACAATTCGAAATACAGATCATCGCATCCGCCTTGTGGGAATTAATCATGTACTCCACACTATCGGCAATCAGATCCCGTGAGGGCAGCGAATAAAGCATGCCATCGTGCCCCATCGCAATTCCGTCATCTATAGCTATGGTATTGAATTCGGCTGCAAAACATCCCTGTTCTTCAATCAGCTTTTTCACCATCTGCCCTATCTCATGCAGGTGAGCATGACCGGGAACAAACTGGGTAAATGAATTAACCACTGCAATTAAAGGCTTTCCAAATTGCTCTTCTTTCATACCGTTGGCACGCCATAAGCTTCTCGCTCCTGCCATCCTGCGTCCCATTGTTGTTGTATTGCTTCTCAGTTCATTTTCCATCTATGATTTGTTTTGTTATATTAAGTTTTGAATTAAAAAAGAGCCTTTCTCAATTTTGAGAAAGGCTCTTGTATATTTTAATGTACACACATAACCCTCCTCACCCGGCAAAGACGAGAATTAGAATGACTACGAGCAGTAGGTTATGTGAAATAATATTTTTCATATCGACTAAAATGCAAATCTAACAATTAACAACCGAAATTTTACTTTTGTTTAACCAGTTTACCCAGGTAAATCCGGCGAACTTCAAACTTCGGGTCAAAACTACAAAAAAAAGTTTTAGATCAAAACAAAATTGTAAGCATTTTACAATTATTTAATGCAATTCGATATTTTATTTGCCCTTTTGCTGATACTTAAGAATTTTGAATTTTATCAGACCAAAGTTTGAAAAGCACTTGTTATCGTAAATTCGTTCCTGATGAGTGGGATTTAATCAAATTAATGAAAAAGCATATCTTTAAAAGGTCGGATCAATGTTTTATAACCCTTTAAAGTCCGGACGAACCTGGTTCCGGATTCAGGTTGTAAACTTCATTCAAAAATCCTTCGATTAACTTTCCTGCCGAAGATTGAGAACCTTCAAAATTATTCACAATAACTGCAAAAATGACTTTTTTACCATTTTTATTGGTAAATATTCCGGCCATGCTCCGGACTCTGTTCATGGAGCCGGTTTTGGCGCAAAGATTATTTTCAAATTTTGATCCCTTAAATGAATTTTGGAGAGTGCCGCTTCGGCCGGCTACAGGTAATGAATTGAAAAAGTCATCGCGTAACGGACTTAAATACATATACCGAAATATTTCGGCCAGGGTGCGTGTGCAGATACCATTCGAACGGGATAGCCCGCTTCCGTCTGTGGGAAAAAATCCTTCAGAATATATCTTTTTTTCTTTCCAGAATGATGTTATTGCAATAACACCCGAATCGAGTACTGCGGATCCTCTCCTTGCACGGCCAATTTCACGAATCAAATGCTCTGCATACAAGTTAATACTCTCCTGGTTCAGGGGAACGATGATTTCACGCAGCGGAGGCGAAGGTTTACTGACCACCAATGAAAACGTCTCAGCAGGTATTGAATTTAACAGCCTGATTTTTCCAGTGATTTCTATTTTATTAATTTTCAACACCTTAATAAATTCATTTGCGGCAATCCTTGCAGGTTCAGGCATAGCGCCCTTCACAACAAAATCTGAACGCCCTTTCGGAATAGTGCCTTCAACGAGGTGAGTAAAAGATCCGGGAGCGCCATAAATATAGGCGCGGTCACTGTTTATATTGGAAGAAACGACCTTGTTTGTCAGGGAAAGGCTGTCAATTGATGGAGTAAGATGACTGATTTTAACCGGTTTTCCAGACCTGGCGGAAGATGAAAAATGAATTTTGTAACTGTTGTCTGAATAGGTAAGTGCCGAAACACCTGTTCCATAGTAGTTTCCGATATCGCCCCAAACCCAACCTCCCGGAACTGATAATCCCTGCATCTGTGACAAATCAATGATAAAATCACCCTGTATACGTTTTATTCCCGCATTTAAAAGTGCCTTGGCCCATGCTTCGAAAGTACCATTATAATACGCCTTAAAATATTCAGAGTAAAATGCCGGATCGCAGCCACCCCTGAGAACAAGGTTTCCGGTGAGTAAACCGCTCTCGCCATTCACTTCGCCAGTAATCCCCAACTGCGTATTAAATTTATAATCTGTACCCAATATCTCAAGTGCGGCAGCGGTGGTTACCACCTTCATAACAGAGGCAGGAACCAGGCTTACCTGCGGGGTTGCAGCTATAACACTTCCATCTTCTGCATCAATCACATAACACGAGTATGCCGCATTACGCAGGAGATCCGGTTTCAACAATGTGGATTGTGAAAATGCAGCAGAACAAATTATGAATCCAACTATTAGCAGAACTGAATGTTTCATTTAGATTTATTAAATTTAAATCACCGCCAAAATAATTAAAATCTTCGGAAATACAGGTTCTTTTCTGTGTTGAACGCTTCGTTTGGGATGATTTTAATAAATAATTGCAGAAAAAATTATCCTGCATAAGGGTGTAATTACCCACGGCTGTCTAATGAGTATAAAGTCCAATATTAAAATAATATAGCCATGAAAACACAAACTCTGCGATTCGTCAAAAAATCCTTACTCATATCAGGGGTAATTTTGATTTACATCGGATTTTGCCGGGCCACCCTTGCGTCGCCTGCTGTCCCAAAATCCAACCAGCCCGATACATTAACTTACGTCCAGTATAAAGGTTCTGTGACCGATCAGGATTCAAGAGCACCACTGGCTTTTGCTTCTTTATCACTGAATGGTTCTAATATTGCCACAATCACAAATTCAGAAGGTGAATTCTCGTTAAAAATTCCAAAGAACATGACTGAAGGAAAGGTATTGGTTTCGTTTCTTGGTTACAAAAACAAAAATGTGGATCTTTCAGATTTTAAGCCTGAAAAAACCAGGATCGAACTTGAATTGCTGGTTGTTGCGTTACACGAAATCAGTGTTTTCCCAAAGGATCCGGAGTTGTTGATTCGTGCGGTGATGAATAAGCGTGCAGATAACTATTTCAGTGATCAGACGTTGATGTCGGCATTCTATCGCGAGACAATCAAAAAAAGGAAAACCTATGTATCGCTGTCGGAGGCTGTCGTTGAGATTCATAAACAACCTTATATGTCGGCCCGTGCTGATGCTGCTCAACTTTATAAAGCCAGGAAAAGTACCGATTACACAAAAATCGATACGATAACCTTCAAACTTCAAGGGGGCCCCTACACCAATCTTTACCTTGATATCATGAAGAATCCTGAAATGATCTTCACTGAGGATATGATCGGCAATTACGAATTTGAACTTGAGAATATTACCAAAATCGGTGACCGGCTGATTTATGTATTAGGTTTTAAACAACGGCCGCATATTACTGAGCCGCTCTATTATGGAAAATTGTACATCGATACTGAAAGCCTCGCGATCACAAGCGCAACGTTTAACTTAAATGTTGAAAACAAAACGATGGCAAGCGATATGTTTATCAAAAAGAAACCTGTCGGAGCCAAAGTTTACCCCACATACGCTGCCTACCATATCGATTATCGCGAACAAAACGGGAAGTGGTATTACAGCTATTCAAGAGGTCAGATAACCTTTAAGGTCGACTGGAACAAACGGGTATTCAACACAGTGTATGAATCAACCATCGAAATGGCCGTAACCAATTGGCAAAGAACCAGTGATAAACCGCTGAAATTATCCGAACGCATCAAACCAACTGTGGTGATGAGTGATGAAATATCAGGATTTTCTGATCGCGAGTTTTGGGGGGAGTATAATGTCATAGAACCGGAGAAACCCATTGAATCTGCAATCAAAAAAATTCAGAAGAAACTTGGAAAAGTTACCATTTAATTTTCACAATTAAATTTAACTTCATTTTAACAGTTGATCCTCCAAATGTTGCAATGTTTGAAATAAGGAATGTTTAACTTTGTACTATATACCTGAGAACAAATTCTATTTATAGTTGTAAAGCTTACATTACCATTAATATTAATAACACTAATACAAAAAACGATGTTAATTTACAAAGTACTTGGACGGGAAATTCTGGATTCCCGCGGAAACCCGACCGTAGAGGTCGAAGTAACGCTTGAAAGTGGGATCATGGGGCGTGCTGCCGTACCATCTGGTGCATCAACCGGTGAAAACGAAGCACTTGAACTTCGCGATGGAGATAAGAAACGTTATCTCGGAAAAGGTGTACTTAAAGCCGTCGAAAATATCAATACAACAATTGCTGAGGAGATTGTTGGAATGAGTGCGTTAAAC
>JBBRGI010000055.1:0-14965 GCA_038240855.1 Bacteroidales bacterium | reverse complement strand
GAAAAAAGCACTTAAATCGTTGAATTTAAGTGCTTTTAATCTGATTTGATCTCTTATTTGGTGCCCAGAACAAGACTCGAACTTGCACACCGTAACCGGAACCAGCCCCTCAAGCTGGCGTGTCTACCAATTTCACCATCTGGGCGTATTGTTTTAACGGTTGCAAAGATATAAAAAAATTCAAATCAGAAATCGGGTGTTTACCTATTTTTAAATATTATTGATTAACGCTCATACTTCACCTCATATGTCACCTCTTCAACCACACCATTTGTATCGAGGTAAAACCGGTATGATTCGGTTTTGATCGCCTTGGGACTTTCAAACCGATCGTATTGAAACTGTCCGGTATTAATTTGAGCTGCCTTCAGGAATTTGCTTTTCTCATAAATATTGACTTTCCGGCCCCCCGTCAGGTTCTCCACACGTGTCGGTCTTCCCATCCCAAGCAGGAGTTCTTCCTGGGTTTTCCCCTTGTAACTCCTGTTTAGTTTGCTTTGGACACTGCATCCGGCAAGCCCGATCAATAAACCCATAAAAATTACCATCAGTCGTGTTCGCATCGTTTTACTTATATTACATATACCAACAAATATAAGTGATTAAACACTTACATTTCCGGATTACTTCAATAAATTTCCAACATTATCGTGCAAGATATTTTTGGTTTAATCTCACTTTTCAGTCTTTTGACAGTGAAAATATTTCCGATCATAAACTATCCGTCCGATATTTAGACACCTGTTTGATTAATAAATTCAATACTGGTAATCATAAAACAGCGACAATATTAACTAAAGGTTAAATCAATTTTCGAACATGAATCTTTCTAACTATACATGCTATTAGTTTTTAAGCATTTAAAGCTTTATGGCTTAGAAAACTGTTTTACAACACCTTTAATTGCAGACACCTCTATTACGATTTTTCTATTTTTGCCGCTAAATTGGGAAGAATTTGATTTTCGTAATACTCTTTTTGTATTGAACCGTAATATAAACAAACTCAAAAATTAAAAACAATCATGATTGATCCGATTTTTTGGCTGGTTCCAGCCGCTTCAGTTATTGCGCTTTTCTTTGCCTGGTACTTTTTCAAGCAAATGATGAAGGAAAGCGAAGGTACTGACACGATGAAAAAAATTGCCCAACACGTACGCGATGGCGCAATGGCTTATCTCAGACAACAATACAAAATTGTAGGTGTTGTTTTTGTTATTATCACCATTTTGTTTGCCATTATGGCTTATGTGTTGGAAATTCAGAATCCGTGGGTTCCATTTGCATTTATTACAGGCGGTTTTTTCTCCGGCTTAGCCGGATTCTTTGGAATGAAGACAGCAACTTATGCTTCAGCCCGTACGGCCAATGCAGCCCAGCGTTCACTTAATGACGGACTCAGAATTGCCTTCCGTTCGGGAGCCGTTATGGGTTTAGTGGTTGTTGGATTAGGATTGCTTGATATTTCGATCTGGTTTTATGCGCTGCAATTTATCATTGGTTCACTTGATTCGGTTACCGATGGTGTAATTGCTGCCGATCCGTCCATGAAATTAATCATTATTACAACCACAACCCTTACTTTCGGCATGGGTGCTTCAACTCAGGCACTTTTTGCCCGTGTTGGCGGAGGAATTTTTACTAAAGCGGCCGATGTTGGCGCCGACCTGGTGGGTAAAGTGGAAGCCGGAATACCTGAGGATGATCCGCGTAACCCTGCAACCATTGCCGACAACGTTGGCGACAATGTAGGTGACGTTGCCGGAATGGGAGCCGATCTTTACGAATCGTATTGTGGTGCCATCCTTTCAACAGCTGCACTTGGAGCTACAGCGTTTGCAGGTTTGGGGGTTCAGACTCAGTTCAATGGAGTTATTGCTCCGATGATTATTGCTGCAGTCGGAATTGTTCTTTCTATTTTCGGAATCTTCATGGTAAAAGCCAAAGAAGGTGCTTCGCAAAAACAATTACTGGCTGCTCTTGGTCGCGGAGTTAATGTTAGTTCACTCGGGATCGCCATCTTTTCGTACTTTATCCTGAGATACCTTGAGATACCAAACTTTTTAGGCGTTTGGGGTGCCATGATGGCAGGTCTTGTCGGTGGTATTGGTATTGGTAAGATTACCGAATACTATACTTCTTCAGGCTTCAAGCCAACACGAATGATCGCAGAATCAACAAAAACAGGTCCTGCTACAGTAATAATTTCAGGTATTGGAACCGGGATGATATCAACAGCCATTCCTGTATTGATTGTAGGTACTACCATTACTCTCGCATTCCTTTTTGCTTCCGGTTTTGATTTCACCAATATCAGTTTCGGACTTTACGGCATAGCAATTGCAGCCGTGGGAATGTTATCAACCCTTGGGATTACGTTGGCAACTGATGCTTATGGCCCTATTGCCGACAATGCCGGTGGAAATGCGGAAATGAGCGGTTTAGGACATGAAGTTCGCGTTCGTACAGATGCTTTGGATACCCTTGGAAATACAACAGCAGCAACCGGAAAGGGATTTGCTATCGGATCAGCTGCCTTAACTGCCCTGGCACTTATGGCTTCATACATCGAGGAAATTAAAATTGCCGTTGCCCGTATTCCGGAGAAGGCGGCAGAATTTACCGAATTTGCCACTAATAATCACTTCATAAATTTGGATATCCATAAAGCAAGCATCCCGGAAATGATGCTTTATTTACACCTGGATATCATGAACCCGCGGGTTCTGGTTGGGGCATTTATCGGATCAATGGCTGCTTTTCTATTTTGCGGTCTAACCATGAATGCAGTAGGTCGTGCGGCTCAAAGCATGGTCGAAGAAGTTCGTCGCCAGTTCCGCGAAATTAAAGGTATTCTCGAAGGAAAAGCAGAACCTGATTACGCACGTTGTGTTGAAATTTCGACCAAAGGAGCTCAGAAAGAGATGTTACTTCCATCATTACTGGCTATTTTTATTCCTATCGCCACAGGTCTTGTGTTTGGTGTTTCGGGTGTAGTTGGTCTGTTGTTAGGTGGTGTATCAACAGGATTTATCCTGGCTATATTCATGGCCAATGCAGGTGGAGCCTGGGACAATGCAAAAAAATATATTGAAGAAGGCCATTTAGGCGGAAAAGGTTCCGAATGTCATAAAGCCGCTGTAACCGGCGATACGGTTGGCGATCCTTTTAAAGACACTTCAGGTCCATCATTAAATATCCTGATTAAATTAATGAGTATGGTTTCGATTGTAATGGTTGGTTTGACTGTTGCATATAGTCTTATGTAGTAATCAATCAACAAATTACATTCTGAAATTGAGTGTAATTTCTGATCAGTATTAAGTATTAAGTATTAAAGCAGTAAACCCCGGGAAAATTTTCCGGGGTTCTGTTTTTTTAAAAATATTTTGAACGAAAAGGATTATTATTTGTTATAATACAAAATCCTTATTAAAAACACTTTCAAAACGTAATTATTATGGCAGATTTAAGAACAACTTATATGGGTGTTGAACTGAAAAATCCCATTATTCTGGGAGCTTCAAGCTTGGTGGAAGATCCAATAGCCATTCAGCGGATCGAGCGTGCCGGTATCGCGGCCATTGTTTACAGATCGTTATTCGAAGAACAAATTCACCTCGAACAGATACAATTGGAGGACCAGCTCGAAGAATATGACGAACGCCACGCCGAAATGATACGCATTTTCCCTGAAGTCAGGCATGGCGGGGCAAAAGAACATCTTTTTAAACTCGAAAAGCTTATTTCGCTGGTAAACATTCCTGTTTTTGCAAGTTTAAATGCCATGTATGAAGGGTCATGGGAGGAGTATGCTCTTGCACTCGAAAAGACCGGGATTGCCGGTTTAGAGCTTAACTTCTACGATGTTCCTGTTGATTCGAAAATATCCGGCGCCGAGATAGAACAGAAACAATTAAATATCCTCAAAAAAATTAAAAGCCTTATAAAAATCCCGGTCAGTGTAAAACTAAGTCCTTTTTACGCCAATCCTCTTAATGTGATTGCGCAGCTCGATCAGGCAGGTGTAAATAGTGTAGTGTTATTTAATCGTTTCTTTCAGCCGGAGATCAATATTGAAACTGAAGAATTCTTCTATCCATTCGATCTCACTCATCCGAAAGATTACCAGTTGAGTCTTAGGTTTACAGGATTACTTTATGGAAATATAAAAGCCGATATCTGTACCGGCCGCGGAATATCAGATGGAAATGATGTCATTAAAATGTTACTCGCAGGAGCCGATTCAGTTCAGGTTGTTAGTGCGGTGTACAAAAATAAAACGATTCATATCACCAGTATGATCGAAATGCTTGAAGAATGGATGGATACACGCGGTTACCAGACGATAAGTGCATTTAAAGGGAAACTCTCCATGAAAAACCTAAACGACCCTTATGCATACAAAAGAGCGCAATATGTTGATATTCTGACCAAATCGAATGAAATTATCAAAAAATATCCAATGATTTAAAATAACCTTTTGGCTGAATAAAGCGCTGGTGTTGATCAAACATCAGCGTTTTTTAGTACTGGTAAGTTCAAGTTCTTCAACAGGTTTCAATATTTTCAGCGTTTCACACAGGAATTTAATCTTTACCCGATGAAACAGGATGGATCCAGTTCGGGGAGGCAAATCAGATCGCGGATAAAGGAATTGCGGAAGGTGACTTTCCGGCATGTATCATCATCATTCCCGACGGGAAGGTTAGCTGGTACGGAAACAGTGCCGATGGGAAAGACCGGTGGGAAGATATGTTTATTACGGAGCTTATCCCATTTGTCGAAAAGGAATACCGGATCAGGGCAAAAAAAGAGTTCAGGGCGATTGCCGGGCTCTCGATGGGTGGTTACGGTGCATTAGGGCTTTCAATGCGTAACCCGGACTTGTTTTCAACGTGCGTTGCCATGAGCAGCGGCACATTCTCTGACGAAGAAATAATAAAGCAGCCTGATAATCAGTACAATTTATATTTCAAAAATATTTTCGGAAATAACCTTAAAGCTGAAGCACGGATTTCAGAGGCCTGGAAGGCACACAGTCCTCTCCACCTGATTCATACAGTTCCGGCTGCGAAGTTAAAAGGAATCAGGTTTTATATCGATTGCGGAGATGACGACTTCCTCTACAAAGGCAATTCCATGTTGCACATCGAAATGCGTGATCTTGATATTCCTCATGAATACCGGGTTAGAAATGGTTCTCACTCCTGGTCTTACTGGCGTACAGGATTATATGACGGTTTGAAATTTATCGGCGAAAAGTTTCGCCGATAAATTATCAGGTATTCAACCATTAAAAAATTTATCGTGTAATTCCTGCCTGATTACTGCGGTTAAAAGGTTTTATCCTTGAAACAAAAGAATAAACCCGGGGAATGACACGATATTCATTCAAAACTGAAATTGCAGTGCAACCAACCCCGCTTGTGGCATAATCAAAATTAAATATAATTTTATCAGACGGATGAAGCTGATATGGATATTGAGCACGTGTAAGATGGTCAGTGTCATAATTATGAGCGCTGAAATTGAATAACTGATCACCCGAAAAAGTTATGCCTGCACCTTGTACATTTTCAAATGTTACCCAATGATTATCCGTTCTGCATCCGTAGTCCTGTGGTTTAAGATATGGTTCATTGAAATCACTCAGCTTTCTTTGATAAATTCCCGATTTAGCACCGCTTTTCCGGTCGGGATAATTTTCAAAAGGGCCCCGCCCGCTCCACTTAATATTTTCGAAGGATTGGTCAAGAATCCATTCCAATCCAATTTTCGGAAGCCAGGCAGGCATTGTTCCATGAGGGATTACGGTGTGATTGATTTCCATTTCGCCGTTTGCAAGTATTTTATAGGTAAATGCATTGGAGAAAGCAGTTCGGTAGGACGATCCTTCGGCATGGTTATTTACCTGAATAACAACTTCTCCCTGGGCATTCTTTGAGCATTGAATTAAATCAAGTTTAAAACGAAGGTGATTTAAGCCAAGGACAAACCAATTATTGACCGGTCCATTACCCATTCCCGGCTGACGGTCCTTAAGCTGGGAACCCCCATTGGCCCAGGGATCGGTTTCATTCACCAGTGGAGCACGCCATACGTTGAGAACAGGCCCTTGCTGAATCAGATTAGTTCCTCCACAAATAATACTTGAAAGGTTTCCGGTTTCCTTATCAAATCCATATGAAAAACCAGCTCCCTCAATGGTAAGTTTATCCTTATTATCAATCACTTTAAGAGGGGAAAAACCTGCAACCGGGGCTTTAGGAACTTGCGGTTGAAAAAAGGGAAGGTCCAAGTGTTCCCACGCTACTTCATAGCCACTTTCCGACCAAAATTTGTTCTCTTTCGTTTTAAAACTGAGTAATACGCGATATCTGCGTCCCTGCTGGATTTTCGGTTTACTAAAAGGAATAAAAAATTCCGCTTTTTCACCTGCTTTAAGGGAAATATTCAGTTCTCCATCCTGGATAGTCTGATTGTCTGCTTCAAGTTGCCAGGTAGCTTTTAACTCATTAAGATTGGTAAATGCATATCGGTTGGTGATTTCTACAATTCCTTTCTCCACACTGATCCAGGCAGCGTGGACTGGCTGTGCTGATTTTTTCAACTGCCAGAGTTCAGGTTGCGGAGTCCGGTCAGGCCAGACCATTCCATATGTTCTGCCTCCGATACCCATACTGAAATAATCACCTTTGATTTCTTCGTGCTCAAAATCTAGCCAGAGAAGTGAACTATTGCGCAATAGCGGTGAATCATCCGAAAGCAAACGTTCGATAGCAATTGGCTCATTAAATACAGCAACCCGGTCGAACCATGCATTTGACATATTTTGAGTATACTCCTGTCCCTCATTTTCGGTACTATACCCAATTGTTACAGGAAATGGTTTGTTGGTAATTTTTTCTGTAAACGGAGCCTCAGCCACCAGCTTACCGTCGATATAAAGAGCCATTTTCCGGCCATCATAAATGCCCGCAACATGGTGCCAATTACCTGTCCATCCTTCAGGAATTAAGCCATTTATCTTAACTTTTTTTCCGGAAGTAACATAAAAACCAAGATTTTTTTCGTCATCCTGAACAATTCCGAATTGATAATCACCTTTCACCAGAAAAGTTCCGTTTCCATTCCATTGATTAGGAAAGACCCAAAAAGAGAGAGTCAGTTTATTCCCGGTAATATCCAGTGCCGGATCCTGGTAGGTCTCAATCCATTGATCATGCCCATTCATTGCAATAGCCTTACCAAACTTCCCATCAGTTATTACAGCACGACCTTTGATTGAAGTATTGATATTGGAAGGAGATTCATCTTTAATTAACCTTACTTTTTCAACGATTCCCGGACTAATCCAGTCCCAGATTGCACCACCGGTCAGGCGTGGATATTTGTAAATCAACTCCCAGAATTCATCAAGTCCTCCGGCACCATTTCCAGTAGCTGCCACATATTCGTCCATAAATGAGGGGCGCGGATCCTGATGTTCGGAAACCTGTGCAATACGTGTTTCGAGTTCATAAGGGGTCGGGTAACGGGGCCCAAAGATTTCTTCACAGGATACTTCATTTCGCCAGTCGACATCGTCAGTATTCCCGCCGTACATCCACAACCGTGTAGGATCAAGACGCTTACCCTCTTTTATCACTTCACAGATGTTATTTCCGAATCCGCTTTCGTTTCCTGCACTCCAGAAAATAACCGATGGATGATTCCTGTCACGCAACACCATTTTTTGAACCCGCTCAACATAGGCCTTTTTCCATTCTTCCTTTTCTGAAATATATTCGGTAGCATGCGATTCATCACCTGTTTCATCAACGATATAAATTCCCAACTCATCGGCCAGATCGAGATATTCCTGGACAGGTGGATAGTGTGAAGTTCGTACACAGTTGATGTTAAATAATTTCATCAGAACGAAATCTTTCCTGATTGTTTCAACATCCATGGCATGACCCAGTGTCGGATGTTGCATATGACTGTTGACTCCATTTAATTTTATGGCCACACCATTCAGTAATAAAGCCTGGTGTTTTACCTCCGTCTCTTTAAATCCGAACGAAGCGGCTATGACTTCACTGGTTTTATCGCCTGCATGAATCAGTTCAAGGGTCAGGTGATAAAGGTTAGGGTATTCAGCCGACCATTTAGCCGGATTGCTCACTGCAGCACTCAGTATGATCCCGCGTTCCTCTGACCCCCCAAGATTAACTACATCCGAAATCATAGGTTTCCCGACCATCCTTTGATCCTTTCCATATAAAGTGGCACGAATCCGTAAGCCACCCTTCAATTCGGGAAGATAATTCTTCAGATTGGTTTTAATCACCAAATTTGCATCCTGGTAATTTTCATCAAGGTCGGTTGTGATGAAATAATCACAAATATGAACTGACGGGGTAGCCTTAAGGTAAACATCACGGAAAATTCCGGCAAGTCTCCAGAAATCCTGATCTTCAAGATAGGTACCGTCGGAATATTTATAAACCTGTATCGCAAGTGAATTATTTCCTGATTTCAAAAATGAGGTCAGGTTGTATTCAGCCGGCTCATTTGCCCCCTGGTTATATCCGATTTCGTTTCCGTTCACCCAGACAAAAGTTGCCGACGATGATCCATCCATAGTTAAAAACACCTGCTTTCCTTTCCAGTCAGGCGGCACTGTAAAATCTGTCCGGTAAGAGCCTACCGGATTATAATCATGCGGAATTTGTGGCGGATTACTCTTAAATGGTTGTGCCACATTTCTGAACATTGGATCGCCATACCCCTGCATCTCCCAGTTACCTGGCACTTTTATACTTCCCCATTTTTCATCATCAAATCCGGGCTTAAAAAATTCATGCGGTGCTCCGGCGGGATTCTCAGCATAATGGAATTTCCAGGTTCCGTTCAACGAAAGGTAGTTTTTAGATTCAACCTTTTTGTTGTTTAATGCCTGCCGAACATTATCAAATGCAACAAGCGGGACATGTCCAGGCTCCTGATTAAGTTCTATTACTTCAGGATTTTCGATAAACTGGTAAATATCTTTCGGAAACCTGCTTTGAGACAAACCAATACCAGAAGACAAACAGAACAGGCACACCAAAAAATTGGGTAAAATATTTTTCATAAAAGGAAAATTAAAGTGATCGATAGTTGTTGCGAAAATAGATTAAAATTCCGGAATTTGAGTAAAAATTAAGTATGACAAATTCATTGCGAAAAAGGCTAAATGATGTAACTTCCCTTTAAGAAAGGAAATAGTCATTTGGGGATAAGAGTGGATTCAAAGCTGCTGAACAAAATTAAATGCAGTATGGTCCATTAATTTGCAAATAAATTGCAATTATTTAATATTCATCAATTTAATTGGTTATAACTTTGTGAAATATTGTAAATTAGTCAATTAATTATTTTAAAACATCAAATGGAGGGGCAGAATATTAAAAAAATTAAAGCGGTAGAGGAGATGTTACTCGATGTCGGGACGCTTCTCATGAGTAACGGTGCCAGTACAGGGAGGGTACGAACAACCGTTAACCGGATTGCCGGCGCATTGGGTTATGATGTTGAATTATTGATCACAAGCCGGTCATTAATGCTCACTGTAACCGAAGAAAATGGATCAGATTATACCAGTAGTGTGAGGCGTACTCCGCCGCATGGGGTAAACTTCACGCTGGTTTCGGGTATCAGCAGGATGAGTTGGCGAATAGTTGAAGATAAAATGACCCTGAAGCAGATCAATGAAGATATACTCAGGCTAACCGCTCTTCCTCATTACCCTCGCCTGGTTGTTCTTTCGCTTGTTGCACTGGCAGGTGCCTCCTTCTGCCGGTTGTTCGGCGGCGAAGGATTAGAATTGGTAGTGACCTTCGTCGCGACATTTTTCGGGTTATTTATACGGCAGGAGGCCATGAAGAAAAGGTTCAATCCCTACTTCGCGATTGTATTTGCCTCATTTGCAGCGGCAATTATTGCCGGACTCTCAGTCAAACTGGGTATTGGCAATAACCCTGAACATGCATTGGCCACTTCGGTGCTGTTTCTGATTCCAGGAGTGCCACTGATTAATTCTCTCACCGATATCATTGACGGGAACACGCTCAACGGAATTGTGAGAGGTGTAAATGGTTTTACGATTGCTTTTGCCATCGCCCTGGGCTTAATGCTCGCCATGAATATCTATGGTATTTAAGGGATCAAAAAACTACTGATTTATTACTACTTAAAAGCAACAACATATGTTATTAGAGATTATAATGATTTTGGAAAAGGGGATATGGTTTGGATTTGCCGCGCTCGGTTTTGCAATACTTTTCAACGTTCCGCAACGCACCCTATTGATTATTTGGGTATTAGGTGCTGTTGGCGGCTTAACAAAACTTTTATTGATGCAAAGTAACCTTTCAATTGTCATTGCAACCTTCGCCGCAGCAGCATTGGTCGGAATTTTAAGTGTTTCGGCTGCTCATAATAAACATGCACCACCTCTTGTATTTTCAATCCCATCTGTTATCCCCATGATTCCGGGTGCGTTTGCCTACCGGATTATGCTTGGAATGATGAAGTTATCCGATACCTCTGTCACTAGTGCAACTTACAATCAAACCATAGCTGAAACTACACACAATGGTTTAATGACCATCTTTATTTTACTGGCACTTGCAACCGGAGTTGCTATCCCTATGCTGATTTCGAGAAAAGACACCATTAAAAAAATCAGGCGGTTACCGGAGTCTGAATAATTACCGATACTTGTGAGGAATAAATTTAAAGGGACTGTATTTTTGGCTATAATCGCCTGCCTTCTTTGGGCATCTGCTTTTGCAGTTATAAAAATCGGCTTACAATATACCACCCCTTTACAGTTTGCAGGAATTCGTTTCACACTGGCCGGATTAATGGTTCTTCCACTTATTGGATCATTTTCCGAAGCTTACCGATACATCTCAAATAACATCAGGTTAATCTTACTTATTTCCTTTTTACAAACATTTGTTCAATATACGCTGTTTTACAGCGGATTAAATATGGTTCCCGGTGCTCTGGGAGCCATAATTATTGGCTCAGGCCCGTTATTTATCGCCTTCACAGCTCATTTCATGATGCCAGATGACAAGCTGACGTTACCTAAACTTGGGATAATTTTTATGGGTGTTGCCGGAATTGCAATGGTCAGTCTGAGTAAAACCACCGGAGGAGTTGCCGGAAACCTGATCCTTTTCGGGATTCTGTTGCTTTTTCTGACAAATATTAATGCCGGGTTCACCAATGTTGTGATATCCCGCGATGCAAACCATATTCCACCGTTAATTTTAAGCTCATCCTCCCTGATTATTGGCGGCATAATGCTTATCATCATTTCTATCCCTTTCGAAGGACTCACTTTTAGTCCTAAACCAACCACCTACTATCTGGCGCTCGCCTGGTTAAGCTTTCTTTCTGCTGCAGCCTATTCCATCTGGTTTTTACTGTTACAGCGCAAAGGGGTAAAAGTTTCGGAACTCAATATCTGGAAATTCATTATCCCTGTATTCGGAGCAATACTGAGCTGGCTGTTAATACCCACGGAATACCCTGATTTTGTTTCTGTTGCAGGGATATTGATCACTACATTTTCGTTGATTTTATTCAACCGTCAGAATACCATTCTGTTGAAAGAACCACCGGTTTAGTGAAGATTTATTTTAGGTCTCGCACAACATACAACTGACCCGCTTCGTGTCCTGTAACCCGTATTCGATCCCCTTTTTCGATAAAGGCGCCAACCGAAATTGCATCATAAACGGCACCTTCAACTTCGACTTTCCCCGACAACCTAAGTACCGTTTGCGCAGTACCATTTTTTCCTACCAGTGTAATATCATCCTGATCAACACCTACATAGTTAGGCACGTTGGAAATTGTAGTATGCAACGCCAACCCGCTGAATATACCTTTTCGGGAGGAAAATAATTTTGAACTTGCCCAAATAGACAGAAAAAAAGAGAGTAGTATTGAAATAAGTACAGTTCCAATTGCTGCCGACATCTTGTCAGGGTCCACACCATCAAAATCAAAAATCACATTATCCAGTAAACTTAAAATTAATCCTGTGACCATCAGAATAATCCCCGAAACACCAAAGACACCAAATCCGGGCAGGATCAGGATCTCAACTGCAAGGAGAATCAACCCTGTTACGAACATGATGATTTCCCAGTTCGCTGCAAGACCTTCGAGGTATAGCGGAGCAAAATAAAGAATGGCTGCGGTTATGGCAAGACCAATAGGAAAGCCGATGCCGGGAGTTTGCAATTCAAAATAGATGCCGCCAATCATCGCCATAATCAGTAACCCCGATACAACGGGGTTTACAAGAAAACCAATAATTTTATCCAGTCCAGTTGCTTTATATTCACGAATTTCATAATTCCTGATACCTGCTTTTTCGATCACTTCGCGAACATCCTTTCTTACGCCTTCGCAAAATCCGTATTTAATCGCCTCAGTGGGTGTCATTGTCAGAACCTTCCCCGTATCAATAATTCCTTCAATATAAATTGAAGGATCAACCATCGCCTCAGCGATCCTGGGGTCCCTCCTCCATTTTATCAACGTGTCACCGTCTGCATAAACCGTGTCTTTGCCCTGGGCTTCAGCGGTTGACCGCATAATAGATCGCATATAACTCTGATATTTATCCGGTAATACCTGACCGGTCTGGTTCACGACTGTTGCAGCACCCATATTAGCCCCTTCACGCATATAAATACTGTCGCATGCAATCGAAATTAGTGCTCCGGCTGAAGCAGCATTATTATCAATTAGTACATAAACCGGAATGTGCGAGTTAAGAACTTTTGTACGCATAGAATCGGCATCGAGAACAGTACCGCCATATGTATTCATATGAAGTACAATAACTTCAGCTTTCAATGAATCGGCTTCTGCAAAGGCTTTTTTCATTTGCCTCCATATTCCGGGCCCAATATTTTCTTTTACCGGAAAAACATATACGAACGTTTTTTGAGTTTCGGTGTTGACAGCTTGTGCAAAAAGCAAATCTACATTAAACATGAGTAATACTGCCACAAGGAGATAACGCATAACTTTACCGTTTAATTATTTATTTGATCATTTAATTTTAAAAACAACGCCAGACCCTTTCGCTTTGATTCATCGAAAGTAAAATGAATATTTTTATAAAAGTATTCATTTAATTGATAATCAGGATAATCTTTTTCACATTCTGCAATCACTTTATCCATCTGCAACAAGCCATCAGCGAGTGCCTTGTTAAACTCCGAAATAAACTCAATATCAAGTGGTTTGTTTGCAACCCAACAGGCAAAAACAAAATCATATCCTGTAAATTCCTTCCATACTTCGCCCAGATCATAACAATATTCAAATCTTCTCTCATTTTCGAAAACGCGGTCACCGATCACTACGATAGCGGTGTTCGGTTCTATATCTCTATCGATAAATCCGGGCTCCCCGCTTTCCCAAACAGGGGCTATTTTCCAGTGATAGTGTGCCAGAATACGCACTAGCTGAACCGATGTCCTTGATTGATAATCCAACACAATCGTTGCAATTTCAGAAAGAGGGACATTACTGAATAAAACTACCGTCCGTACTTTCCCGGAAGAGGCAATACAATAATCAGAAATCACACACGCATTCTTAACAGCCGCTATAGCAGCCACGGGAATCAGACCAATATCAATCACCCCGGTTGTGAGCTTTAAGGCACATAAGGCTGGCATATCGAGTGACAGATCGATAAGACTGATCACCTTTGAATGCATAAGTCCGAACACGAATGGTCTGGTATTGAGGTATGAAACCGCTGAAATTTTTATTTTATCCATCATTGAGTTTATCAAAAACAAACATACTAAAGTTTTCAGCAATAACTTATGAGCATTAACCTGACTGATACAGACAAACACTTTTCACAGAATTTATTACCTTTGCAGCAAACAGAATAAGTTAAATACAATGGAATTACAGATCCTGACTGCCATCTCCCCCATCGATGGAAGATATCGCGACAAAGTAGAAGAACTTGGCGAATATTTCTCCGAATTCGCGTTGATCAAGTATCGCGTATATGTTGAAATTGAGTATTTTATAGCGCTAACTGCCATTCCTTTGCCGCAATTGAACGGCTTTGATCCTGAGTTGAAACTGAACTTGCGCAATATTTACGATTCCTTTGATCTGGATGACGCCCGGCAGATTAAAGAGATCGAAAAAGTGACGAACCACGATGTAAAGGCAGTTGAATATTTCATAAAGGATAAATTCGAAAATTTGGGTCTCGGAAAATTTAAGGAGTTTATCCATTTCGGACTAACTTCACAGGACATCAACAACACCGCTGTTCCCTGTTCTTTGCGCGACGCGATTCAAAATGTTTATATCCCCCTGATTGATGAATTAATTGCCAAACTTGAAGCTATGGCTTTCGCCTGGGAAGATGTCCCGATGCTGGCCCGTACGCATGGACAACCGGCTTCTCCAACCCGGCTCGGCAAAGAGATCAAAGTATTCATCGAAAGACTTAATGTACAGGTTGAACTATTAAAAGGGATTCCGGTTTACGCCAAATTCGGGGGAGCAACCGGGAATTTTAATGCCCATCATGTTGCATTTCCGGAAATAGACTGGGTCGGTTTTGCCAATAATTTTGTTCATGAAGCGCTCCAATTGGAACGTTCACAGGCCACTACCCAGATTGCCCATTATGATAATTATGGGGCGATTTTCGATAACATGAAGCGGATCAATACGATTCTTATCGATTTCGACCGAGACTTCTGGACGTACATCTCCATGAATTATTTCAAACAACAAATAAAAAAGGGAGAAATAGGTTCATCGGCCATGCCACATAAGATCAATCCGATAGATTTTGAGAATTCGGAAGGAAATCTTGGAATTGCCAATGCCATATTTGAACACCTGTCGGCAAAACTGCCGGT
>JBBRGI010000054.1:0-15025 GCA_038240855.1 Bacteroidales bacterium | reverse complement strand
TCCGCAGGCAAATGCAGTAAAGACAAACAAAAGCGAAACTGCAGGACCTCCGCTGGCGGCAGCGTTACCGATTGTACTGAATATCCCTGCACCGACAATAGCAGCTACACCCAATGCAGTAAGATCTGTAACACTGAGATTACGCCTCATCGTGTTGCCGCTTTCTGATAACAGCTCAGCTTCACGGATGATGTGCGGAACAGTTTTCCTGCGGAATAAATCAGATATCTTCAACGATCAATTTTTTAAAATATGAGTAACTAATTAGCCGGCAATATCTTGCCACTAATACGTAGTAATTCGGTTTCAATCTGCTTGGCCTGGAATTGTGCCAGCAGTAAACTATTTTCGGCCTGCAACTGCATGATCTGTATTTGTCTTAAATCAATATCGCTCAATTCCCCGAGCCGGAATTTTTCGAAAGCAATAAAGGTATTGCGCTTTGATATTATAAGATTATCAGCCTCAAACTTTATCAGTTTAAGATTATTCTCATACTCGTTATAAAGCTGGAATACCTGTGATTCGATATCTTTTGTAATCTGTTGAAGTTCAAAACTACTCGATTCCCGTTGGATCAAAGCATTAGCCGAATTCCGGCGTTTATTGAAACCATCAAACAATGAATAGGAAAGGCTTAGTCCTGTGACAGGTCCAAAACTTTTAAAAGAACTTGTTGTCCCGAAATCGTATTTCGATCTGTTAAAATTGTAATCAGAAAAGAAATCGACCTGCGGGTATTTGGGAGCATGTGAAAGTCTGTAATTTAGTTCCGAAATAATTGCATTCTGATTGGCCATTTCAATACGGGCATTGGAAATACCCAGCAAGGAGACCAGTGCATGATAATCGGGAAGCGGAAGAAAGGTGATCGTGTCACTCACTTCGTATTCCGCAGTTACATCGGCAACAAGCAAAAAATTAAGATCAGCTTTGGCATTTTTCAAAGCCACCTGTTGCCTGAGAAATGCCGCACTATCTGCATTCAGGTCAACTACAGATTGCAGATATCCCAGTTCAGATGTCGAACCGATTTGATATTTTCTCTGGATCAGCTCCCTTCGCCTGTTCGAGAAGTCGATTGCATCCTGCAAAACCCGCAACCTGTTTTTATTCTGAATAATTGAGTAATAAGTAACTACGATATCCGAAACCACATTTTCAACAGCGAGCCTTTCAGCTATTTCACCTTGTTTTTGTAATAAACCAAGCTTATCTTTCTGAATAAACATTCCGAAGCCATCAAAAAGTGTCCAGTCAAATGAAGCTGCGAGCGCAAGCGAAGAGGTATTTGCATTGTCTGTTTTTGAAAATTCGCCGTTAACTGACCTGGTTTCGGACGATAGCGCATTTTCGCGAACTGTTCCACCTACTCCTAGCTGAGGAAGGAATCCTGCATTGCCGATCGTATTGTTATTTTTAGTGATCTTATTGTTATTCCTGGAGATCAGGATAGCGAAATTGTTATTGAGGCCGGTTGCGATCGCTTCGTCCAAAGTCATCAGTTTTGCCTGACTCCAGGCATGTGAAGGCTGAAGAAGCAATAAAATAAATCCGGTAAAAATAAGTCTCATAGTTTAATCATTGTTGATTGAAAAACAGCACTTTTTGTTCGCATGATCACTTAGTATTATTCCCCGATGTTCATCAGTAACTCTTCATCCGTATCTGCTCTTCTCTTTCCGGAGATCAGGCTATAAAGAGCCGGAATCACATAAAGCGTGAGCACAAGCGAAAACATCAAACCACCAATAATGGTTATTCCCATTGGAACCCTGCTTTTCGCGGCCGCTCCGAGTGCCAGTGCAATAGGAAGTGCTCCCAGTCCGGTTGCAAGGCTTGTCATCAGGATTGGACGCAAACGTAAAGTTGCGCCTTCAAGCACTGCCTCATCGGGTGATAATCCAAGTTCTTTTTTCTGATTGGCAAATTCCACAATCAAAATACCGTTTTTGGTAACAATTCCGATAAGTACAATAATCCCGATTTCGCTGAAAATATTTAATGTCTGATCAAAGAAATAAAGTGACAATACTGCTCCGGCCATGGCTAAAGGAACAGTTAACATAACAATCAACGGGTCGCGGTAACTTTCAAACTGCGCGGCGAGTACCAGGTAAATCAGCACGAGGGTAAAAATTAAAGCATAAAGCAAACTGCTGGTACTTTCAGCAAAATCGCGTGAAGTTCCGGCCAGGGTGGTTGCAAAATTCTCACCCAATACCTCCTCCCCGATTTTACTCATCTCATCAATACCATCACCGAGTGTTACCCCGCCAGCAGGCTGCGCTGATACTGTTGCAGACACATAGCGATTAAACCTGAAAATCTGTGGAGGATTACTATGGTTTGAGAGTCGCAATACATTATCGAGCTGAATAAGTTCGCTTTTCGAATTACGGATATAAATTGAAGATAAATCATGAGGATCGTCGCGGTTGGTCCGTGTAGCTTCACCAATCACCTGGTATTGTTTATCCCTGAGAATAAAATACCCATATCGTTGCTGGCTGAAATATAAGGATAAGTTCTCTGCAACATCTCTCACCGAAACGCCCATCGCCTTGGCCCGGTCGCGATCGATTTCAACCCTGACTTCGGGTTTATTGAATTTCAGGTCGACATCGACAACCTGGAATTTCTTATTTTCCTGTGCTTTATTAAGGAATTTGGGCAGAACCTCTTTTAGCTGTGCAAAATCGGGTGCCAGGATTACGAACTGAACCGGCAGTCCGCCACCCCGGCGTGTTGTCGAGATGGTCTGTTCCTGCGTGGCATACGCGCGGGCAAAATTCATATTTCGCAGAAAGTTGTTGATATAGTCAGTAATTTCCTGCTGACTACGGCCCCGGTCAGCAGGAGGTACAAGCCCGATCCGTGCAAAACCGCCATTGGTACCACTGCTGGTACTTGAGGTTACGCTCATAAGAGTAGATTTCTCGGGTATGGTATCCAAAAATTCCGCTATCTCCTTAACATATTGATCCATAGCCTCAAAGGCAGTTCCTTCAGGTGCTGTAATGCTGATCCGTACCCGACTCTTATCCTCCATCGGTGCCAACTCGGAGGGTATCTTTGAACCTATCCAGAATATAATCACCAGTGAGACTCCCATTACTAAAAAAGCAATCCATTTGTGAACTATGAAGGTTCGAAGTGAACGGTTATATCCTTGAGTCATACGATCGAAAAGCTTTTCGCTCCAAAGGTAAATCCTGTTTTCGGAGGTCGATTTTTTCAGCATCCGCGAACACATCATGGGGGTGAGGGTAAGGGAAACAAATGCCGAAATAATAACAGAGCCTGCCACTGTTACCGCGAATTCCCTGAAAAGTCTTCCTGTTAGACCACCCAGAAAAATAATAGGAAGAAAGACGGCTGCCAGCGTTATCGTCGTGGAAATAATGGCGAAAATAATTTCTTCCGATCCTTTATGCCCGGCTACAACCGGGTTTTCACCGTCTTCGATTTTCTTATAGATATTTTCAAGCACAACGATCGCATCATCCACAACGAGTCCTGTCGCAAGAACAACCCCCAGCAAGGTAAGCAGGTTGATTGTAAATCCCGAGACATACATCATAAAGAAAGTACCGATAAGTGAAATCGGAATAGCAAGAACCGGAATCAGAGTTGTACGCCATTGCCTGAGAAAAACAAAGATCACCAGTACCACGAGTGAAAAGGCAAAAAATATTGTTTCTTCAACCTCCGTGATCCCCTTCCTGATATTTATGGTATTATCGTGAATAATAATCGTACGGATATCGTCGGGGACTTCTTTTCTTAATTGTTCGAGACGTTTATAAAACTCATCAGCGATTGCAATATGATTCGAACCAGGCTGCGGCTGGATAGCCAGCCCGATCTGGATGATACTTCCATTACCCCTGTTGGCACTCCTTTGATTTTCAGCATCAAGACGTGCCCTGCCAATATCTTTAAGTCGGACAACGGCACCATCAACCTCCTTGATCAACAGGTTATTAAATTCTTCTTCAGTTGTTAACCGACCTAAAGTTCTGATTACCAACTCTCTTTCGTAGCCTTCGATTCGTCCGGAAGGCAATTCGACATTTTCACGTTGCAATGCAGTCTTCACATCGCTTGGAGAAATCATAAAAGCGGTTAACCGTTCAGGATCGAGCTGAAGCCGCATCGCCCATTTTTTCTCACCGTAAAAGCTGACGTTACTTACTCCGGGAATCGTTTGCAGCCGTTCCTTAAATACATTAATTCCAAAATCAGTGAGTTCAAGAAGATTACGACTATCACTCTGAATCCCAAGAATGATGATGGCATCGGCATCAGCATCCGTTTTTACGACTACAGGAGGGTCGCAGTCGGGAGGTAATTGTCGCATAACCCGTGAAACACGGTCGCGCACATCATTTGCGGCAGCCTCCATGTTTTCGTCGATATTAAACTCAACCGAGATGTTACTTCTTCCGTCGGCACTTGAGGAGGTCAGTGTCCGGATTCCTGCAATTCCATTGATCGATTCTTCGAGAATTTCGGTAATCTGTGTAGATATCACATCGGCATTTGCCCCGACATATGAGGTAGTAACGGTGATTATTGGCGGATCTACACTTGGGAATTCCCTCAAACCCAGATTATAAAACCCGACTATGCCGAACAGAATGATCGTAATTGATAGAACGGAGGCAAAAACCGGTCGTTTAATGCTAAAGGAAGCAATGTTCATTTCTCTGGAATTCTGTAAATGGATGATTACTGGGCGATCCGGACATTCACCGGCATACCTTCTTTTACCTGGAGCAAACCACTAACGATCAGCGTATCGCTTAGCCCGAGACCCTTCAAAATTTCAACTTCCGTTTCTGTTCTTATACCGGTGGTAACTTTAGTAATGGCAACTTTTCCGTTTTTCATTATAAATACCTGTTCTCCGTCAATTACCGGCACAATCGCTCTTGCGGTAATAAACATGGTTTGTTTTCCCGGAAAAAGATTCAGTTTGATTGATACAAAAGAGCCGGGAAATAAACTTCTGTCGGGATTTTGTGCCAGTGCCCGCATGCGGATAGAACGTGTTGGCGCATCGATTTTGGATTCGAGTGCGTAGATTTTTGCAGAATATATCCTGTCATTGCCTTCAGTTGTAAATTTAACCTCCATGTTTTCGCCAATCTCTGGTTTATATTTTTCAGGGATCGAAAACTCAATTTTGATCGGGTCAATTTGCTGAAGTGAAGTGATCACCGTATTATTGGTAACAAATGAACCCTCAGAAACCATACGCAGACCAACTATGCCACTAAATGGGGCAGTAAGTTCGGTTTTCGAAATCTGGGCATTCAACAAATCCTGTTCGGCAAGAAGGGTATTCAATCCGTTTTCTGATATTTCGAACTCCTCCTTGCTGATCCCGTTCAATTTTAAAAGCTCTTTTTTACGATCAAATTCTTTTTCCTTCAACTCAATCTGCAACCCATTTTTTTTATATTGCGCCTGCAGATCAGCATCAAACATCTTCACCAGGAGTTGACCCTTGCTGACTTTTGATCCTTCACTGAACAGTATTTTTGTCACTTTGGCTGAAATCTCGGGTTGTATGTTTATTTCCTCGTTTGCCAGTAAAGATCCCACATAAGAGTATGACAGATCTTTCGATGACATAGCAACAACCGATCCGTCAACAGTAAGTGAAATTTTTGGTGCATCAACCTGTTTCTTTTTACTTTCCTTTCCCTCTTTACAGGATGAAAACGTCACCAGCGCAAAGATTATCAGGCCCGATAAATGTTTATGCATTTAAAATATTGGTATTAGAACGCAAATTAAAACAATTTATTGTTTATTTTTTCATACAAAATCCGATAATCTGAAGTTCAGGTTAAAAGAATACGATCATAGTCAGAGTTGAAAAAATTTGACCAGTCAGGCAGTCATTGGTTTAAAAAATAAAAACAGAACCTTCATAAAAAGAAAAAAGAAGAGCCGGGGCCCTTCCTTTTTTTTACTTAACAGGAGCATAAAAACATCTTTGCGGCGAATTTATTTTTCCTTCAGTGACCAATTTTTTAATCGCCTTATCGATTTCCTTTTTGTCGATGCCGGTTGATTCGGCAATCTCCCCCCCTTTAACGGGTTTCCCGGCATTTTCAATAGCGTTGAACACGATTTCCTTAATTTCCATTAGAATAAATTATTGAGATTAAAAGTAATACTTTTTGCTTCTTGTGATTAGTGGGTGCCAATTAGCAGGTGAGTGCTTCTTTTATCGTGCTTACAATCGTGATAATCTGTTTAGTAAATAGTGATCTGCAAGGACAATTGCGGCCATGGCTTCCACGATGGGTACAGCTCTGGGGAGAACACAGGGATCGTGCCTACCCTTGGGATTTATAGTCGTCTCGTTTTCATCCTTATCAATTGTCTTTTGTTCTTTCAGTAGTGTTGCAATGGGTTTGAAGGCCACCCGCCAGTAAATATCCTGCCCGTTTGAAATTCCCCCCTGAATTCCTCCGGAGTGATTGGTGAGGGTTGAAATTTTATCCCCTTTTTTGACGAAAATATCGTTATGCTGTGAACCTGACAATTCGGTGCCCGCAAAACCTGAACCATATTCGAAGCCCTTTACCGCATTGATCCCGAGCATAGCATGTCCAAGATCGGCATGGAGTTTATTAAATACGGGCTCACCCCAGCCAGATGGAATTCCTGTTATCACCCCGCTTACAACACCTCCAACTGTGTCGTGATCCCGACCGGCCTCTTCAATACGCGCGATCATCCTTAAAGCTGTTTCCGGATCAGGACATCGGACAATATTTGTTTCTGTCAGCGAAAGATCGAGGTACTGATACGATTTATCAAGGGTAATTTCTCCCACCCTTGAAACAAAGGCATTGATTCTAATTCCCAAACCAGCCAGCAATTGTTTTGCAATGGCACCAGCCACGACCCGGGCAATAGTTTCACGTGCCGAGGACCGTCCACCACCGCGATGATCACGAAGACCATATTTCTGATCATAGGTATAATCGGCATGCGAGGGACGGTAAACATCTTTAAGATCGTTATAATCGCCGGAGTGCTGATCCTGATTCCTGATTATGAATCCTATTGGAGTTCCCATGGTTTGACCCTGAAAAATACCCGAAAGAAATTCAACTTTATCACCTTCGCTGCGTTGGGTTGTGATGTGTGACTGTCCCGGTTTACGCCGATCCAGTTCGCTTTGAATAAAAAGGGGATCGATTTCCAATCCTGCCGGACACCCATCAATAATTCCGCCAATCGCTCCGCCATGCGATTCTCCAAACGAAGTAAGCCGGAAAAGCCTTCCAATAGTGTTCATATGTTTAAAAATTAATAAACCCGAAGTTTTCACTCCGGGTTTATAAAAGTAGATTTTTTTATCTGAAATTGGAAAAATCCGTAAAATTCTTAGCAGCATCCACAACCTGAAGATTTTTCATCACCACAACTTCCGCTACCGCAACTATCAGATTCGCAGCCACCTTCGTCGCAACCGCCACCGCTTCCACAACCACAACCTACACTGTAGGCAGCGTTCAATTCTTCCGTAGTTGCCTCGCGAACATCAAGTATTTCGCCGGTAAAATGAAGATCTTCACCAGCAAGGGGGTGATTAAAATCCATCTGAACGGTATCATCATTGACCGAAACTACCAAACCTTCCATTCTCTGGCCGCTGGTTGACATCATGGGAACTGTATTTCCCGGAGTAATCAACTCTTCATCTATCTTTCCGTCAACCATAAAGATATTCTTCGGAAGATCAACAATAGCCTCTTCATTCACTTCTCCATAAGCGTCGGCGGCAGGGATCGAAATTTCGAACGTATCATTGGCATTCTTTTCCAAAAGACCACTTTCGAAAGCGGGTAACATCATTCCGGAACCATAAAGGAAAATAAGCGGACTATCTTTTCCTGCTTTTTCAAAAACATCACCATCTTTACCGTCCAACTTCAATTCGTAAGTAACGGAAACCATTTTATCTTTTGCAATTGTCATAATCTATTGAATTAATCAAAAATATAATATTAGGGTACAAAGAAAACACGTTATTCTGTATTTTACAATCTTAATTAACGGAAAAACAGGAAAAAAGTTCTTATTTAGCAAGATTTAACCGATTGTCATAATTGTAAATCAATTCAGGTTCAACCGCTATAAATCGTTCGTGCATAATTTATCTGGGAGTAATCACTTCATACTTAATATTATCCACACAAACATAGGCCGGATTATTCATTCCCCACCCGCCATTATCGGTAGAACTAAACCTGAATGAGATTTTATTGATTTTCGTCAATGGCGTAAGATCGACGGTCGTCCATTTATTGATGATGATATCACTGGCATTATTGTCGAAGCGGTAATCGGCAAGGAAAAAATCAACCGATTTAACCGAATCGCCGGCTGCATTGAAACCTACCACGGTCAGCTTAAACCAGTCCTTATCATTTCCTGTGGCCCCGCCGAATTTTTTCGACATATTGCCATATCCGTTTTTTATGGCTAAAGCAGCATAAGTTGAATTACATACGCTTATGCTTTTTATAACATGTTCAACACCTGATGGAAACGAAGCATATACTTCATCAAAGTAAGAAGGATAATAAATCGCGAATTTATTTGTACTGTTAGCCGGGTTGAATACACTGTATTGATTACTGACATCGGCTGTAGTATAATCTGTCTTTTGCGAATAAGCAAAACCGTCCCACGAACTGTAGGTGGTGTTGTAATTATTTCCGAAGGTCATACCGTTAGAAATGAATTGGCCCGTTCCGTCGGAACCATTCCAGAAGAAGGAGCTTCCTGTTGTTAAATTCTCAAAATCAGCCGTCCTGATCTCACGAAGGTCTTCATCTACCTGTTCGCATGCTGTAAAGGCAAACAGGCTTAAAATAATGGCATAAAACTGCAATCTGATGTTTTTCATTTTCCAAGAATAAATAGTTAATTGATAATTATGAAGCACTTAAATAAAGCGGCAACGAATCAATTACTACTGAATTCAATCGTTCCGCCCACGTAATACAACAGCATAGACAAACCTTTTAGAGCCAGGAAACGTTTCCTGTCAGGTTGCCGACTTTCTGTTAAACATTGAAAAATGAATGACAATAATTTGCAGTTCATTTTTGCTGATTTTCCCGAAAGCAAAAAAAATGTAGTGAATCACGGCAGGTCTTCTGGCTCGTCCGGTTTTCTGAACCTTCCCATCCGTCAGTTGACAGATAGTGGCACTCGAATCAGAAACCTTTATTGGACTTACAGCTGCGGGTACAGCTCCGGTATTGCACCGGATTCCCTTTTCATTACCCACCCCTGACATGGAATGGGTAAAACCGAAATACGGCTCAAAGATAAGAAATCAAAATTGGAATTAAATCATGGAACGGAGAAAATATTCAACATTGAAGCTGTAAAACTGAAGCGGGGCTGTTGGTCAGTAATCACGATCCGTCTGCTCCTTTCTAACCAGGGAGGCTTACACAACACTTTTTTTTAGTATTTTTATTCCGCAACAAATTTGTCATTTATGGATTCACATGAGGCACTCAGCCGGATCACTCAGCTCAGGGAAGAACTTGAAAAGCACAATTATAACTACTACGTGCTGAATAACCCGGAGATCGACGATTATACGTATGATAAGATGATGTCGGAACTCATCGCGCTGGAAAGTGAATTTCCGGAGTTTTTCGATTCAGGTTCACCAACCCAGCGGGTTGGCAGTGATCTTACGCAGGAGTTTAAACTGGTGGCCCATAAATATCAAATGCTCTCATTATCAAATACTTATTCCGAAGAAGAAGTTAGTGAATTTGATCAGCGGGTCCGAAAGCTTACGGACGAAAGTTTCGAATATGTTTGCGAACTAAAATTTGACGGAGTATCGATCAGTCTGACATACGAGAATGGTCTGCTGGTCAGAGCTGTAACGAGAGGAGACGGTGAAAGAGGCGACGATGTAACCGCTAATGTCAAAACCATTAAAAGTATTCCGCTCCGGCTCAGAGGAGATTTCCCTCCCGAATTTGAAGTACGGGGTGAAATATTACTTCCATTCAGTGTTTTTGAAATGCTCAATCGCGAACGAGAAGAGATCGGAGAACAGCCATTTGCCAATCCACGCAATGCCGCTGCGGGAACTCTTAAATTGCAAAACTCATCGGTTGTGTCATCCCGAAGACTCGATGCCTATCTCTATTCCATTATGGGAGTTAATCTTCCTGATGACGGCCATTTTGAACTCCTGCACCACGCTTCAGAGTGGGGGTTTAAAATATCAGAGCATACACGAAAATGCCGAAATCTGCAGGACATATTTGATTTCCTTCATGAATGGAATGAAAGAAGAAAAGATCTGCCGGTGGCCACCGACGGTGTTGTAATCAAAATCAATTCCACCAATTTGCAAAGCGAACTGGGATTTACGGCAAAATCACCCCGGTGGGCAATAGCTTACAAATTCAAAACCGAGCGGGTCAGCACAACCCTAAATTCTGTAACTTTCCAGGTAGGTAGGACCGGGGCAATTACACCTGTGGCCAACCTCAAACCGGTTTTACTCGCCGGAACTGTAGTTAAGCGAGCAACACTACACAATGCCGACATCATCAAAAGCCTTGACTTACACAGGGGTGACGTGGTTTTTGTTGAAAAAGGAGGGGAAATCATCCCGAAGATTGTAAGCGCCGATCTCACTGCACGCCATCCAATGAGTGAACCCATCCAATTTATCACTCAATGTCCCGAATGCAATTCACAATTAATCAGACAGGCCGGAGAATCGGCCTGGTATTGTCCCAATGAAACAGGATGCCCGACCCAATTAAAAGGAAAACTTGAACATTTCATAAGCCGAAGGTCAATGAATATTGACGGTTTGGGATCTGAGACAATCGAACTGCTTTTCGAAAATAAACTTGTCAGGGATGCTGCCGATCTATACGATTTAAAACTGAGTGATCTGATAAATCTCGAGAGACTTGGAGAGAAATCTGCAAACAGAATCCTGCAGAGTCTTGAATCCTCAAAAAATGTCCCTTTTGAGCGCGTATTGTTCGCGCTGGGTATCAGATATGTTGGCGAAACTGTCGCCCGAAAACTTGCCCGGGAATTAAAATCCATTGAATCAATTAAAAATGCAACGCTTGAGCAACTTACCGGCGTTGATGAAATTGGCGGCAAAATAGCCGAAAGCATTTTAAACTGGTTTACGAATGATCAAAATAGACAGTTGGTAGCCCGGTTAAAAAATCACAACCTCTGTTTTGAAATAAAATCGGAGCAAAAAGAGGGACAGACAGAAAAACTAAAAGGGTTATCGATAATTATTTCAGGAACCTTTGAAAAATTTTCGCGTGATGATTTAAAAGCATTTATTGAATTAAACGGAGGTAAAAATGTTACTTCAATTTCTTCAAAAACGAACTATCTTATTGCAGGAGAGAATATTGGACCTTCAAAGCTGGAGAAGGCAAAAAAATTGAAAATCCCGATAATAACAGAAGATGAACTTTTGCAACTTACAAATTGAAAGTGATCATTCGATAACTATTTTTTAAAACTTATACAGCTATTAAACCATTTTGTAATTTTGACACGATATGTTTAAGAAAATTATAAGAATCTTCGCAAACAAGCAATTAAAGCAATTTTATGAAACGCTTCCGCGAAATGCGAGGATCAAAACTTTTAATAATTCGAAAAGTGTTGGAATTCTTTGGAATCCGGCTGACGAGGGTAGCATTGATACGTACGAATCGTTTAGGAAAACATTGAAGGATAAAGGGATTAAACCCACTGGTATTGCCTATGTAGAGAGTCAGCGGCAAATGGAGACTCTGTCAACAATTACCAATTCAGAATTTCTGCACAGGCAGCATATTAAATGGTCGGGTCGGCCCAAATCCAATGCCGCAACTCAGTTTATCTGGGAGCCGTTTGATATTTTGATCGATCTTTCGATTTCTAAAACTATTGCATTACAGTATATCCTGGTTTATTCCCATGCGATCTTTAAAGTTGGCTGGCAGGGAAATGAGTCAAATTATTACGATCTGAGCATCAACGTATCCGAAAAACCTCAATGCAGATACCTGATGGAACAGATCGTCTTTTATCTTGAAAATATTCATGAAAAGGGTTGAAGTATAATATGAAGAAAAATATCCGCGGAGCAGGGGTCGCACTTATTACCCCGTTTACAGCAGATCTGACAATAGATTTTGACGGATTAGGAAAAATTGTGGACAATCAACTTGAAAACCGGATTGATTTTCTGGTTATTTTAGGTACAACAGCCGAAACAGCCACACTAAATGATCCGGAAAAACAGCAGATTGTCGATTTTGTTTGTAACCGGGTTAATGGCAAAATCGCGGTTGTTGTCGGCATCGGATCAAACAACACACAAAATGTCATCGACTGCATGCTCAGCATGGATTTGTCAAGGGCCGATGCCATTCTTTCTGTTGTCCCTTATTACAGCAAACCTTCGCAGGAGGGAATTTTCCAACATTATATGGCTATTGAAAAAGCCAGCCCGCTGCCCATCATCCTGTATAATGTTCCCGGAAGAACAGGGGTAAATATGACTGCCGAAACAACCTTGCGCCTTGCACATGCTTCAGATAAGTTTATTGCAACCAAAGAGGCATCGGGTAACCTGAACGAAATCACAAAGATCCTTCGCGACAAACCTGAAGGATTTAATGTCATTTCAGGGGATGACTGCCTTATTGTACCTGTCATGGCGCTTGGCGGTATCGGGGTGATCTCTGTGGCTTCAAATGTAGTTCCCGGAACAATTGCTGATCTTACCCACGCGGCGATGGATGGTAATTTTAAAACTGCCGCTCAGCTTCAGCTCCGGATGCAAAAAATGTGTGATTTGCTCTTTGTTGAAGGTAATCCAGCAGGAGCAAAAGCCGCATTACATTCGGTCGGTACTATTGAAAATGTCCTCCGGCTTCCTCTTGTGCCCGTAAGTCATTCAACCTATGAAATTTTAGCGAAGGAAACGCAGACTCTGTTGAATATAAAATAAACATTAATCTGCAGGCACACGATTAAATTGAATGCTTATCCCCAATTGGTATTATGTTTCGGGCTGTCTCCAGTTTAATTTAAACCTCTGTTTAAGCAACGAAAATTGAACCTTTTCGTTATTCACATGTAATATCAATAGCTGATTATAATTTTATGAGTTCCTTGCCGGAAGGAAAATCATATTGTTGAATGAGGCTTGAAATTCTACCAGAACTTATTAATTCTTACTCGTTCACCGATGATGACTCAACCGCCACTTTCCGAAACAAATTCGCATGATGACCCGGGATATGAAAATTCACCTCCCCTGATTAACAGTTCGATTATGCAGATTCTGGATGCATTTCCACAACCTACCGCCTTGCTCGATCCCGAAGAAAGAGTTATTTCAGTCAATATTAACTTCCTTAAACTTTTTTCAATCAAAAACAGTGATCAATTAACAGGTAAACAGCCTGTGGAAATGTTCAGGTGTATCTCCGCTGACACGATATATGAACAGTCCAATGCGGGTAAATGTCACGAATGCGGCGTAATTCTTAATTTAAAAGGAAATAGAGCGACCAGTCAACGGTTTACCGAAAGGTGTAATCTGACCTTTGCAGATGAAACCGGGCATCTGGATGAGTTACACAATATGAAGGTAACTACTTCTCCTTTTACCCTAGACGGAGAACGATATTATCTGTTTTCGATCACTGATATAAGTCATGAAGTAAGGCGAAGACTTTTGGATAAGATATTTTTTCACGATGTTTTAAACAAAGCAGGTAATATCGTGGGGATTCTGGATATCCTTAATTTAATCGGGAACGATGATAAGCGGTCGGATGAATTATATCAAACCCTTAAATCCACCTCGAACGATCTTATCTGTGAGATAAAATACCAGCGTGATTTGTCTTCGGCCGAAAATAATGAGCTTATCCCCGTATTTTTACCGAAAAGCAGTTTTGAGATACTTGACTCAACCCGCAAAGAAATAGTAAACAGTGCTATCGCTTTTGAAAGGGAAATTACACTATTTGCCTGTTCTCCAGATCAAGAAATCGTGACAGACGACCTACTTCTTCGTCGCATACTGATCAACATGCTAAAAAATGCACTGGAAGCTACTAATCGGGGCGGTAAAGTAATTTTGGGATGCGAGCAGGTCGATCACGAATATTTTCGATTCTGGGTCCACAATGAGCAGACCATTCCTGTGGAAATTCAGCAACGTTTGTTCAAAAAAACAACTTCTACAAAAGGAGCCAACAGAGGACTGGGAACCTTTAGTATAAAATTAATTGGTGAAAAATATCTTAAAGGCAAGGTCAATTTTATATCATCGGCCTATACCGGCACCTATTTTATGATTGATCTGCCAAAAGCAGTGCAAGAATAAACACCAACCAACAGCCAGTGAACAACTACTTTTTCGCCTTGTTGTAATAGTATCTTGACATTCAATTATTTATCATGAATAAATTTCCTTTTTGGAAGACAGCAGGGTATTGTAAAGCAAGGCAGCGATGGTCATCGGACCTACACCTCCAGGGACTGGGGTAATAAACGAACACTTGGGGGCAACCTCCTCAAATTTGACATCACCCAATAATTTCCATCCCGATTTTGTTTTGTCGGATTTTACACGCGTAATGCCAACATCGATCACCACAGCACCCTCTTTGACCATATCACCGGTCAGAAACTCAGCCATTCCCAGAGCTGCTACGATAATGTCAGCATTTGCACAAATTTCCCTGAGATTTTTGGTTCTGCTATGGCATAAGGTTACAGTACAATCGACCCCCTTTTGTGAGAGCAATATGCTTATTGGCCGGCCAACGATATTGCTGCGTCCGATCACCACGCAATTCTTTCCCGAAGTTTCGATTTTATACCGTTTAATTAATTCCATGATTCCGAATGGAGTGGCCGAGATAAAAGCAGGCATACCGGCAACCATCCGTCCGAC
>JBBRGI010000053.1:0-15304 GCA_038240855.1 Bacteroidales bacterium | reverse complement strand
TATTAACTAATTTTATTTTCGAGTGAAAATTGAGATTAAAGGGCTGAATAAAGTCTATCCTAACGGAAATCACGCATTGAAAGATGTGAGCATGACCATCGAAAACGGGATGTTTGGTCTTCTGGGACCAAACGGAGCGGGTAAATCGAGTTTGATGCGGATCCTGGTCACTCTGGGAAAACCCACCTCGGGTGAGATTTTGGTCAATGGACTTGACCTTCAGAAAAACCGAAAAGAGATCAGGTCGATGCTGGGTTATCTTCCTCAGGATTTCCGGTTTTTTGCCAAATTACGGACCTACGAATTTCTTGATTACATTGCCCGCCTTGCAGGAATGAATAAATCATCGGTCAGAAATGACGCGGTGGAGAAAATGCTCGAAGAAGTTGGACTTTATGAAGCAAGGAACCGATATGCCAATAACCTTTCGGGCGGTATGAAACGCCGGCTCGGAATCGCCCAGGCACTGATCGGCGATCCCCAGATTATTATTGTCGATGAACCCACAACCGGACTCGATCCTGAAGAGCGTATCAGATTCCGGAATTTGCTAACCCGAATCAGCGAGCGTGATGTTGTAATTATTCTCTCTACCCATATAGTTGGGGATATTTCGAGTACCTGTACCGATATGGCCTTATTGAATAAAGGACTTCTCGCGTTCAAGGGATCACCTGAAGACCTGATCGTTCAAGCCAGGGATAATGTCTGGCGCATTAATGCAACCGACACAGAATATCAGGAAATACAGGATAAATACCCCATCATCTCCTCTATTCCATCCGAAGGCGGCTGGGAGGTTCAGGTGGTTTCCAAAAATATAAATGGTTATTCCGGTGAACAGATTGAACCAAATCTTGAACATGCCTATGTGAATTTTATGGAGAACGAACTCAATCAGCACTGGCATGAGATATGATGCTGAATGTTTTCGAAACTACCTGTTGCATGCTATTCAATAAAAAAATCTAATTAAATATTCATGAAAGCAATTCACAATATTCTGACCGTATCAAAATACGAGTCAAAGACACTCTTCCGGAGTTGGTTCTTCCGGATTTTCTCTATCCTGGCCCTTGTCTTTGTTTTCTTTTTCAACTTTTTTACGCAGACAAGTATTGGCTGGCCGAACAACGATATGGTTTCCCTGCCTTCTATGATTCCATTTATTAACTTGTATATCATCAATATAGCGCAGGCAATCATTGCGGTCTTTCTGGCATCTGATTTTCTGAAAAGAGACAAAAAACTGGATACCACAGAGGTAATTTACATGCGGTCGATGACCAATGCTGATTATGTGATCGGGAAAACCATGGGTAATATCTGGGTGTTCTTTATCCTGAATTTTGTTGCGCTGGGTATGGTCGCGGTTTTTAACCTGGCTTCTCCCTTCACGCAGTTTTCGTTGGCTCCTTATTTTTACTATTTCTTTTTGATTAGTCTTCCAACGCTGATTTTTATTCTTGGTTTCTCATTTTTCCTGATGTCAGTGATTAAGAATCAGGCAGTAACATTCGTAATCCTGCTCGGTTACATTGCAGCGACACTGTTTTATCTGCAGAATATCTACCATTATCTTTTCGATTACATGGCGTTCCACCTGCCTATGACCTATTCTGACTTCGTGGGTTTTGGGTTTCTCGGTGAAATTCTGATTCACAGGGGGATTTACCTCTTTTTAGGTCTCGGATTTATTGGTCTTACCATTCTTTTGCTGCAGCGTCTTCCTCAATCTCCCATCATCAGGAAATCGACCATGGTGTTTAGTGTGGTGTTTCTGGCATTGGGTTTTGGGCTGGGGGTTAAATACATCACAAATATTAATGCCGCCGATGGCCATCGTTCTGAAATGCTTGCACTGAATAATAAATTTGCAGCGGCAAAGGTTATTGATGTAAAAAAATGTGATCTTACCATTGAGCATGCAGGAGAAAAAATAATAGCAGAGGCAGATTTGGTCCTTACAAACAGGAACAACGAACCGCTAAGTGAATTTTTTCTTACCCTTAATCCTGGACTCGAGGTTACAGCAGTTTCCGGAGCCAGGTTTACACGCGAAATGCAGTTGATAAAATTTACCCCTGAGTCACCGCTTCAACCAGGTGCCGATTTGTCGGTTAAAGTGTCCTACAACGGCACGATCGATGAAATGTTTTGTTATCTTGATATGAACCGCGAGCGGCTTGAGTTATGGTTACAACGAGGAAACGGGATTGCAGATAAAAAACATGCATTTATTTCCACCGATTACATCCTGCTCACCCCCGAGACACGATGGTATCCAACTCCCGGTATTAGTTACTCGACCGAAGGATTCAACTGGCAGACCACTCAATTTTCGGATTTCACGTTAAAGGTAAAAACCCGCAACGGACTAAAAGCGATCTCCCAGGGCAAATTAACGGATGAAGGAAACGGAACTTTTAGTTTTGCCCCGGAAAGCAAATTGCCGCAAATCTCACTTGCTATCGGAGATTATGTGGCCCGTTCAGTTATGGTTGACAGCGTTCAGTATACTTTAAATTTTCTGAATGGTCACAATTATTTTGATCCTTTCTTTAAAATCTTACCTGATTCAATTACTCCCGTAATTCGTGATATTCGAAAAACCTGGGAAACGAAGGTTCGTTTTAGCTATCCTTATAAAAGATTAAATCTGGTCGAAATACCGGTTCAGTTTTGTTCCTTTGATCACGTCTGGACAGGTGCCAGAGAACAGGTACAGCCCGAAACGGTTTATCTTCCCGAAGGGGGTTTCAAGCTGAGCAGCACGAACTTCGCTATGCAAAAAAAGCAGACTGAAAGATGGGGAAGAGGAGATAACCAGACCATTAGTCCAAGGGAAACGGAAGAGAATTATTTCAAGAGATTTGTGAATGAAACAATGCTTTCAAGTAAAATAACTCAGTCACGCGGAGGCGGTGGCATCCATTTCGGAACCTCTACAGCACGACAGGATGAGGCTAATCCCTACTTTATTTTTCCAAATTATTATAATTTCGTAACATATGTAAAATCGGATAAATATCCGATAATTAACCGGACAATTGAAGCGTATCTTTCGAAGACGGCCACCGATGGCGGAAATCCTTTTATGCGCGGAATAATGGGTTTATCTGACAATGAAAAAGGGAATATTGCGCTGCAGGATGCATCCTTTGCTGAAATACTAAATCAACAGGATGACCCTGATATTATTGATAATGTTATAAGTACAAAGAGTGGTTTTCTCTTCTCGCTGATGAAAGGGGCTGTAGGACCAAATAAATTTGATGATTTTTTCTATAAATTTATCGAAGGAAAGATGTTTCAGTCCTATTCGGTTGACTCATTGAGTACACAGTTAATGAGTTCGTTCACCCTCGATCTCAATCATTATCTTCCCGACTGGTATAATTCGAAAACTCTGCCAGGTTATATTGTCTCCGGAATACAGGCGGTCAAGCTGAAACAGGACGATAAGATCAAAACCATGGTGACATTTGTGCTGACCAATACAGAAAAGGATGCCGGTGCAGTTTCGGTCAATTTCAGGCTCGGTGGCGGCCAGCGCGGCGGAGGCGGCCCATCCAGAATGCGTGGAGGGGGCGGTGGCGGATCAGATGATAGCATGGAAAAGACCATCCTGATCGAAGGTAAGGAATCTAAAAAAATCACTTACCTTTTTAACAGGGAACCACGATCCATGACAATCAATACTTTTGCTTCCCATAATATCCCTTCAAGTATTTCACAGCAATTTGGAAAAATTGAGATAGATGAAAAGTTACAGGGAACCGAGGGCGAACAGGTTATCGCCTATACCGAAGGAGTTGAACCCAACGAAATTATTCTTGATAATGAAGATGCTGGTTTTGTGGTAAGTAAGCCAAAATCAAGCAGTTTAATTCAGCGTATATTTATGCCGTCTGACGAATCTCCTGAAGCTTCGACACCGAGTCTTAAAAAAACAGTGGTGCGTTCGTTCAAAAATACAAAAGAGGCCAGGTATAAGGGCATGGTCTTTTGGAATCCACCGGTAGAGTGGACCCTTACCACAAGTGAGATATTCTATGGCAAGCAGATCAGGTCGGCTTACTATCTTAAAGGTGGAATCGGAGATCGCACCGCGACATGGAATGTACCGTTAAAAGAAGCCGGATACTACAAGTTATCCGCATACATTCCCAAACTCAGGGGAGGATTCGATCGTGACGAAAAAAGAGATGAGGAATACAATTTTACTGTTTTCCATGACGATGGTCAGGAAAAGCAGGTTATCAATATGAAAGATAATGAAAGTGGATGGATAGAGATTGGGTCGTATCATTTTTCTCCTGATACGGTGAAAGTTGAACTCGCCAACCTTTCGAAGGCAAGAACTATTTTTGCCGACGCAGTCAAATTAGTCAAAGAAAACTAAACAGAATTTAATTAAAAATGAACAGACAAAAATTTATTTTACTGGTGTTGTTTTCAGTCTTGCTGGTTCAGGTGAAAGCACAATCGATCATTACACTCGAACAGGCACTCGACATGGCCTCGAAGGGGAGTCCCAGTCTTCAGAGCTCATTATACAATCTTGAAAGAACGACTGAGTCACTGAACGCGCAGCGGGCAGCACTTAAGTCGCAGTTTTCGCTCAATGTAAACCCGGTGGAATACAGCAACAGCCGGAGATTTGATGCCCGCACCTCGCAATGGTATACCAATGAGAGTTTTATCTCTTCCGGAACATTCAGGGTCGATCAGCCGATTCTTTATACTGATGGAAAGATCTCTCTGGTAAACCAGTTAGGATGGCAATCGAGTAAGTCAGATGCACAAGGCAGTAGTTCAAATAAAGCATTTTTCAACAATCTTAACCTGAGTCTTACCCAACCGTTATTTACCTATAACAGGACAAAACTTCAGATCAAAAACCTGGAACTTGACAACGAAAATGCAATGCTTAATTATGCCATACAGCGTTTAACACTTGAAAAAAATGTCTCACAGTTTTTTTACAATGTTTACATGGCTCAAATGAGCCTCACTATCACGCAGGAAGAATTGGCCAATACTGAAAAAAGCAGTGAGATTATAAAAAATAAAGTAGATGCAGGACTTGCTGCAAGGGAAGAGTTTTACCAGTCGGAAGTAAACCTTGCCACTGCTAAATCGAGAGTTGAATCCGGACGTGTATCGCTTGAAAATGCCAAAGATCAGTTTAAGGAATACGTGGGAATGGATATTTTTGAGGAAATTTCCGTGATGACCGATGTGGTTGTCAACCCGATAGAGGTAGATGCCAAAAAGGCTCTTGAACATGGACTTGCTTCGCGTATGGAATTAAGGCAGCGCCAAATCAGCGTCGAAACATCCCAGTTTGATCTGATACAGGTAAAATCACAGAACGAATTCAGGGGAGATATGACCCTATCGGTTGGATTATCGGGTGATGATCCAAACCTGGCTGACGTTTATGATAAGGCAACCAAAAGCCCACGCGTAAGTATAGGCTTTAATATTCCGCTATTCGACTGGGGTGAACGTGCCGCACGTATTAGGGCGCAGGAGGCTGTTATAAAATCACAGCAGCTTGGCTACTCAAATATGGAAACACAGATTAAAATGGATATCCGGCAAGTAGTCAGAAATCTAAGTAATCTGAAAAACCAGATTGGTATTGCACTTCAAAATCAGCAAAATTCGCAGCTTACTTATGACATCAATCTTGAACGGTATAAAAATGGCGACCTTACTAGTATGAACCTAAACCTTTTTCAGGTACAGCTTTCTGATAAGAAAATGGCTTATGCCCAGTCGCTGATTAATTATAAGATCGAGCTTCTCAATCTTAAGATTCAGTCATTGTATGACTTTTCAACCAATGAGGCAGTTGTACCTGAAAGGTTCTTAAAGGAATATGAGGCAGCTAAAAGAAAATAAGTAATCTAAAATTATTAACATATCATGGAATTTAAAATGAAAAAAAGTAGTAAGTGGGTATTGTTTGCTTTAATACCGGTATTGGCCGCATGTAGAAATCAGGGAAGTCAGGTCAACACCGAACTTGCAGTACCTGTTTCGGTAACTGACGTTGTTAAAGGATCCATTGTGCAATATATTAATACAACCGGTACAGCCACGGCAGCCAGCCAGGCTATACTAAACACCGAAATGGCGGGAATTTACCGGTTGGTGAACAATCCGAAAACCGGTGGTGCTTTCAAACTGGGAGATATTGTTGAAAAGGGACAGGTCATTGTCAGGCTTGAGAATCCTGAAACTCAAAACACCATTGCAATTGCCACAAAAAAACTTAACCTTGATATCTCGGCACTCGAGAACCAGAAACAGAATTCACTCTATGAAAAAGGAGGAGTAACATTACGTGAATTGAAGAATTCAGAGGTTTCCCTGGCTCAGGCCACCACCGATTATGAGAACGCGAGAATTCAGCTTGCCAAGATGGAGGTTATTGCTCCTTTCCGCGGTGCTATTGTCGATTTGCCGCAAATTACAAGTGGCACAAGGGTTACTTCCAATACCGCTGTTGTAACCTTGATGGATTATAGTAAACTATTGATGGAGATCAATTTACCTGAGAAGACTATCGCGACCATTAAGGTAGGGCAGGAAGTTGCTATCACCAATTATACACTCCCTAAGGATACATTAAGAGCTACAATTAACGAACTTTCGCCAGTAGTTAGTGTCGAAACCCGTACCTATAAGGGAAAATTGCTGATTGCCAATCCTGAATTGAAACTACGGCCGGGAATGTTTGTTAAAGCGGATATCGAAATCGCGCGTCGCGATACGGCTATCGTGATTCCAAAGGAAATCATTCTCTCGGGTAACAGAGGTAAAACGGTTTACATTATAGAGAAGGATGCTGCCCGCGACCGGATTATTACCACGGGCCTTGAAAATGAAACGATGGTAGAGGTGGTCGAAGGTTTAAAAAAGAATGACCGGTTGGTCACCAAAGGTTACGAAACCCTCAGGTCTAACTCTAAAGTTAAGGTCATAAAATAGTGGGTTTCATAGAATAATAATTTGTAAGTAAATCTTGGTGTGCTTTATATATCGCACAGAAGGTCAATAAATTAAATTAGATCATTGCGAATGAAAAAACTGACTTCCTTTGCAGTCAATTACCCTGTAACCGTGTTAATGTTCATTCTGGGGATTTTACTCCTTGGAGTAATATCATACCAGAAATTAGGAATTGACCTTTTTCCTGACCTTTCTTCTCCAAGGGTTTTTGTCGAAATAAAATCGGGAGAGAGACCTCCTGAAGAGATGGAGAAATTATTTATTGAGAAAATTGAAGCAGTAGCTATCCGGCAAAGTGGCGTGGTGGAAGTTTCGTCCGTGTCGCGGACAGGTTCCGCGCAGGTGACTGTTGAATATGCCTGGAGTAAAGATATGGATGAAGCATTTCTTGATCTTCAGAAAGCGCTGACCAGCTATTCTCAAAACGCACAGATTGACGAGCTGACTATAACTCAGCACGATCCAAATACACAACCTGTTGTGATCGTGGGCCTCTCGCATGAATCGATCACCGATATGAATGAGTTGAGAAAAGTGGCTGTGAATTACATCCGTAACGAATTAGTCCGTCTGGAAGGGATTGCTGAAGTAGAACTCGCCGGTATTGAGGAGAATGAGGTGCGAATTGATACTGATCCCTATAAACTCGAATCGTTCAATATCACGGTGGATCAGCTTTCTCAGAAGATACAGGCATTCAACCGCAGTATTTCAGGCGGAACGATTACCGAATCGGGGCTTCAATACGTGGTAAAAGGGGTGAGTATGCTCCAGCAAAAGGAGGATTTCGATAATCTCATTATCGGGTATAAGTCTCCCGTTACCGGAAATGCCAATGCCGAGAAGACGGCTACTTATCTGCGTGATGTTGCCACAATTAGTTTTGCAAATAAAGATCCTTTAAATATTGTCCGGATCAACGGTGAAAGATGCCTGGGATTGTCCATTTTTAAGGAAACACGCTACAACACTGTAAAGGCTGTTGAGGATATTCAGAAAGCCCTCGTGAGTATTACCAAAGCGCTGCCCGGCTATAAATTTCAGATAGTCACCAACCAGGGCAATTTTATCCGTTCCTCCATTGATGAGGTGCAAAATACGCTGATTATCGGGGTGCTGCTCGCTATCGTGATTCTGTTCCTTTTCCTGCGCCGGATTGGTACCACACTGATTGTGAGTGTAGCTATTCCTATTTCAATTATAGCCACTTTTAACCTGATGTACTTCAATGATTTAACATTGAATATAATGACTCTTGGCGGACTCGCCCTTGGAGCAGGAATGTTGGTTGACAATGCAATTGTGGTACTGGAGAATATCTTCAGAAATCACGAGAACGGAATGTCGGCCAAAGAGGCGGCTATCGTAGGTACTGCCGAGGTAGGGGGTGCAATAACATCATCAACACTGACTACAATTGTTGTTTTTCTTCCAATTGTTTACATGCATGGTGCATCGGGTGAATTATTCAAAGACCAGGCCTGGACAGTTGCTTTTTCACTGGTTTCATCTTTGGCTGTGGCCATATTCCTGGTCCCGATGTTGTACCATCGTATGTTTAAGAATAAGGCTAAGTCAGTTCCTGTAGGGGCCAGATTCGAAGGATACGGGAATTTTATTACGGGTATACTTCCTCACCGATGGACAATCACTATTGTTGCAATGGTGCTGATGGCATTGTCATTTCTGTTGGTTCCCTATATCGGGAGTGAGTTTATGCCTAAAACCGAAAGTAAGGAGTTTACTGTAAATGTCAAAATGGCCGAGGGAACCTCTCTCGAACGAACCTCTTCTGCAATCGGATCAATGGAAAACATGTTTAAGGAATTATTGGGTGATGATATTCAGACAGTCTATTCCCAAATTGGTCCGTCTACCGGAAATTCATCCTCCTCATCTGCCGTTTTCGAAGGTGAAAACACTGCAGAGATGAAGGTAATTCTCAAACCGGACGGAAAGTTTGTAGCCTCGCAGGTGGTTACCGCCATAGCCAAATGGTACGCTGAAAATCCGCAGTTTGAAGTTACATTTACTCAGAACGAAACGGCTTTGCAGAGTATACTCGGTACCCAGGATGCTCCAATTGTGGTTGAAGTGCGTGGCGAAGAGCTTGACGAGATAAAAAGAATTACCCAGGAAGTTGAAACCTCTTTAAAGGAAATACCCGGATTGTATAATCTGCAAACCAATATGGAAGCCGGTTATCCTGAAATTAACGTGATGGTTGACCGGTTCAGAGCAGGTTCGTATAACCTGAGTGTTACCGAAATTGTTAATCAGGTTACTGCAAAACTCAAAGGCCAGAATGCCGGGCAAATGGATAAAGACGGGGAATTGAGAGATATCACAATCCATCTTCCTGAGATAGGCACTGCTGCACTGGGAGATATGATCATTAAAAACGGAACACAGGTGATCAGGCTTTATGAAGTTGCGAAACTCACCGAATCAGTAGCTCCTACAGAGATTTATCGCCGGAATCAAAACCGTATCGGCAAGGTAATGGCTGAAATTGATAAGAAAGCATCACTAAACCAGGTTGTTGCAGCTATAAAGGCAAAAACGGAACCAATAATGCTTCCTGCTGATTATACAATTAAAGTAGCCGGAGAAGAGCAGAAACGGGAAGAATCGATGACGAATCTTCGTTTCGCACTAATGTTGTCAATTATCCTGGTTTATATGGTAATGGCAAGTCAGTTCGAATCGCTGATCCATCCGTTGATCATCCTTTTGACAATACCTTTTGCCATTGTAGGAACAGTTATCCTGTTCTTTATAATGGGTCAGACCTTTAATATGATGGCGCTTATCGGTATCATCATGCTTGGCGGTATCGCTGTAAATGACTCCATTATCTTAATCGACAGGATTAATCAGTTGCGGGCGGGTGGTATGGATAAACGTAAGGCGATTGCCGTAGGCAGTCAGCAGCGGTTAAGACCGATCCTTATGATAAGTATCATCACAGTTATTGCTTTGTTGCCGTTAACTTTCGGCTTTGGTGAGGGTTCATCATTGCGTTCTCCGATGGCACTGGCAGTAATTGGAGGTATGGTTACCAGTACTTTACTGACAATTCTGGTAATTCCTTGCGTATACGATCTGATGACCAGCAATAAACCAATGAGTGCTGAGACGGAAGATTAAATTGGCTGAGAATTAAAGGCATTGGACAATAAAGCGCCCAATCAACCGTATATGCGGAAAAGGAAAGCTTAAGAAATGGGCATGATTTTAAAATACCAATGAATGAAAATTAATTTTATGCGACTCGAAGATCAACGAAATTAATTCCATACGACCATACAAAACAAATTATTAACGTATGAATTTTATTATAAATAGAAAGGTTCTTATCAGCATGCTTTTCCTCGGGTTAAGTATGATGGGATATTTTTCGTGGAAGAATCTTTCCATGGAACTGTTCCCGAATGCTGAACTTCCGATGCTCTATATTCAGGTATCAAGTCAACAGGAAGTTGACCCTAAATATATGGAAAGTCAGGCTATTGTCCCCCTTGAAGGGGCCGTTGGTACCCTGCAGGGAATCGAGAACATGGAATCCTCGGCTCAGTCGCGTCGGGGAACCATCATGGTGGAGTTTAACAAAAATGTCAACTTTAAATACACGTACCTTAAAGTACAGGAGAAAATTGATGCGATTAAAGCTTCACTTCCTGAGCAGTTTACGGTCACTGTGGTGAAGGTTGACCTCGATCAGATGAATAACCAGTTTATGCAGCTCCAGGTTCTGGGAGGTGGTGGCGTTGACAGGGTTCGCAATATTACCGACCTCAAGATTACACCCGAACTCGAGAATATCGATGGCATTGCCGGAGTAAATGTATTTGGGGGCCGTCAGAAATCGGTTGAAATTCAACTTGATATGGACATCTGTGATGCTTATCACATCACTGCGGCTACAATCCGCAGCAAAATTTCACAGAATTACATGGCCAGGGCTTATGCCGGAAATGTATATGAGGCCAACAAACAGTATTTTGTACAGGTTACTTCCGAATTTGTTGATTTGAGTGAGATTGGTGATCTGGTGATTGCAACTGGTCCGATTTTGCTTAAAGATGTCGCAAAGGTTTATTTTGGAACCAAGGAGGAGACTTCCTATTCGCGTGTAAATGGCAAGGATGCAGTTTCAATATCTCTGGTGAACGACGCCCAGTCAAATCTTATCGATTTGTCAAATAGTACTTTGGCGGTAGTCGAGAAATTAAACAAGAGTCTGGCCTCAAAAGATGTACAGATCAAGGTGCAGACCAACACTGCCGAGACCATGGAGGAAAATCTCAATCAGATCGGCGAACTTGCGCTCGTGGGTGGCATCCTGGCAATTATTGTCCTTTGGATTTTTCTGAAGAATTTTCAATTGGTCTCTATCATCGCCCTGGCGATCCCAATCTCGATTTATACTGCATTTAATGTATTCTACGCGGCTGATATCTCAATTAACAGCCTGACCCTGGTCGGAATGGCACTGGCAGTAGGGATGCTGCTCGACAACAGTGTGGTGGTTCTTGAGAATATTTATCGGTTGCGGGGGATGGGAAAGTCCCCGCGTGAGGCGGTGGTTCAGGGTACAACTGAAGTGTGGCGCTCTATCTTTGCGTCTACTCTGACTACCATTACTGTATTTCTCCCGTTTATTTTTTCTGATAATTTTCTGATCACCCTGATTGGTAAAAATGTGGGGGTATCGATCATTTCCACCCTGACTATCTCGCTGTTCGTAGCGATGTTTCTTGTTCCGATGATGACTTATGCTTATTTGAAGAGAAAAAACAGCAGTAAACTGAGTTTTAACGTTGTTTCTACAAGGAATAAACTTGTTCAGGCGTATGTGATGCTGATCAAATACTCCTTACGGAAACCGGCGCAGACAATTGTAGGTGTTTTGATCTTTTTCTTTTTGACGATTTTTCTCTCTCTGGCGGTGAGTATGAATAATCTTCAGTCGGTTGAAACGAACGCTTTCAGAATCAGTGTTACAATGCCGGCGGGATCAACAATTGAAGCTACCGATAAAATTGTCGCCCAGATCGAAAGCCGGATCGATACCATCGCTGAGAAGGAAGACGTCAGCAGTAATATAAAAGTTGAAAGTGCTACCGTAACTGTTTTATTGAAAGAGGATTTTGAAAAAGAGAGCAAACGGACGATCTCCCAGATCAGGGATGACGTAAATAAAAGGATCGATAATATTGCTGGTGCTGAGATTGATATTTCGGATGCTTCAGAGAGTGCCGGCAGTTCTTCCGGCAGTAGTGGCATGGGCGGTGGTGGCGGCGCAGGCAATATGATGCGATTGCTGGGTGTTGGCTCAAATCAGGAGCGTATATTAATCAAAGGCCAGGATTTTGATGAAATGAAAAATGTGGCAAGCGACCTTCAGTATTTCCTCGAATCGCTTGAGTCAATGAACCGGGTGCGGGTGAGCTATACCGAAAATCGGCCCGAGGTTCACCTTCGGTTCCATCCGCTTGTGATGAGTGAATATGGCCTGTCGCTGGCCAATATCTCAGGTGAACTGAATTCATTCAGCAAGGAAATTAATACAAATATCCAGTTTAAACAAGGAACCGAAGAATACGATATCCTAATAAGAGAGATGCCAGCCCTTGGAATGACAGAGGAGGACCAGAAGAAACCGCGGACAATTTACGATCTGCGGACCCTGTCTGTACCCGATGCCAATGGAAGTCTTCACGAACTTCAGAATCTCAGCGAAATTATTTATTCGTCGGGGTATGCCAATATCACACGGGTTAACCGTGAAAAGCAGATTGAGGTTAGCTATTCATTTGTTGCCGCTGCCCAGGATTCGAAAGATTTGCTAGCGACCTATCGCGCCGATGTTGATAAAGTGGTTGAAAATTATAAGTTGCCTTCAGGTATAGCGGTACAGGTGATTCATGAAGAAGATGAGCTCCAGGATTTTTATTTTCTGATTCTTGCAGCCTTTATTTTGATTTTTATGATACTTGCTTCGGTTTTTGAATCCCTCACGACACCTTTTGTCCTTATGTTTTCGATTCCCCTGGCAGCGATAGGTTCGTTTGTTGCCTTGATATTATCGGGTAATTCATTGTTCAGTGCCAATACGCTTATCGGTTTTATTATCCTGATAGGTATCGTGGTAAATAACGGGATCATTCTGATTGACTATACCAATATTCTGCGCAAACGGGGTTTCCGTACCGACCGATCCCTCATTATCGCTGGTATGTCGAGAATCCGGCCGATTCTGATTACAGCAATTGTTACTGCCGTAGCGATGATTCCGTTGGCACTTGGCGATAACGAATATGTTGGTGCAATCGGTGCACCGTTTGCCATTACAGTCATCGGGGGTTTAAGCATGAGTACATTACTGACCCTGATTTTTATCCCTACGCTTTATTTCGGCTTCGAAAATTCCATGATATGGATGCGGGGATTGTCACTCAAGCTGCAACTGATGCAATTTGTACTCTTCGTGATTGGTGTCTATCTGATTTATACCGGGGTTGATACCTTCCTGTGGCAATTACTCGATCTGATAGCACTGGTGATCTTCATTCCAGGGTCAACCTGGTTTATAATGAATAGCTTGCGTAAGGCAAAAGATACGGTAGTTGACCCATCAGAACCAATTCACATTAGCGTACAGAATCTTGTTAAAATTTATAACTGGGGTAGCCGGTTTAAACGTGAATGGATGGGTAACCGCAATATTCGCGAACGGGCAGGCCAGATAAAATACTATCAGCACTGGACAGATTTCGATGACTTTTTATGGGAGCTTCCATTACTGGGATTCCTGTTCTATTTTACTTTCGGATACCTGAACAATGGACTTTATATGTTTATATGTTCTCACGTTATATTCTTTATGTGTTTATCATTGTGGAGTCCGGTGAGTGAGTATCTCAACTATAAGAGTGCCAATAAAAATTCGGATTGGCAAGTAAAAGTCGCACGGTGGGGATATAATTCCCTTTACTGGGGATTACCGCTCTTCTTCCTGGTCCTTTTCTATATAAGCTGGGAATCGATAGGATCTGTTGTTTTGATTGGCACATTATGGTATTTTGCACTCATTGTAAATGTCACGGCTGAAATGCTTTACAATGAAAATGTGAATATCGAAAGACTGAAAGGTCGTTTTGCGACTACCAGGCGTTATTTCTTCAAGTTTGTTGAAAAGATGCCAATCATTGGTCGTAAACGCGATGCATTTAAAGCCTTGAAAGGAGTCTCACTGGAGATCGGAACAGGTATGATTGGATTACTCGGTCCCAACGGTGCCGGAAAATCAACCATGATGCGTGTGATTTGCGGAATTTATGAACAAAGCTATGGTAAGGTTTGGATCAATGGTATCGATACTCAGGTAAAAAGGGAGGAATTGCAGGGACTCATTGGATACCTTCCGCAGGAATTCGGAACTTATGAGAATATGTCAGCTTATGAATTTCTTGATTACCAGGGAATTTTGAAGGGATTGACCAATCCGGTGGAGCGTGCAAGCCGTATCGAATATGTACTGACTTCGGTTCACCTGTGGGATCGAAAGGATGATGATATCGGGGGGTTCTCAGGCGGTATGAAACAGCGAATGGGGATCGCCCAGATATTGCTCCATTTGCCCCGCATACTCGTTGTCGATGAGCCTACCGCAGGACTTGATCCCCGCGAAAGAATCAGGTTCAGGAACCTGCTCGTTGCATTAAGCCGCGAAAGGGTAGTTATTTTCTCCACCCATATCATCGAGGATATTTCAAGCTCCTGTAACCAGGTCGCAGTGGTTAACCGCGGTCAGCTCCATTACGCAGGAACACCAGGCGATATGGTCAAACTTGCAGAGGGATTTGTATGGCAGTTCACGATTCCGGCCCGCAATTTTGACAACTTCCCCGCCAAGGATCGGATCGTACACCACATGAGAGATGGTGAAAACATTAAACTAAGGTTTCTTTCCGCCGAAAAGCCGTCAGAAGATGCGATATTGGTAAAACCGGTACTCGAGGAAGCTTATCTCTGTTTGCTCAAAGGCATTAAGTTAAAAAAAGTTGAAATAATTGAATATTAAAATAATGGGAACATCTTCTAAAACATTTTCCAAAGAAAGCCGTTTGTATTTCTGGGTGGACCTGATCCAAAGAATGGCCCGTTACAATCTTAAAATTATTTTTGCCGGAAGGTTCATCTGGTTTGTGATCGCAGCACTTGTCTTTTTTATTCTCTTATCGATCAGCCTGGTATTTAATTCTCCTGGTTA
>JBBRGI010000052.1:0-15420 GCA_038240855.1 Bacteroidales bacterium | reverse complement strand
ATTGAGTGCTTCGATTTGATCCTTCATAGTAGAATTAAATTACTTCTTTGCAAAAGTAACTTAATTTTATTTTTCATTTTGGGAAATTAGCGGATTTGACACAAGCGGCAATTTCGATTTGACATTTTTATTCTTTTCGATACTGATATCGTCGAAAACCAGCGCCTGCGGGACAATAAAAGATACTGGTATTGACGAATTTAGCAAGGTGTTGTAAACAATTTGCTCCCTGGTGCCCAATGTAATATATTTAAATCTGCTCATCTGGAAATCACTGATTATTGCTGACCTTATCAATTGTTCTTCACCTGTTTTTATACTCACCTGATAAACCCCGATTGGTCTTGAATCTTCAAATTTACGTATCACATAAATGTACTCCAGTCCGTCTTTGGCCGCTTTTTTTAAAACGGCTTTGCGCAATAACCTGGCTGATTCACCTTTATTGTAATAAACGTTTATTACCCCTGGAGCTTTTTGAGCCCCTGCAATAATCCCATTCATGGTAAAACGGCTGTGCCCATTCGATTCCAATATTTTTTTTGTTGGAACCCGGTCGTTAAGCATCGTTTTTAAGATTCCTTTATCAACCAAAATCAATTCGTCTTTTGGTACAACTCCCTCAGAATCAATTTCAAATGTACCGATTAGAGGGGTGTTATTAAAAACTTTCAATTTTGGGGTTTCCTTTATGGTGATGTTTTCAGAAAAGATACGCTGGTTTATTTTATCATCCATTTTAATTATGCTTCCGTAGTTCTGTCTAACGGCATAATCAGGTTCCCGGTATGCAACCAAACCATTGTTCCTGAATAGTTTCTGTATAAATAGTTCTGCAACTGCTTCTCCCTCAAATATAACAGGTCCTGAATAGGCGTCTTTCATTAGTGGGGCCTTGCTTAATGCTGAAATATGATCAGCCATTTGTTTGATGTCTTGTTTTACTTTATCCGCGGTCGGTAATTGTTCAGGAGTTAAGGCATAATACCGGAGTTGGTCATTTAGAATATCTCCATCTTCCGCCTGGATGCTGGCATTTACCAACATACTTGCTATACTGAGCGGAATTTTAAGTTTAAGTCCTTCGCTGGACGTAATATAAACAATGGTGTTCATTAAAGAGATCACTACTGAGGAATTACTAATTTGAGAATGGGCTTTAAAAACCGATGAAATATCCCTGGCGACAGCTTCCCATCTGGGTTTATCATATTTTTCCTTTGTGCAATTTATAACAAGGCTAACGGGTGTTATTTTCCAATAGTCATCCAGCTTCTCTTCGGCTGCCTTATTTTGTTGTTTTAGTGCGGAGATTTTTTGATCATAGCTGTTAATTGCCCTTTTATATCTCCGGTCGCTCGCAAACCAGAAAGCCCTCCGGATAGCATTGTAATCATTTTCGAGCGGCAATGCCAGTGAGCCACTTCCGAATAATAAACCTGATGGAGCTAAGTCTTCATAGTTGAGCGAATAATCTCCTGCCATGAGCCTTACATTTTGAATGCGAACAGGAGATTCATCCGTACTTTGGATCGCTCCTAAGGTAGCCCGAACTGTTATTTTTTGACCATCATTGAACTGGTAGGAAATAAAAAAGGGGGTGCGGTATGCATTGATCTTTAATTGTGATAGATTCCGGTTAAGTTCATCATTCATTGCTTTGAAAATGATATCCTCCGGGATGGTCTGAGCGTTCAGGACAGGTTGGCACATCAGTGATAAAATGGCCAGTATGACAAAAATTCTTGTTGCCGTTTTCATATTTTGTTTGTTATTTTTTTAGCGTTTGATAAGGTATGATTGGATGAAATTAATCTCCCAAAGCAATTTTACTGTCAGGGCGTGGTAAAATCAGGGGAAGTTCCTGTGATTTCGATTTCTTCTGAGTTTCAATCAATCTTAATACAACCGTAGGTGCAACGCATGCAACAGGTATTGATCCTGATTCTGCCCCGCAATACCCGTTAAATGTTTCAATTTTTCCTCCGGCCTGGTCAATCTGCGAAAAAATAGCAAGCGGTGTACCAACCAGGTCAACCCCTCTAACAATTTCATCGGGTCTGCCATCGGTATACACCTTATAAACCAAAGTAGGGTTAACGTTAAAGGCATTGGGCTGAAATCTTCCTGTCGATGTAAAACCACCCTCCACCTCATCAAAAAGATACCCGTAAGTTTTGTTTTGTTCTTTGGCAAGTTTTATTAACTCGGCGCGCAATTCCAGATTGGTTTTTGGCTGTGAAGTTTCCACAATAAGGTTTGATTGTCTTGCTGCTGGTTGCATTCCTGCCATTGCCCGTCCGTGTCCGTTTGACTTTGGAAAGTTTATAATTGGGGTACGCGACATCAAAAAGCCTTTAAGAATACCATCCTTAACTACATCTACACGTTCTCCTTTGGATCCCTGGTCATCGAACACATAACTGCCACTCATTTCCAGATTGTTATAAATTTTGCTTTGAGGATCGCAATAAACACTCAAGGTAGTTGGCAATACCTGTTCTGATATTTTTTTCTTGAAAGTCTGTGCGTCAGCTTCATTTTTCATACGTTGTCCCTCCACGCGGTGGCCAAATATTTCGTGGAAGAAAACGCCTGCCGCCTTTCCGCTCAATAAGGCGGGCCCGGAATAAGGTTCAGCAACAGGCGCTTTTTTCATGGCAACCAGGTTGTTTATCAGGTTATTCAGGTCACTGGTCATTAATTTGTCCGAAGGAAGGTCCTCCGGTTTAAAAGCAAAATACGACTTATTCAAAGGCATTTCCATCCCGTCGGTAGCTTTAATGATTCCACCGAAGCCAGCTCTGGAATAAGTACTGTTTTGGGCAATCTTATCTCCGTCGCTTGATACAAAATATTTGCGGGTAGCCTGGTAACTGAAGCTGCCTGATCCGCTGAAAATGGCTGAATCTTTGAGAAATGCGGAAGAATATTTTTTCATGCGATTTTCCCATGACGCGATATCCATTTTTATGTCTTCGGGTGTAAAAGGAGGTTCGATGTAGTTTTTAGCCTCTTCCAAGGTAAAGTCTGGTGATTTGTCTTCTTCTTCCACATTTGTAGCCATATTGGATTTTGCCCTGGCATAACCGGAAATGGCTTGCTGGTAGGCTTCGTTGGTTGTGTTCCATAAAACCTGTTTTATTGCCAATGGCTCATCGGCAGAGGGGAGATCCAAAGAGGAAGAATAAAAAGATGACGAACTACCACGGGTAGTATGGAAATTGTCGAACTGGGGGTTGCCAACCCTGACGGCTACAGTAAATCTGCAGCTTTTACTGTCACGGGAAGTGGTTATCGCACCAAAACTTGATGAAATGGTGTATGTAGTGCTTTCTTCTACCCGGTAACTGATATAGTAAGCAGGAATTTCCTGTTTGTTTAATGTTTGCATTTCACGCTGAACTTCTTCATCAAGAATGTTAATTAGCTTGTCCTGGCTGTATGCCCATGGTGAGAAGAAGATAAAACAAAAAAATGCGCCGATTTGAAATGCGTCGGAAAGGGAATTTGGTTTCATAATTGTCGATTAAGAGGTTGTAAATTTAGTGAAAATCTCATTTAATTTGGATCCCAAAAACAGGGCTTTGTCAGAATGGAAATTTCCGGTCTGAAATTACTACAATTATAAATTTGTTTGTGAAGGGTCATCGGTTTTAATGATGTATATCATGAGGTAATCTTATTCAATCCATTTTCAAATTGAATTGATAGGCAAACTTACACATTTGAAACGTCGCCTTATCATTTTCTTGTCTTCGCCCTCACGCCCTTTAGCCCTTTCGCCCATTCGATTCTTAAACTCTTCACCCAATCTTGTCTGCGAAAGTCTACCGCGGCAGTGAAAACAAAAATTCAATACCGCCGCCTTTTCTTTTTCGGGCAGAGATTTCCCCTTTAAAGCTAAGAATTGCATTTTTAACGATGGCAAGTCCTAAACCGGTTCCCCCTTGCTTACGCGATCGGCCCGAATCAACCCTGTAAAATCGCTCAAAAAGCCGTGTCAGGTGTTCTTCGTCGACTCCTAAACCATTATCTGAAAAAGAGAAATAGTAAAACGTAGTGTCTTCGTGGTATTTGGAAATAAAAATGGTAATGTTTTCACCGCCATAATTCACAGAGTTCTCCATCAGGTTTCTGAAGATTGAGAAAACAAGGGAATAGTTTGCATTGACAATTACTGCATCTTCAACGGTACATTCAATTAATATTGACTTTTGGCGGATCTGGTCATGGAAGCTTTCAATGGCTTCGTTAATGACTTTCCTGACATGTACTTTTTCACGTATATATAGTTCAGAGTATTCTTCAATTTTATTTAATAAAGCAATATCATTCACAAGTTGGGTAAGTCGTTCCGATTGATTATAAGCTTTTTCGATAAAATAACGCTGCTTACTTTGTTCCAGGTCAGGATTGTTTAAAACTGTTTCGAGATAACCCTTTACCGAGCTGATTGGGGTTTTCAGCTCATGTGAAATATTGGAGGTGATTTGCTGCTTCATAATACTCCTGCGCATAAGTTGTGTCGTATCAGTAATAAGTATCTCGAAACTCCGATCCGGGAAAATAATACACTGAATATTAAAATGATAACCGTCTTTTTGAACTGCATATTCCATTCGGGGCAGCTCCAGTGGTTGAAAAGTGGTTTTATCTGAGATGGTTTTGTCAATAAATTTATTGACTTCGCGGAATTCTTCCGAGAAAAAGATCTTTTCGACTGAGATGGTTGATTCTTCAGCTATGGTATTGATGTAGAATATGAAATGGCTGTTATTCAGGATCGCTTTTTTGTCGGGTGAAAAAAATGCCACGCCCTCTTTTAAAACAAACAGATGACTGATCAATTTTTCTTTTTCGAGAACGAGTTCAGTTTTTGTATTCCGCAATTGTTCATATAACTGAATGATCTCCTGGCTGATAAATCCAAGTTCGTCATTCGAGAAACGGGTATCTTCGTCAAAACTGATGGCCTCATTCCGTCTGATTTTCACCGCAAAATCTTTCAGTTTTGTAATAGAGTCGCCGATATGATTCGCAATATACCGCAGCAGGAATCCGAAAATCAGGAACAAAAAGATAAAGAAAGGAATAAAAACGCGGTCGGGTTTTAAAAATGCTGCAACATTGGTATCATAAACTATTGCAGCTCTGATTACGTATGTCTTATACGATTTTGCATAGTACAGGTATTCTTCATCTGTTGTTGCAGAACGCCTGATATTCTCACCGAATTGGCTGAATAACGCCTTTTGAATTTCGGGTCGTTCTTTATGATTATCCATATTTTCATAGTCAGGTACAATATTATCATATAATACCTTACCCTCGAAATTAACGACTGTAATCCGGATTTTATCAGTTGAAATAAGATTTTTAAGTGTATCGAGTTTCGAAAAAGTTTTCTCTTTATCAAGTGAATGATATTCAATGTAACGGTTTGTGAGGTCGGTATATTCATTCAATGCGGTCTCGAGCTGCGCAATTTTGAAATGTTGCTCACGCTTAATCTGGTAATAAATTATCGATAAGGTAAATACAGCGAAAAGAAGAAAATAATAAATGAACAGTTTCCATCTGATAGTTTTACGGTCGAATAGCATAACAGGAAAGATTTAGTTTGAAATTTCAAAGTAATATCCGAAGCCGGGTTTGTTACGAATATAACTCCCATATTCTTCCATTTTTCTTCGCAGACGGGTCATATTGACATCAACGGTACGATCAATGACAATCACGTCGCTTTCCCAGATTCTGCGCAATATCTCCTCGCGGGAGAAAATTCTGCCCGGAGCCTTGGCAAGTAATGAAATAATTTCGTATTCTTTACGGGTCAGTTCAATTTTTTTATTGCCAATAATCAGCCTTTTAGTTTCGAAATCGATAATAATGTCACCTATGTTTAGCGAAGTGGAGGCCACTTCTGCCGGAATAGCTTTAATCCTTTTTAAAACCGCTTTAACTCTGGCCTGCAGCTCTCGTATCGAGAATGGCTTAGTTATATAGTCATCAGCACCCAGGCTAAATCCGGTCAGTAAATCATTTTCAGTATCCCTTGCAGTAAGAAAAATAATCGGAACTTCAAGGCGCATCTCCTTTCTGATTCTTTGAGCCAGGCTAAAGCCAGATATCTTTCCCATCATCACATCAAGGACCATCAAATCATAGACCGACAGATCCCTCTTCAATGCTTCCTCTGCTGAAAATGAGGCATCGACAAGGTAGCCTTCACTTTCGAGGTTGAATTGCAATATCTCATTGAGATCCTCTTCATCTTCAACTACCAGTATCCGAAAACTCTCATTCATAACTAATTATCTTAGTTTTTTAAATTATTCCACTTCTCCTTCACTTCTGGTTTTTAGTGACCGGGTGAATTTTCAGTCAGATTTAATCCTGCGCGTTTCCGTTTTCTCCGGTGTCGTGACTTTGATGGCGTATATCAGTCCCTTCCATGGAATAGATTGAAGCCTCAGCCACATTGGTCGCATGATCAGCAATTCTTTCAATGCTCGAAATGATGCTGTTGATGTGAATAAAACTAAACAATAATTGCTGAGTTTCGTTGGACAATTCACTTTTCGTGATTGCTTTGCGCATCAGCTTGTGGTTCATCTCATCAACAACCTCATCGTTTTGTATCGTCCAGATAGCAAATTCCTTATCGTTGTTTATAAAGGATAAAATAGCTTTCTGAACCATTTTGACACTGACCAGTAGCATATTATAAATGACTTCTGACATTCGGTTGTACGTTTCGTTATCTTTTATTCTGGGTATAAATTTAACAATATCCATTACCAGATCACCTATCCTTTCAAGATTTATAACAATTTGGTAGCAAGCCATCAGCTTCCGTAAATCTGAAGCAACGGGTTTTTGCAGGACGATAGTGTTGACAATTTTTTCACTGATTTTAATCTCAAAATTATCAGACTTTTTTTCGTTGGTTTTCAGTTCTTTCAATAACTCGTCAGAAATTGTCAGTGAACCTGAACTGATTATTTTTTCCAGAATTGATAACTGATTAAGTATCAGGTTGGCATAATCTTCATAATGGCCGATTATATTGTGTATAGCACTTTCTTTTTTGATACTCATTTTTTTCTTTTTAAGGGTGAAGGTATATATTTAAAATTCTGTCGTACTAATCGATTCTCAACCGAATTTTCCCGTCAAATATCCTTCAGTACGTGAATCTTTCGGATTGGTGAACATCTTTCGTGTTTTATCATATTCTACCAGTTCGCCAAGATACATAAACATGGCATTGTCCGAAATCCGGGCAGCCTGCGACATATTGTGCGTAACCAAAATGATGGAGTAGTTTTTTTTCAATTCCACCAGCAGGTCTTCGATTTTTGCCGTCGACAATGGATCGAGCGCTGAAGTAGGTTCATCCATAAGGATTACTTCAGGTTTAAACGCCAGGGCTCTGGCGATGCATAACCGTTGTTGTTGGCCTCCTGAAAGAAAATTTCCCTTTTTATTGAGCGAATCTTTCACTTCGTCGAACAGTCCAACATCGTTTAGTGTACTTTCCACAATCTCATCTTTTTGGGCTTTCTTCAATTTACTGCCATTCAAATCATATCCGGCAATCACGTTCTCGTAAATACTCATCGTTGGAAAGGGGTTTGGCCGTTGAAAAACCATCCCGATTTTTCGGCGAAGTTTGGTTGTGGAAATGCCGTAAATGCTTTCCCCATTTAACTTGATTTCTCCCTTTGTATGGATGTTCGGATACAATTCGTGCATCCTGTTAATCGCCCTGAGTAATGTGCTTTTGCCGCATCCCGACGGACCCATGATGGCAGTAATGGCATGGCGTTTCAATTCGGCTGTCACATCTAATACAGCATTCTTATCTTTGCCATAGGCAATCGATAAATCGCTTATCGATAATACGGGATTTAATATTTGCAAAATATTGTCGTTCATGAATGCTACTTGTATTTTTTCGGATATCAACTGAATCTCATCGAAATTCGTTTGGCAATAATATTTAACGTTAAAACAAAGGCCACCAGAAACAGTGAAGAGGACCAGACAAGGTCAATCATATTGGGATTATTGTAAAACTCCCAGATCAGCAGCGACACGGCACTTGTAGGCTTAGTAAGATTAAAATTGATGGTAGTACTGCCTAAAGTTGTTAGCATAAGGGGGGCTGTTTCACCCAATACCCTTGAAATTGAGAGTAATATTCCGGTCATTAGTCCGCTGAAACCGGTTGGAATCATTACTTTGAGGATGATTTTGTGGTAAGGTACCCCTAATGCTGCACCGGCTTCCTTTATAGACCCGGGAATCATTTTCATGGTTTCTTCAGTTGAACGGATTATCAGCGGTAACATCATGATTGCCAGTGCAACACTCCCTGCCAACGCTGAAAACCCTTTTGTTACACCCTGTACGATCCAGATATAGGCAATCAATCCTAATACAACTGATGGAACACCCTGGAGGATATCGGTAAGACTTCTGATAAAGCCGGCATATTTTTTCCCCTGATTCTCATACAGGAATATCCCGATAATAATGCTCACCGGAATGGCGATTATCGCGGCGACCACAACCATGAACAGAGTTCCTGTAATTCCATTGGCAATACCACCGGGAATAATCTCTCCGTTTCTAACCGAAGTCATTGCCTGTAAGGTATCGGGGGCGACTTTTAGGAAGAAATCAAAATTTATCTGCTTTAGTCCTTTTGAGAGTAGCTGGTATACAATTAACAAAATGGGGGATATGGTGATACCGGCCAGCACAACCACCGTTCCGAAGAACAGTTTATTTTTCACTTCTCTCCAGTCAGAAGCATCCTTTTCGTCGATCGTAGCTTTTCGTTCCATTATTATTTGAGCTATGCGTATTTACGAATGATGAGTTTACCTATGGAATTAACAATCGCGGTGACCGCAAAAAGAAGTAATCCGATGGCAATTAGTGAACTTAACTTTAAACCATCGGCCTCTCCAAACTGGTTGGCGATTACGCTGGCCATCGTATTCCCGGGACTGAATAATCCTGTTGGAATGATATTTGCATTTCCAATCAGCATGGTTACCGCCATTGTCTCACCTAAGGCCCTGCCGAGCGCAAGAATATAGCCGGCAACGAGTCCTGATCGTGCGCCTGGTAAAATTACACTAAAAATAACCTCCATGCGTGTTGCTCCTAACGAATAAGCTGCTTCCTTCAATTCGTTGGGAACCATCGTTATAATTTCATTACTTATGGACGTTGCGTAAGGTATAATCATAATTGCCAAAATTAAGCCGGAAGTAAATATTCCATAGCCCTGCCCGGGATAACCAAGTTCTGCAATCCAGGGCCGTATCGTATAAAAACCCCAAAGTCCGTAAACAATTGATGGAACACCGGCCAGTAAATCAACAAGGGTGCTTAAAACCGTTGCAATTCTCGTTTTGCGGAAGTATTCAGCAATAAAGAGGGAGGTAGAAAAAGCCAATGGGAAACAGATGACCAGGGCAAGCAGTGAAGTAATGACAGTTCCTGCTACAAATGCCAACGCACCATACGATTCGCTGCCTTCCGTTGGGTTCCAGTCTGATGAAAATATAAAACCAAAGAAGCCAAACTCTTTGAATGCGGGAATGGCACCCTTTAACATAGAGTAAGCCATTCCTGCAAAAATGAGTAAAATAATTACAGATGAAGCCTTTAACAGGTTTTTAATGAATTTTTCGCTCGTCACAAGAATTTAATTTTAGCTTAAGATCATTTTTAAAAGCATATGGCTCTTAGCAACTTGCAGCTGGCTTGTTCCGCTTTTTCAAAGTTGAGAATAGCTTAACCTGATTTTGAAACCCGAAATATTCTTTTGGCTGTGTACTGCCAGTTGCCAGTAGCAAGTAGCCAGTTGCCAGAAGCCCTTTATTTCAGAATCGCTTCCCCATTATATGTAATTGATTGAAGGATCGATTTAGCCAGTGCAACGGTCTTTTCAGGTAAAGGAGCATAGTCAACTTTTTGTGCAATTGCCTGGGCTTCAGGACTTATCATCCAGTCCAGGAATTTTACAGTTTCTTCTGCCTGCTCACGGCTTCTGTCTCCGTAAGCCTGTTCTTTGTACAGAATAATCCAGGTAAATCCGCTGATCGGGTAAGCTTCCGGATTGTTTGAGTTGGTCAGCATGATACGCGTGTCAGTCGGGACTTCACCACTGGCAGCTGCGCTGACCGACTTTAACGAAGGTTCTACAAAGTTTCCGGAACTGTTCTGTAACAAAACGTGAGGTAATTTTTGGGCGAATGCATATTCCGAACCGATATATCCGAAAGCTCCTTCAGTTTGCTGGATCGTTCCGGCAACTCCGGGATTTCCTTTTGCACCCATACCAACGGGCCAGTTCAATGCTTTTCCTGCACCGATATCCTTGGCCCATTTAGCACTGATTTTACTCATATAATCGCTGAAAATGTGGGTCGTACCACTTCCGTCCGAACGATAGATCACCGAAATATTCAGATCAGGCAGGTTAACATCAGGGTTGTCGGCTTTAATTTGGCCATCATTCCATTTTGTGATCTCGCCCAAAAATATTTTGGTTAATACGTCATTTTTCATTTTTAAGGAAGTTATCCCGGGCAGATTATAGGCAAGGACTACAGCCCCTAAACAGGTTGGAATATGAACAATTGGCGCTGCGAATTCAGCAGCCTGTTCATCGGTAAGAAAACCATCTGTGGCACCAAAATCGACCACCTTGTCTTTTAAACTGCGGACACCGCCTCCCGATCCTATACTTCCGTAAGTCACTTTAATCTCAGTTTTGTTGGCATAATCGGAAATTAACTGGCTGTAGAATGGAAATGGGAAAGTTGCTCCGGCACCAGTCAGGCCTATGTTTTTTCGATCACCGGAAGAGCTTTTTTTCTTGCCGTTATTGCATGCTGCAAAAATCGCAATCACCATCAGAATAAGCAGTAATTTTTTCATTTCTTTGTTGATTTATAATTATTTATAACAAATATAGAGGTGTATTGTTTTATTTTGGTTACATTTTGGTTACATTAGTATTGCATTAAATCAAACTAATTATATTGTTTATAACCGGATTTCAACATTCATAAACAGGGTCGTAATAACAGATTCTGAGTTATTCCTGGGACGCCATACCTGGCAATTAGGTGAGATTTTAATTCCCTTCACCGGATTGTACTCAAATCCCGCCATAAAAAGCTGTCCATCTTTTGCATAATTCCAGGCATTGATCAGGGAGTTATTATTTTCAGAACTTAGATAATCGTACCTGGCAAAAAGATTTGCCATATTATTCAGGAAGTAAGTGCCATAAACCGAATAGCCGTAATAATCCTGATCAGGTTTTAAACCATTGTCTTTCTGATAATTATATTCTGCGCCAATACTTAAATTCCTATTAGCGTAACCGGCCATCAGGGCAGTGGTCTGAAAAGTGGCACTCCCTTTTTTCATATGGTCATAATAACCACGCAGCGTTATCGTTTCAATCGGATGAATTGTCAATCCTCCCCCGACTTTTAATGTAGAGTCGGTTTCCAGCGACCTGGATCCTTCACCATTCTGAATAATGACATCGGCAGTAAGTGCTTTATTTAATTTATAAGCCGTGCTTAAACCAAGGTCAGCGCTTGGACCAAAACCATACTCATCCTGAAAAGATTTATAGATATAACGGTATCCCCAGAATTTTTCCTGGACATCGTACCCCAAGGTCCCGATCATTCCGAATTTCACGGTTAACTTATCTTTTTGATACTGAAGGTATCCGTATTTCAGATGTGCTGTCATTTGTAATCTTCCCGTACCAGGATTGCCCACATCGAGTGTAACCCGTCCTGATAGTGTCGGACTGAAATTGTACCCGTAACCAAAATACGCCCGGGTCAGGTCAAATTTGTTTACATTTTGGCCATCTGAAAATGAACTGTGGAAATTTGTGAAGATGAGCACCTCAGGTTTTCCGGAGGGTTTAAATTCATTGATCTCCTGAGCATTCAGGGTGGAAATTGCAAGACCAAAAACCGAAAACATGACTAGCAGTTTTTCTTTCACTTTTTTACTATAAAAATACTTTTAAACAATAGTATTAAAACAGTGCAAAAATTCCAAATTTTTGTTACAATCCTGTTACAGTTTAAACAAATAATGTTACAAAAAGATTACATTCCTGTTACAGTAAACAGTAATATTACCAACAATTGAATGGGGTATTTTGTTATAATATGCGTAATAGGCGATAGGCAATCATCTATTCTTTTGCTGTCACAATTTCACACATAAAAAAAGGAACTGCATTTCTGCAATTCCTTTTTCAGTTTACTTTAGTAATACTAATGTCAATTTGAAGATTGTAATTTTATCCTGAGTTGCTGGGTTGACTTCTCAACGTTTAATTTTTCAATAAAGCTTTTGTTGTAAGAGATATAGGAAGCAATTACATTATAAGAGCCGGGTTTGATGTTTTCGATTTTAAAATTTCCGTCAAAATCGGTATGAACTTTTTTCGTGGATCCTTCTATCGCCACTTCAACACCTGCCAGCGCTTCGCCAGAGGTGAAATCGATTACTTTACCCGAGATTGAAACTGCAGCATTGGCTGAAGCTGTTTCAGTTGATTTACTTTTATTTTCGGAATTACCGGTATTGCCTGCAATTGCAAATACAACTGCTGCAAGGAATGATAATGTTAAGAGTGCCTTTTTCATTTTATTATTGTTTTTAGTACACTGCAAATATCGGTTGCTGTTGTTAAGAAATGATTACAGTGCTGTTACAATACGATTAAGAAACGGTAACAAACCAAACGCTATTCCTGGTATTTTCTCTCGCTGAGCAGTTTGCCGGTTTCATCGTAGATTTTCCATGTCCCGGTTTTTGCCCCCATATTGTAGTGCAATTCATACAAAGGTTTTCCTTCCGCCGACCAGATCAGCCAGTCGCCATGTTTTAAATTATTCTTGTATTCGGCCTGGGCAGTTTTCTTTCCTGCTTCGTCCCAGGTGATCCAAAGACCATCTTTATTTCCATTTTTATACGACCTCAGTTCTTGTTTAGTGCCGTTTTCGTAAAAAGTGGTAACCATTCCTTCGAGTACGCCGTTCGAAATATTCAGTATTGTTTTGGGAATATTGTTGGCATAAAACTCCGTATGCACCCCTGAATAAAGCATCCCTTTTTTATAATATTTTCCGTCAATATTTTCAATCTCCTGTGAGTATGCAAAAGTTGCCATGAAAATAAAGAAGATGACCAATAGTTTCTTTTTCATCCGAATATTTTTTTTTGAAAATTGCCTGATAGAACACCTGTCCGCCAGCTGGCGGATCTTCATTCGTGATTGCGAAGCGCAGAATCATGGGTGTTTCATTTCTGTAAATTTTTTGTTGTTTAAAAACCTTAAATATATTAATTATCGGGGATATTCAACCAGGTCATACCAATAATTCTTTAACTAAGAAAAAAGGCTGCCCCCGAAGGAGCGGCCTTTAAATTTTTGTTTTTCTTAAAACTAATATACCGTTGTTTTAGGTGTCCAGTTGGCCCAGCCTGTGGTCCAGTCGGTAGTACCCATTGCACCAACATAAGTTGTTGCTTCAAGACCTGTAGGAAGACCAGTTGCTGCACCTGTTAACAAAGGTGAACCGGTTAAGGGCAGAAAATTTGGAGCAGCAAGATTGAATGCATTGGTTACCTTCAGATCAGCAATCGTAGCAATAATTCTGTTCATTCTTGCAGCATCTTCGAAGAAAGCTTGTTCACTGGCTGCATTACCACTGAAATTGTCAGTCATTCCGGCCAGAATAACACCTTTAACCTGTGCTCCAGTACCAGCATTTCCTTTTGAATCAGCCATCAGTAAACCTTTTGGCCATCCGGCAAAAACAGAATTGTAAACTTCAAGATTTGTTTTTCTTCTCAGGTGCATCGAAGCCTGAAATAATGGGTTAAACGTTGTCGTAGGAGTTGCAAGTGGTCCATATAAACTGATATTTGCAAATCTCGGATTAGTAGTCGGGGTATTTGATGATCCTGTACCGTCATTATCAGATTCAAAACCGTTTGATTTTGAAATGTCGGCAATCATAGGATCACGTAATCCAATGGCATACTGTACAAATCCGCTGAAACCATAATCGGTATCAAACTCATCATCCAAACCGCTGAAGGCGATTAAATGCTTGCAATTTACAGTTCCGCCAAACCATTCGTAGGAATCGTCATTTGCAAATGAAACCTGGATATAGTCAATAATGGTACCCTTACCAACACCACCAAAAGTTAATCCGTTGATTTCTTTGTCAGGCTGGAATGCATATCCCGCAAATTCAATACGGACATATTTCATCGTACCTGAATTGTCGTTATTGTCTGTACCACCATATTGTGCTCCTAATCCACCTTCGATTTCAGCTACACCACCGGCTACATTTATTACTGCTTTGCCGCATAATACGATACCGCCCCAGTCGCCTGCCGCACGTGCGCCGGCTGCTTTTGCTGATGTGAAAACAATCGGTTTAACAGCTGTTCCTTCCGCCATGATCTTTGCACCTCTTTCAATGACCAGCGATGCCTTGGTGTCAACTTTACCTTTGATCACAGTTCCTGCTTCAATAGTAATTGTTGCGGGTGATTTTACATAGACCCAACCATTAAGAACGTAGTTGACGTCTGATTTTAAGGTGATATTGGCTGTAATATTACCTGTCAGTTCAATCGTTGAACCTGAAGCAGGGAAGATGTTTACTGTGCATTTACTTGTGAAAAGGCCATCTGTGGTTTTAACAGTAATGTCTGTTGTTCCCTCCTTTACGCCAGTAACAGTTCCATCGGCCGCAACTGTTGCAATTGCTGCATCCAGTGTTGTCCAGGTCATCGTTTTGTTAGTTGCGTCAAAAGGAGCGATTGAAGCAGTAAGTTTAACCGGAGTGCCAATTCTTACAATTGCTGTTGTCTGATCAAGCGTTACACCTGAAACTTTGACGATGACTTCATCCTTTTTACAGGAGGAGATCCCTACTAAAAGAAGGGTCGCCATGAATAGTCCATTTGATAAAAATCGTTTCATAATAATAAAATTTTGGTGATTAATAAAATGCGTAATTTTGAAAATGTTGTTAACTGTTTTATTTTCTGTAGAATAAAGGATAATTTGTATTTATTTAAAAGCGAAACCCTAATTCAAGCGAATAGCTGCTTCCAGGTTTGTAACTTCGCAGTACCTGGTCACGATCGAAATGTCGGATATCGGAAGCGCCGCCTGTGTAATGGCTCAGATCTACCGTTGCATTGACATTTTGTTTGTAGACAATACTTTGGTTAAGAAGGTCTTTGATGCTGAATTTTAGCTCGGCATATTTTCCTATTTTTTTACTGATCACAAAGTCAACAAGGTTGCGCGGCATT
>JBBRGI010000051.1:0-15605 GCA_038240855.1 Bacteroidales bacterium | reverse complement strand
TCCTGCAATCGGCAAGATGAACGGTTGTTAAACAACCGGATCTTGCCGCCCCACACTCGGAACTCGTGGGCGGGGGACACTAAAACGATAAAATGAGTTAGAAAACCTGTCTGCCGACTGGTAGGCGTTAAAATGAGAGATAAGATGGGAAGAGAAAATTCAAACCGGACACGCATCATCGGATTGCGATTAACACCCAAAGAGTATGCAATTATTGAACGAAAGTGGAAGGCGAGTACCTGCCGAAAACTTAGCGATTATGTGCGTCATAACCTTTTTGAGAAGCCAATAACAAGCTATTACCGGAACCAATCTTTAGATGATTTTATGACTGAAATGGTATTGCTCAGAACTGAACTGAACCACATCGGAAATAAGGGCATCTCTAAAAACTGTTTTTTTATTCCCCATACGATCAAATTATTCGTATGGGATTGTGAATTTTTAGTATTTATTATTTATGTCATTGATATTCAATGTATTAATTATTGTATTAATTATTAATTTCGTTCATTGCCGGACATACCTATCCCATTGAAACATTGATTTTTAACTGTACACAACGGCTAATGTTGTAGGTTAAGTTCATCATGCCTATCTTGGCTTTAGCTCTTATAATTCCTATGGTGCGGACAGTTGAACCATTCATGCTGTTTTCAACAAAACCAAATACATGCTCTACTCTTACGCGAACTCTTGATTTTTCCGTGTTATCTGCTTTTTGCTCATCAGTCAGTGGCTTACCCTTGTAACCCTTTTCATGTACCATATTTATTACTTTTTTGTTTTTGTAGATATTTTCCTGTTTCTCTCCGGTATAGGCACTGTCTGCATAAAGTGGTTGTCCTTCATCTTTTTCAGTAAGCAACCCTTCAATGGGCTGGGAATCATGAACTGAGGCGTTGGTTACAATAAATTCTTCAATCAGTTTTGTTTTTGTATCCGCTTTGATATGGTTCTTGTATCCAAAAAAAGCCACATTGTTCTTCTTGGTCCAGCGTGCGTCCACATCTTTCTGACAGAGTTTGTGAGGAGTTTCTTGCCATTGTTCAGGTGCAGTACCTGTCTGTTTGATATGTTTGTTTTCTTCCCTGGTGTTACGTTGGCGGGGGGCTTCGACAAAACTTGCATCAACCATTTTTCCTTCATTGGCAAATACCCCGGCTGAATCAAGTATTTCATTGAATGTCTTGAACAGGGCGATAATTACGTCATTCTCTATAAGTTGCTCACGAAATACCCAGAATGTCTTACTGTCAGGTACTTTATCACTCTTTTTCAACCCTAAAAACCGTTTAAAACTGGATCTGTCTACAATTTGATACTCCAGCTGATCGTCCGACAAATTATATAAACTTTGGATAATCAGTGCTTTAAACATCAGTAATTTATCAAACGATGGCCGACCGCCTTTAGCCCTGTCTTTTGCTTGTTCATTAAAAGCTTTGTCCAGTGGTGCTTTGAATATGCTCCAGTCAATATAATCGTTTAGTCTTTGAAGTGGGTCACCTAGTTTAGTGAGTTTCTCCATTAAAAAATGATCATCAAAAAGGCTAAGTGGGTTTATGTTTTTCATAGTTGCTTATTTTATTACTGTAAAATTAAGCATTTTATATGTTATTTTGTCAATTAGGTTATTAACAATCAGATATATATATCAACATTTAGTTTTTAGAGATGCCCATAACTTTAATCAGGCCGTAAAACGACTTCATACCCTTGACCAGATTACCGAATTCAAAACCTGGCTGATCACTTATGAAGTCGAAAAAAAGACACTCTTCAACAAGGTGGATGAGATCAAAAAACAGGTTCGAAAAATAGCAGAATCATGGTTACAGTAATTAAAACAGGACATTCAATTCACCGCATTTTTAACTACAACGAGAACAAGGTACAGGTAGGGGTGGCGGAGTGCATCGGGGCCGGAAATTATCCGATTGATTCGGATAAAATGAGCCTTTCGATGAAGTTGAACCGTTTCCTGAAACAGTTGGCATTGAACGAAAATGTAAAACGGAATAGCGTTCATATTTCCTTGAATTTTCACGCTACAGAAAGCCATTTTTCAACGGAAAAACTACTGGCTATTGCAGAAACTTACATGGATAAAATCGGATTCGGGAAACAACCTTATCTGGTTTACCAACATCATGATGCCGGGCATCCGCACATCCATTTGGTAACAACAAATATCGAAGCAGATGGCAAGCGGATTGACTTGCATCACCTTGCCATACGTAAATCTGAATCTGCAAGGAAAGCCATTGAAAAAGAGTTTGGTTTGGTACGCGCAGAAGAACAGAAAAAGCAGGAACAATTTCAGCTAAAACCAGTGTCTGTTGCCAAAGCTTTGTACGGTAAATCACAAACCAAAATAGCGATTCAGAATGTGCTGGAAGCTATCCTGACCCAATACAAATACGCAAGCCTTCCAGAACTGAATGCGGTTCTTAAACAATACAATGTCAAGGCTGAACGGGGCAGTGAAGAATCAAGGGTTTACCAGCACAACGGTTTGCTTTACCGCATATTGGATGCTGATGGAAACCCGGTTGGCGTTCCAATTAAATCAAGTCTTTTTTACAACAAGCCAACTCTTAAATTTTTGGAAGAAAAATTTAAAGAAAATACAGAAAAACGGATGCCATACAGATCCCGAATCAAAAATGCCATTGACCGATCCCTGATGGGTGAAAAGATTACCCTTCAGGATTTGATACAAACGTTGGAAAAGCAAGGTATTCATGTCGCCCTGCGCCAAAATGCTACTGGTTTGATTTATGGCATCACCTATGTGGATCACCAGACCAAATGCGTTTTCAACGGGAGTGTTTTGGGCAAACAGTACAGTGCAAAAGCCATTCAGGAACGTTGCCAACAAAAAAGTATGCCAGAGCAGAAGTTGCCTCCGCATTCAGCTCAGGAACCAATTGGGTTACAGCCTCAGGCTAACGCCGTTGAGGCAGAAACCAAAGCGCATCCAAACGCCATGCAGATTGCTCCACTTTTCAAAGAAGGTGAAAATATATTAGATACCCTAATGCACCCGGAATATGCCTCAAATTACCTACCATACCAGTTGAAAAGGAAAAGAAGAAAGCGGAAAAGAAGGAATCTGAATAATAACCAATAAAATCTTAAAGCTATGACAATGCAGACCGGGGAAAACGAACATGCGATGAGGAAAATTCTGGATATGACCAATATGCTTCACAAACTGAAAGAACAAGGGTTAACCCGTTTTATCGGTTTCTCAGGTCACGCCAATGCTGAAGCATTGACAGCCATGGCCAGCAGAGGCGATTTTGACACCATGCTTATTGCTGCCAATCACTGGCGATCAGACAATCCCCAACCCCGTCAGGAAATGGCTATACCGGTGGCAAAAGCGAATAATATGGGTGTTATCTTGATGAAAGTGATCCGTCCCCGCGAAACCATTGCAGTACTTGATCCCAACGAATTGGTGAGGTATGCTCTATCAATTGAAGGTCCTGATGTAGTGGTAGTAGGTACAGATAGTATGGCCGTATTGGAATCGAATCTCAATACGCTGCGGAATTTCAAACCTATGGATCCCGAAAGGATTAGAGAGTTGACTTTCCATTTAGCCCCCTTCTATAACCATGAAAACCTTCTATGGATGCAATCGGGCTATTGCGATGGCAACTGGGCTTAATGCTTTTTTATGATTAATTGGTGAATGATGAAGGTTATCTCTGGAGTTTTAGTTTATAAATCTTTTCCTGCTTTTCTACTGTATTCGGTTGGCGACATATTAAAATACTTCTGAAAACTATTTGTAAAATACTGATGAGAATTGAATCCAACCATATATGCAATCTCTGAAACATTAAGCTTTTCCTGAGAAAGAAGATATGCAGCCTGTTTAAGTCTGATCGTTCGTATAAATTCAGTTGGGTTTTGACCCGTAATTCCTTTTAGTTTGCGATAGAGATGTGCCCGACTGATATTCAATGCACTGCTCATTTGCTCGATGTTAAGGTCGGCATCCGAGAGGTTGTCTTTTACAAAATCGATGGCTTTTTGAAGGAATTTCTCGTCGGCTGATGTTACTGTCATTTCCATTGTCACAAAACTTGAGTTTTTTGTAAACTTTTGTTTTATTGCTTCTCTGGCCTCTAATATTTTTTCAATTTTAAGTTTTAACAGGCGCGGATGGAAAGGCTTCTGCACATATTCTTCTGCACCGGTTTCCAGTCCTTCAATTTCATGATCTACACCGGTTTTTGCTGTCAACAGGATTACCGGGATGTGGCTGGTTTCGATGGTCGATTTGATTTTTTTGCAAAGCTGAAGTCCATCAATTCCGGGCATCATGATGTCGCTAACAATTAAATCAGGAATGCGGTCAAACGCTAAATCCCAGCCATCGGTGCCATTGTTCGCTTTAATAACTTGATAATTTGTAGCGAATTCATCTTCCAGATAATTCAGAATATCGATGTCGTCTTCAATCAATAGAATTAGCTTTTTTTCTGAATTAGACTGATATTCTGTCTCTTCCGGGTTAGTTGAAATTGGTGATTTTTCGATCAACGGTTTTTCTTCATGCTGAAAAGTTGAGGTTACTGATTCTTGTTGGTAAATTTCTTCAGGTTTCAGGTGTTTATTACCTAGCGGAAGTGAGAGCGTAAATGTGCTGCCAAATCCTTCGCGGCTGCTTACGCTAATTTTTCCGTATTGCCTTTCAATCAATTCTTTTGATAAGTGCAATCCGATTCCGGTACCAATGGTCTTTTCGGTTAGCTTGTTTTCAATTTTGTAAAAGCGGTCGAATATCCGACCCAGATGGATTTGGTTCATACCGCAACCGGTGTCGGAAACAGCGATAAAAAACTCACCTTCAGCGTTTTCATTATTTCGGCTGACTGATATTGAGGTAGTTATAACACCGTCAGATGAAGTGAATTTGAATGCGTTTGAGAGTAGATTAAAGATGACTTTGTCCATTTTTTCAGGATCGATCCAAACTTGCAATTCGTCGCAATGAGGCTCGAACAAAAGATGGATTTTCTGATCGCTGGCTGCCTCTTCGAAGAGCGCTATAATTTCTTTCAGAAATTGAACCAAATCGATTTTTCGGGCTTTTAATTTCAGATTGGTGTTTTCAATTTTCTGAAGTTCAAGCAATTGATTTACTATGCGTTCGAGCCGTTTGGTATTCCGATAAATGTAATTGACGTTTTTTTTCTGAAATTCATTGAGATTCGTTTCGGTCAATCGTTCAAGCGGTGCGATGAGCATAGTTAACGGAGTGCGGATTTCGTGAGAAATATTGGTGAAAAATTGCATTTTCGATTGATTAATTTCTGCCAGTTTTTCGCGTTCAACATGTTCTAAATGCAATTCGTTTTTCATTGTAATTCGGAATAGGGCAATTCTTCGGGCATAATATGCTGCAACAAGCATGGCCGAAATATACAATAGAAATGCCCACCAAGTCAGCCAAAAAGGAGGTTTAACGATGATACACAGCCGTCGGGCTTTGTTGATCCAAATTCCATCTAAATCTGTTGATTTGACGTTTAGAAAATAGGTTCCGGGATTAAGATTGGTATAGTTTGCATAGCGTTGTTTATAATCTTTGTATTCCCAAAACGAGTTAAATCCTTCAAGCTGCACAGCATACTTTATTTTTTCGGGTACCGAAAAATTGATGGCGGCAAATTCGATGCTGAAACTTTTATGCGTGTAGTTAAGTGTGATGGTATCGGTTTCGTTGATGTCTTTTTTTAGGATATTGTTGGTTTCGTTTGAATTAAACTTTATTTCCTGATTAAAGATTTTCAAACTTGTAAAGATCAGATTGGGCTGAATTGAGTTATCCTTAATACTGTCGGGGTTAAAGAACACTAGTCCATCGATTCCACCAAAGTACAAGTTTCCGAGATTATCTTTGTATGAAGCTCCGGGTCGGTACTCATTGCATGGCAACCCGTCGTAAACATAGTAGTTTTGGAAGTTGCCGGTTTTAGCGTTTCGTTTCGAAATACCAGATGTTGTAGAAATCCACAGGTTATTTTGACTATCAGTTTCGATAGACATAATCGAATTTCCACATAGTCCATCGTTTGTCGAAAATCGTTCAGGTTTCAAGGTTTTAGGGTTATATTTATATAAGCCCGACAGTGTTCCAAACCAGATTTGGTCTTGCTTATCTTTTGTAATTGTAAATACCACATCATTTATTAGGTCACCTTCACTCATTAGGTACGAGCGGAATGTGTCCTTCTTCTTGTTCCAGCAAAAAAGGCCATTGTAAGTACCAATCCAGAGCGAACTGTCTTTGTCGAACGTTAGCGCATTGATAAATGGTTTTATGGTTTCTGTTTTACCCGCAACAATTGGATGTGAGTTATCTGAGATAAGTCCATCTTTAATGTTGAGGTAATATAAACCACCGCCATTCGCACCAATCCACATATTTCCATGGGCATCTTCTAAAACATCAAAAATATAGTTGTTCCAATTTTCTATTTCAGAACCAGGTACTTTGTAATTAATCAAATCCTTACCCTTGCCCTGGTAACAATAAAACCCATTAAGGTAGGTTCCGATCCATATCCATCCACGGTGGTCTTCATATAATTTAATAATGGCCTTGTCATTCAAAATCGCACCTTTTCCTGATGTAGTAAAAATGCTGAATTCTTTTGCTCCTTTCCAAAGCACATTCAAGCCACCACCATCAGTTCCAATCCATAAATTGCCGTTACTATCAAGAATTATAGATTTGATAATGAAATGACTAAGCTCTTGATGTGGATTGTTGGAATTACCGATTGAATGAAATGGCTTTACAGAGGAGATTTTGTGATAAATTCCCCGATATTGTATGCCGAACCATAAATCGCCAAGCTTATCTTCATAGCAATGAAACTTGGCTTTACGAACATTTGGAAGATCAATTAAATGGTTGGCATCAATCAACTGGTTGGTCTGAGTCTGGTAGGTTTTTAATCCATTGTGTTCGGTTCCTACCCATGTAATGCCTCGCCGGTCGGTAATAATACTGTAAATTCCACCATCAAGTAAATTTTCTGGATTTGTTGAATAACCACACTGCTGAAAGATTTTTTTTGCAGGGTCATACAGCACGATTCCTGCCCGTTGAGTTCCGAATAAAATTTGTCCCGACTTGTTTTGATGAACCACCAAAACCGTTCTATCAGGAAATTGGTAACTTATCCCAGTATATTCCTGAATGTTCATAAATTGCAATTTCTGAGTGTCGAAGATTAAAACAGCATGATCGTCGCTTCCAATCCAAAGGTTACCTTTCTGGTCGATAACTGCTTGATTATACTTTGAATGGGCTGGCGTTCCATCGTTCCTGAATTGATGGTTATAAAAATCGTACTTGCCGCTTTTCGGATCGAAATGCACAATGCCATGTGAGGTTACCAGCCACAGCAGTTTATGCTTGTCTTCAAGTATAGTTTTGACCGTTAAATCAATCTCAATATTTTTTACCAGCAAGTGATATTGCCTGAAATTATCATATTTGTAGTCATACTTGTTTAAACCGAAATTTGTTCCTACCCAAAGTGATCCTGAAGAGTCCTCGAAAACTACATTAACATTCGTTGAATTAATTGATGTAGTATCTGAAGTGTTGTGTTCATATACCTCGAAGTTATAACCATCAAACCGGTTAAGACCTGAATAGGTTGGAATCCATAGAAAGCCTTTTGAATCCTGATAAAAACCGTACGAGCTGGTTCCTGATAATCCGTCGAGTGAAGAATAGAACCGATCGTTTTGTGCCTTTGCCTGAAACAAGAATAACAAGAACATACTAATAAGAATCAGAGCCTTTTGCATATAGTTATTTAAAAGAAATCAAAAATACTCAAAAATATAGCAAGTTGCAGGCTTCAGATATTCGATTAAAACATAAAGCACTTATAGACAGAATTATATATTTGAAATGTAACACTTTCGTAAATAAATGGATCATATTCTTTAAATTCCCCCCCCCCAATCTTTAATTCCCGTAACATACCTTTTAAAGCCTTCTTTATTTGCAACGTAGTTTTGACCGAATATTTTATTCTTTTCAAGAGTTCTTCTAAATCGAATAATTTATAAAGCCATTTATTAATTAAAAACTAAGAGTTTATGAAGAAGATTTCTTTATTATTATTGTGCTTAGGGTTTTTATTCACTGCTTTTTCGCAGGTACAAATTCGCGGAAAGGTTGTAGATAAAAATTCAAATCAGCCGGTGCCAGGTGTTTCAGTTGTAATTAAAGGTACTACTCAAGGTACAATTTCGGATGCAGAAGGTAATTATTTATTGCCCAATGTTCCTTCAAATGCAACACTTCAGTTCTCATTTGTTGGTATGAAAGCACAGGAAATTGTGGTTTCAGGGAAAACAAGTATTAATGTTACGCTCGAAGAAGATGCAGTTGACCTTGCAGAAGTTGTTGCTATTGGTTATGGAACAATGAAGAAGAGCGACTTGACAGGGTCAGTTGCCAGAGCAACAATTGGAGACAAAGCTTCCTTGACAACAAATAACCTTTTACAGGCTTTGTCCGGGACAACTGCGGGTGTTAATATTCAGGCAGCAGGACTTGCAGGAAGCGAACCCAATCTTTCTATCAGAGGAAGAACCTCCTTATCAGCCAGCGACAAACCTCTTATCGTTCTCGATGGTATTATCTACAATGGAGATATTTCAAATGTGAACATTAGTGACGTAGAATCAGTAGATATTCTAAAGGATGCCAGTGCAGCGGCTGTTTATGGTTCAAGATCTGCAAACGGTGTAATGCTTATTACCACTAAAAAAGGGAAGACTGATAAGCCGACAATATCTTTCAACATGTCTTATGGATATCAGGACATGACAAACAATCCAATGAAAGTAATGAATGCTGATCAATATGCCATTAGGTTGGTTGATTTCTATTATCAGCAAAGTTTGTACAGCTGGTATAAAACAAAACCTGCCAGTGCCGTAGGTAAACCAATCAGACCGGATGTTACTGATCGTAATATTGTTGCAGCACGCTTAAGAACTCAAGAAGAAAGGGATAATTATCTGGCTGGAAACGAGATTAACTGGGTTGATGAAGTTTTAAGGACAGCCCCTATTCAAAACTATAATCTAAGTTTTTCAGGCAAAACTGAAAGAAGCAATTACTTTGTTTCAGGATCGTTTGCCAGCGAGGACGGTATTCAGAAAAACGACCAATTCTCCAGATTTACGATTCACAGTAATGTTGAAAGCAAAGTAACAAACTGGCTAACGATTGGATTGAATGCTTCCTATTCATACCGTGATTATTCAGGCTTGCCCGCAGATTTAGGTTGGGATAAGACAGGTGCACGTGCCGCCAGTCCACTGGCCAACAACAAAATTGGCCTTTCTAATTACGACATGTATCTTACAGGCGAGACCTACATGCCCTATCCGCTTGTCAACCTGTATGTTGATAACAGTGATGTCAGAAACGATTTATTTTTGGTAGGAAATGCAAAAGTTTCTGTTCCATGGGTTAAAGGACTGACCTATGAATTAAACTATTCAAATACCTATTCGAACAGGAATAACAATACTTTTTATCCGGTAACAACGCCAAACGGTGCAGGTAATAAAGGTCAGGCAATTAAAAATCCATCGGAACAACGGAATTCAATTGTCAACAACATCGTAACCTATTTAAGGTCATTTGGTGATCATCAGGTCAACGCAACCTTGCTTTACAGCCGCGAAAACAGCATTGCTCAAAGTTCAACTCTGAATGCTCAGGGGTTTGATAATCCGGTTCTTGGCTACAACAACATGGGATTGGGAACAATTGCAACTGCAGCATCAACTGCATGGGAAGAAAACAGTATTTCATATATGGCTCGTGCCAATTATACGTACAAGAAACGATACATGCTTACCGGAACAGTTCGAAGAGATGGTTATTCCGGTTTTGGCGAAAACAACAAATTTGCAACATTTCCTTCAGTCTCATTGGGATGGGTTGCCTCGGAAGAGTCTTTCATGAAAAGCATTGACTGGCTTTACCTGAAAATCAGAACTTCGTATGGGAAAAACGGGAATCAGGGTATTGGCCGCTACTCAAGTTTCTCCCGGATGAATCCAACCGCTTATGTTTATGGCTCAAATACAGCCATTGCTGTTTATCCGAATTCTTTGGGAAATGCTGATCTTGGTTGGGAATCAACTTCTTCTTTCAATATCGGATTTGATTACGGTTTTCTTGATCAACGGATTTCAGGTTCTATCGACTTGTATGACGCAACCACAAGCAATGTTTTGGTTCAGAGAACCTTGCCTCCAACCACAGGTTATTCCAGTGTGTGGGCTAATATTGGTGCTATTGAAAATAAAGGAATTGAACTGAGCCTGAATACAGTGAATTTAAAAGGTAAACTGAACTGGACTACTAATTTCAATTTTTCACTCAACCGCGATAAGATTACTAAACTTTATGGTGGAGAAAATGATAAAGACATTGGGAACTGGTGGTTTGTGGGCGAATCAATAAGTGCTATTTATGATTATCAAATGGACGGAGGACTTTGGACAGAGCAGGAACTTTTTGCTGGCAAGACATTGGCTAACTGGTATCCTGGTCAGTTCAAATATGTCGATCAAAACAAAGATGGAGTAATTGAACCCAATAATGATCGTAAAATCATAGGTTACAAAGCACCAAATTACCGGTTCAGTATCAACAATACATTAACTTATCAAAACTTCTCCCTGTCATTCCTGATTAATTCTATTCAGGGAGGGAATGGTTATTACATGGATAATAATGATGCTGTAATCAACACACAATGGAACTCTGACAATGTTTACAGGGTAAATGGCTCAGCAGTTAGACCATACTGGACGCCTGACAACGGAGTAACCAATGCAACAGGTGTATATAATACACCAGCAGTACATGGTGGAGTTTATGAAAGCAGAAGTTTTGTTCGCTTGCAGGATGTATCACTGAGTTACAACTTTACACCTGAACTGTTGAAGAAGATTAATGTATCATCATGCCAGTTTTTTATTTCCGGTAAAAACCTTTACACATGGACCAAATGGTCGGGTTGGGATCCTGAAATTGGAGTAAGCGATTCACCATTGATGCGCAATGTAACAACTGGTTTTAAACTAACTCTTTAATCTAGCACAGATGTTTTCTTTAACATATACGGTAACTTATAATACAAGAACAATGAAAAAATATATTTTCAAACTTAAGAACAAGTACCTCTTTTCAGCCTTAATCTTGCTGCTTTTAGTTAATGCATGTTCAGAAGCTGTACTCAAGGAAACCCCGCTCGATTTTCTTGCACCTGAAAACGCATACAATACTGTTCCCGGAATTCAACAGGGAATCACCGGCCTGCATTTCAGTGTCAGGGATGCTTTTTTTAGCGGAGATAATCAGGACCAATATGCCATTTTAAATGGCTGTGGAACCGACGTTGCTTTTCATGGTGAAACGCCAGGGGGAAATATCAAACTGGTAAACTATCAAAATGAAATGCTTCCCGAAAATATGATTTTCACTTTTTTCTGGGAAAGATGTTATAGTTTGATTCAAAGAGCGGATGTTCTCATCGACCGGATCAAAGCTTCAGATTCTAAAATCTGGTCGGGCGATGCACAGAAAAATGCCTATATGGCTGAAGCTATGTTTTTCAGGGCGTATGCCTATCGCATGCTTGTCACTTTTTATGGAGATGTTCCATTGGTAACAGAACCTACAAAATCGGCTAAAACAGATTATGTGAGAGCGCCAAAAACTGAAATCTATAAACTGATGGAAGAAGACCTGACTTTTGCAGCGGCAAATCTACCTGTTCGCGGAAAAGAAGAAGCACCAGGAAGAATTACTCAGGGTGCGGCAGGTCATTATCTGGCTGAATGTTACCTTGCACAAGGGAAATTTCAACAAGCTGCAGATGCTGCTTCAAAAGTTATCGACAACAGCGGATATGCTCTGATGACCCAACGTTTCGGATCGACGCGTGATGTTTTTGGAAAAGGAGATGTTTTCCTCGATCTGTTTGCCTACGGCAATCACAACTTGTCAACCAACAAGGAAGCTATTTGGGTTTTGCAGTATGAACCAATCATTACCGGAGGATATCAATTCCCAGGCGACCGCGCATGGGGACCCGCTTATTTCAGAATGGGAAATACGCCTGACGGGAAAATAGCATTCAGGGGAGAATTTTACCTGGGCTCTTATACCGGTTTATCTGACACTTTAGGCCGTCCGGTTTCCTGGATCAGACCTACGTATTATGAATCGAACACCATCTGGACAAGTGATTGGAACAACGATATTCGCAATGCAGGACATAATATCAAACGTAATTTTTACTACGATAGTCCAACTTCTATCTACAATAAACAAAAAATCGATTTTTCACTTTTCCCAAAAGGAACCCGTGATGGTATAAAGGATACCTGCCAGTACATTTATCCCTACTTCATGAAGCATACCGATCCATTACACCATTTTACTGAGCCAAACCGTTCAGGTGGAGGTTTCACTCACAAAGATTACTATGTTATCCGACTGGCCGAAACCATTTTACTGAGAGCAGAGGCATACATTGGTCTGGGTAAAAAAGATCTGGCAGCTGCCGACATTAATTCAATTCGTAACCGGGCAAAAGCGACTCCGGTTGACCCTTCAAAAGTTGATATTAATTATTTGCTCGATGAACGCGCAAGGGAATTGTATGCTGAAGAATGGAGACCTGTTACCTTACGCCGAACCGGCAAATTGCTTGAAAGAGTTCGCAAGTATAACAACAATCCGGTTTTCCCGGCTTGTAACATTCAGGATTACAACGTTCTGTTTCCAATTCCGCAAAAGCAGATTGATTTAAACATTAGCGCTAAAATGGAACAAAATCCAGGGTACACCAAATAATGGCATCCTGAAGGAAACACAAAAAATAGTAATGGAAAGAAGAACATTCATTAAAAACTCGACTTTGGCAACTGCCGGAGGTTTAACCATCTTAAACTTTCCTGTTTTCGGGAAAAATGCGCCAAGTAATAAAGTCATTATTGCTATAATGGGCGTAAACAGCCGGGGGGCATTTCATGCCGAAAAGTTTTCCGGTATCCCGGGCGTTGAGGTTGCCTACCTTTGCGATGTGGAAGACGGAGCAATAAAAAAAGGTTTGAATGCTGTTAAAGGAGCTTCACGGGTGCCACAAATCGAAAAAGACATTCGTAAACTGGTCGCTAAAACTGATTTTGATGCACTTGTAATTGCTGCTCCCGACCATTGGCACGCTCCGGCGGCTTTGCTTGGAGTTTCGAACGGCAAACATGTCTATGTAGAGAAACCTTGTAGCCACAATCCGAACGAAAGTGAAATTCTGATTCAGGCACAGGCCAGATATGGAAAAATCATACAGGTTGGCAGTCAGCGTCGCTCATTCCCAACATTGATTGAAGCGGTAAAACAGGTAAGAGCCGGGCTAATCGGGAACCCTTACATGGCTAAAGGCTGGTACACCAATGCACGCAAGCCAATTGGAGTTGGAAAAGTAATTCCTGTTCCTTCCACTCTTGATTTTAATTTGTGGCAGGGACCTGCACCACGCAAGGATTATAAAGACAACCTTGTTCATTACAACTGGCACTGGTTCTGGAATTGGGGAACAGGCGAAGCCTGCAACAACGGGAACCATGAACTGGACTGTTGCCGATGGTTTTTAGGAGTCGATTTTCCGACGAAAGTCAACTCCGCTGGTGGACGTTATGCCTACAAAGATGACTGGGAAACTCCTGATACACAAATCGCATCATTCGAATTTGGCGATCAGAAGACTATTACCTGGGAAGGACGTAGTTGTAATTCGTACCCGATTGAAGGCAATGGCCGTGGTTTTATAATTTATGGCGACAATGGTACTCTGGTTAATTTTGGCGGCGAGGAATACAAAGTTTACGATACAGCAAACAAATTGGTAAAAGAGATAAACTCTGACCTGAAAGCTGATGCCAACAATACCGTTAGTTCTACTGGCGATGCTGATTTGTTTCACCTGAATAATTTCATTGAAAGTATTCGTGGAAATGCTCAGGTAACCGCTCCAATTACTGAAGGTCACAAAAGTGTATTGCTTTGTCATTTGGCAAACATCGCACAACGTACTGGATCAACTTTAAATATTGATCCGAAAAATGGCCACATCATCGGTAACAAAGACGCCGAAAAGCTTTGGAGCCGCAATTACGAAAAGGGCTGGGAAATGAAACTCTAAAAACTCAAACTGACCGGAGGCAAAACTTTCGGTCAGTTTTTTTCATCAATCAATAAACTATTAATACATAAAACCCATGAAATTTAGAATACCTATCCTAGCTATTTTTATTCTGATATCAGGCTTTGTTAGCGCTAAAAAAAACAAGCCGATCTTTCCTGAAACTCCAGGAATGGTCTCATTTACCTACCGAAACAGTTTCACAAAAGATGTTGCAGCTACGCTTGATACTCTGAAACTACTTGACATTAAAGACATGGAATTCTCGAATCTGTTTGGTCGGAAAGCAACTGAAATCCGGAAAATGCTCGACGATCGCGGCATGTATTGCTCCTCATTTGGTGTAAGTTATCCCGACCTGACTACAAAAACACGTGAAGTTGGCGAAAATGCCAAAGCACTTGGGGCAAAATATGTCAGGGTGGCATATATTGCGCATGATGGACCTTTCACCCTGGAAATGGCAAAAAAAGCAGTTGAGGACTTCAACAATGCCGGAAAAATTCTAAAGGATGAATTTGGAATTACCTATTGCTACCATAACCATGGATATGAGTTTGTACCATTTGAAAATGGAACTCTTATGGACTTTATTATTCAGAATACTGATCCCAAATATGTAAGTTTTGAAATTGATATCTTGTGGTCGTTCATTCATGGGCAGGATCCGGCAAAACTAATTGCCAAATATCCAAATCGCTTTCAGTTGCTTCACCTGAAAGACCTTCGCAAAGGAGCAAAACTGGATGAAAAAGGGGGTACAGCCGTTGAAAACGATGTGGCATTGGGAACCGGACAGATCAATATTCCTGAAGTTTTGAAAGAAGCAAAAAAGGCTGGAATCAAGCATTATTACATCGAAGACGAAAGTAACAATTATGCCAAACAAGTCCCACAAACAATTGCTTATCTGAAAAATCTGAAATACTGACATCTGCTGGAACGGTAAACCATTACTTTCCAAATCACTGAACACAGCCGGAAAATCAATTACCTTATTAATTGACTTTTCGGCTGTATTCTGTTGGTGACATATTAAAGTATTTCTGAAAACTATTGGTAAAATACTGGTGTGAATTAAATCCAACCATATAGGCAATCTCCGAAACATTCAGTTTTCCCTGCGACAAAAGATAAGCAGCCTGTTTGAGCCGAATCGTTCGGATAAATTCAGTTGGATTTTGGTTGGTTATCGCCTTCAGTTTCCGATACAAGTGAACCCGGCTGATACTCAATGCAATGCTCATTTGTTCAATGCTCAGATCAGCGTTTTCAAGGTTTTCTTTTACAAAATCAATTGCTTTCTGAAGAAAT
>JBBRGI010000050.1:0-15651 GCA_038240855.1 Bacteroidales bacterium | reverse complement strand
AATAGAGTAGTCCCACTTCCCTGTCCAAGTAATATTCGCCCGGTTCATCTATTTCCGAAAGAAGATTAAATCCATAAAACCATTGCCCGAGGCGATATCCATAATTATGATATGGCGGGACAACTTCTATACTATTTTTTGGCGTATCAATTTTTGCAATCTTATGTCGCTGTTCGCTCCAATCCCAAAACCAATACCCGTGAACCCATGCATCTTTTTCATTTTCCCATTTAGCAATCCGGTGGTCTTCATAATTGAACTTACCCACCTTATCACCTTTCGTTCCTCTTACATCTATGGGTTTTTCATTCAGTAATCCGGTTATTTTAGTAAAACCGTTGTTGGGGTAACGCGATATCCACATGGGTTTATCATTGAAAAACAACTCCAATCCGCCGCCGCCCGGAGAACCGTAATCCTTTACCCCATTTGCCATGAGATATGACTGATATATTTTACCTCTTACTTCAGGTGGGAGTTTTTCCAAAACCTCTTTATCAGTAACCAATTCCCATCTTGTCAGATTTTTACCACCTGCCAGTCGTACCTCGCGTCCCTTCTGACCGTAATAGATAACGCGCGAAAGAGAGTCTTTCCCGCCGTCTTTTGCTTCTAACTCAATTGTTCCTGACAGTTCATAAACCCCCTCCTGGATCTCCACAGCAATATTCCCTTCCGGGAGCGTCTCCGATTTCTTCATACCACGTATCGCATCGCGTGCCCCTTCAATTGTTGCAAAAGGACCATCGGTCTTCTCCGCATTCGGTTGCTGAAGTTTCCCTGACCAACTATTGTTTCCTGTCGTTGAAACGTACATCTTCAATCCAAAATTCAAGGTTGAATCGTCTGATGTACACATCACTAAAATGTTGAAAAAAATAACTACACTTAATAGATTGCAGTTTTTCAATATTCCAGAAAAGCCGTTAACGAATGTTTTGTTCATTTTTATTGTTTTATTAAACGCATACTTCGTGATGTTACAGCCATGAATTGAATTCCTGAAAGCATAAAACAGGAACTTGCGAAGGAAGATAAGTGGCCCGGAAATGAGCCACTTATCATTTTAAATTAATGGACTAACTAACTAAATAACTGATTGACTACCAACCAGTATTTTGGATAAGCTTAGTTTCCTTCAGCATTTCTGCATTTGGAATCGGATAATAATACATTTTGACATCAAATGTCCTTTTCTCAACTACATAAGGCGTATAGGTAAAAGTCGCATCGGCATTCCTTACAATATCCATTCCTCTAAGATCGGCTCCGAGGGTTGATTCGGCTATTTTCCAGCGGCGCACGTCCCAACTACGGTGTTCTTCAAAGGCTAATTCTATACGCCGTTCGTTGCGGATTTTTTCACGTAAAATATCAGCCGAAGCATAATCGGCTTCCACGATGGCCGGCATTCCGGCTCTCACACGGATAGCGTTGACGGCTTCCACAGCAGACAATCCATACCTTGAGTCTGTGGGACCAAAGGCTTCGTTCATCGCTTCGGCATAGTTAAGGTAAATCTCACCTAAACGGAAATAGTACCAGCAATGACGACTTGTATTGTTGAGTAATAAATTCAGATTGTCATCCACATATTTTTTAAGGTAATAACCTGTTTTTGAAGCCTTTTCCTTCCCTTTCCCATCCAGCCCGCCGGTCCACAGTTCAATCGGACGGCCTTTGAAAGTTGTATTATTCAGGATTACTGTAAAACCTAAACGAGGGTCCCTGTTCAGATAGGGATTGGTTGGAACATAGCCGGAAGTTAAATCAGCTATAGGTTTGCCTGTGGTTTTCATTTCATAGGCATCCACCAGGTTTTGTGATGGAGAAGTAGCGCCAACACCGGCTCCATCGAATCCGATCGGGAAATTTGCTCTTTCAAAACTGTTTGAGTTTCCCTCCCTGCGCTCAAAAATCAACTCCTTACTGTTTGTTTTGCGGGTAAAAAGTGTTCCGTAATTACTTTCCAATGCATAAGTACTTTTTAGTGTTCCGGTACTCGCAATAAAAGCACTTGCAATTCTGGCTGCACTATCACATAAAATCTTGTTATACGATCCGTTATTGTGCAGAGGGCTGGCAGCATATAGAAAAGTACGGCATTTAAGGGCCATCGCTGCACCCATGGTGGCGCGTCCGGTATTTGTTGCATCATACACCTTTGGTAACACCTTTATTGCACTGTCGCAATTCGCCACGATGAATTTAACCACGTCATTTACACTGCTTCGGGGCAGATTAAGGTCTTCGTCTACTGATAACAAATGATCGACAATCGGAACTCCTCCATACCTTTTGAAAAGTTCGAAATACGAAAACGCAATCAAAAACCTGGACTGGGCACGAAATTGTTTCAGTTCAAGGGTATACCGGTTGTAAGTAACATCATCGACATACTGGAATTGTCTGAACTTAACGGTATCGGTTCCCTGTAAAAACAGATAGGCACGCCGGATCAGTTGATACTGCCTGGCCCATACATCATCGGGATTGGAGTAAGCGTTCCAGCTTCCAATGTTAAAACTTTGAATGGTTGAATAATCCCAGGCATGTTCAGACTCATCGGTGGCAGATGCAAGCATTCCGTTGTCAATACGGTTAAAAGATGCCGGAAGTTGGGTATAAGCGTTGGCCAGAACCTGCTTCAGGTACGTATAATCAGAATAAACCAGATCTTCCTTTATCAGCGAATTATTTTCGTAATCGAAATAATCTTTACACGAAGGCATTATTAAAGCAATCGTCAATAATAAACCTAATATCTTAGTCTTCATAATTTGTTCTTTATTAAATTTAAAATTGCAGGCGTAACCCAACATTGTACGATTTCAGCGCAGGATAACCTGTAAAGTTTTCAGGATCCAGGTTCTTAATTTTATCGATTGTGATTAGGTTCATACCCTGAAGAAATAGTTTACAGGTTGACACGTGTAATGATGCCAGTATATTCTCCGAAAAGACATATGAAAGTTCAATGCTGCGTAACCTGATGTAATCTCCGGAACGTAACCAAAGCGTACTGTTGCGGTAATTATTGGAATTATCCAGGGTGCTAAGCCGGGGGAATTCGGCTGTTCCGGTTGTTTCGGAGGACCAACGGTTCATCACATATTCAGAGATCTGGGCTTTTTTACCCATAGGCCCTGAAAGGCCATTGATATACACGTCCTTACCACCCAGGCCCTGTAATAAACCATCTAAAGCTATGGCTTTGTATTTTAAACCAAAGTTAATTCCATAATAGAGAGAAGGGTTAGATGATCTTCCTATTGCTATCTCGTCGTCTGAATTGATGAGACCATTCTGATCCTGATCTTTATACTTCACATCTCCGGGTTTAACCTGCTGAAAGGTATAAACGGGAGTTTGAGGATTTACAATATCTTCCTGGCTTAGGAATCCGGTTGCCTCAAGACCAAAATACTGATTTACCGCATGACCTGCCCGGTACTGGTATTCATTCGGATAGGCGGGTTCGATGCGCTGATCGATATTTGAATGTGTTACTACTCCGTTTACACCCAGTGTATAGCCGAAATCACCTATTTGTTTTGCCAGTTGAAGGGTTGCTTCGATACCGCTTCTGGAGGCTATACCGTTATTGATGTACCCTGCAGTAATACCCAGAATGGATGGAAGTTCATTGGTCCTGGTATCCACTATATCGGTTCGTTTCTCATGAAAATATCCAAGGGCAACATCGAGGCAATTGAAAAATCGGCCATCGATTCCAAGATCAGTTTTATAAGCTTTCTCCCAGGTAATGTTGTAATTCGGATAGTTGCTCTCCTGAGCTGTAGTAAGATTCGTATTACTGTCACCATAAGGATACGAGCCTGTGTTGGTATAATAGGAGATGTATAAATAACGGTCTTCACCTGCCCCGATATTGTCATTTCCAACCAGGCCATATGAAGCTCTTGCCTTCAGGTAATTAATCCACGAATGTGATTTTATATAATCCTCTTCAGAGAGGACCCAGGATAATGCAACTGCGGGGAAAAACCCAAACTGTTTGGTTCGGGGGAAGCGTTCAGTTCCGTTGTATGCCCCAACAACCTCAACAAAATAACGATCGTTGTAACCATAGGCTAACCGACCGGAGGCGCCATTGAGCAAATACGGAGTATTGTTCCCCTGGTTCCAGTTGATGACATATTTATCCTGATGGTATAAGAGCTTTGCGGTTATCTCGTGCAACCCGAATTTTTGATCATAATCAAGATAGGCTTCAAAATTCGTACGGTAGTTATGGTTGTTGCCACCTGAGCGGGCTAAGGGTGTTACTTGTCCGTATTTGGTATAGACAAAATTATTACTTGCGTCTTTGGATAACTGATAAACCGGGAACTGCCTTGTATAGGTTTCAGTGGCACGCTGCCAGTTATCGAATGCTGCAACTGCACCGACCTTCAATCCGTTGGCAATAAAATCCAGATCGTGTTCCATGCGGAAAGCTGACTGGAAATTCCGGTCGTTTGATGCGGCATACCCGGACGAAGTAACCTGTCCAAGCAAATTGCCCTGATACGCCGAATTTCCTCCAAAAGTAACATTGGGGTTCAGAACCGGAAACATGTTGGGTGCGTAAGCATAAATATTGTTAAAAATGGTTCCTATTGCCGTACCCGGTCCATTTCGGTCTTCGACTCTACCACCAATATCGAGCGACGCCATTAACCGTTTTGTTACATTAATGTCGATATTTGATCTGAAATTAAGTCGTTTAAATGAAGTCCCGGTGTTATAACCATCGTTCCAGTCTGTGTTTTTAAGCAAACCTTCGTTTATCATATAGTTGACCATCACAAAATGGCGCACGATACTATTGCCGCCGGTGAAAGTTACCCCTGCTTCAACAACGGGTGAACTTTTGCGTAAGATCTCATCGAACCAATTTACATCAGGGTAGAGATAGGGATCAGATCCATCTTTATACTTTTGAATATCCTCTGCGGTATAAAGTCTCGGCCGGTTATCGTTAGTCAAGGCTTCATTATACAAATTCGCATAATCAAATGAGTTGATGAAATTGGGCAGTCGGGTCGGCTGCCGCATCCCGTATTTTACGGTAATTCCAATCTTTTCGTCGCTTTCGAAACCACGCTTGGTGGTAACCAGAATGACTCCATTAGCACCTTTAATTCCGTACATAGCAGTTGCGGCAGCATCTTTCAATACCGAAATACTTTCAATTTCCTCAACGGCTAACTGATCGATTGAACGTTGAAAACCATCTACAATAATCATCGGGCTGTTACTTCCGGCATAGGAAGTATTTCCCCTTATCACAAATGACGGGAAATCGTTTCCAGGTTCGCCACCTCTTTGATTGACAATTAGTCCGGATAGTCTTCCAAACAAGGCATTGCCCACATTGGTGACTGTACTTTTTTCAAGTGTTTCGGCGGTAACTGTACTTATCGCACTTCCAATTGCAACTTTTTTCTGTTTACCATAGGCGATATCCAGCAGTTCTTTGCCGCCATTTTTTGTACTTAAGGAATCGGCATTCTGGCCATTGACGGGATTGGTGAATTCCAGCATAAATAAAGCCAGAATTACACAAGCAATTTGAATCCTATATGATGTTTTTTTCATATTCCAAAATTTAATAATGATTTTTACAACCGTTTACCTACCAACCTGGATTTTGCACCAATGCCTGGGCACGAATCATTTCGGAGTAGGGTAGAGGCCACAGGTACCAGAAATCGCTCCAGAAGCGATCTTCAATTTTCATCCGTGTATAGGTAAACGTGCCATTGGCGTTCTTAAAGATATCCATTCCATAGACGGGCTGTCCGAGAATACTTCCACGTTTTAGATGTTTGACATCAAAGTAATGAATATCCTCGAGGGCTAACTCCACATCACGTTCGCGAATAATAATTTCGCGTAATACGTCCTTTGAGGTAGTGACGGTAACATCGGGCATATCTGCACGGTTTCTGACTTTATTCAGATAGGTAAAGCAACCGGGTTGAGGTCCCTGCGCCTCATTCAATGCTTCAGCATACATCAGGTAAGCATCAGCCAGGCGCATATATGGCCAAATGGCAGTTGAATTGGCTGTACCATTCGAAAGACTTTCAAGACAAAACTTGCGCAGCAGATAGCCCGTTTTACTGGAGGATAAATCGCGTCTGTGAAATCCAAAATCAACCCCTACGGTGCTGCCACCTGTGCGGTTATTCCATGTCTCCACGGTTCGGGTATTCCATTTTGATCCGTTTTGTGCGATAGTGGCATAAAACCGCGGATCAAGATTGCCATAAGGGTTTGCGAGATCGAATCCTGATGTCGGATCATCCTGTGCTTTACCGTTTTTCATGAGATAGCGGTCAACAAGGTTTTGTGTAGGTAATACTGAATTACCATCCGAAACCCCCGTTTGGTTTACCAGTGGAGATTCGAATGTAGGAAACAAGGTTTTGATTCCCCAGCCGCGACGTGACGGAACAAAGATCAGTTCTTTATTGCCTAATGCATCACGGGTTGCTTTTTGATAAGCCAGTGACGGATTTGCATCTGTTAGCAATTGATATCCGTTAGCCTCGCAAAAATCGATTAAGGCTTTGGCAGCATCAGCCGCTTTCTGCCAGCGAAGCGGATCGTAGTTACCCATAAAAATAAGGTTGTTATTCTTAGTGTCGGGCATATTCATATAAGGACTGCTTGCATTAAACAAAGGCCTTGCAGCAAACAGCCATAACCGTGCGCGCAGAAATAAAACTGTGGCTCTTGTAACTCTGCCAAAGTCCTGTTCTGGTCTGATGTTTGGCAAACCCGGCTCATTTAATGTTTGAACAAGCAGATTGTCAATGGAATCCACCATCTGAACAAGTGGTAACCGGGGAAGATTTTTAAAGTCATTAGTTTTATAATCCAGTTTATGACTCAACCATGGTAAACCTCCATATCGGATCATAAATTCGAAGTAATGCATTGCCATGATGCATCTTGCTTCGGCCTTTAATTCTGACCGCTGTTCAGTTGTTGCCGTTTTAATGTTATCTGCATTATCAATAAACCACCTGGAGCGGTAAATATAAGGCCATCTGAGTGCCCATTTAGCTTCCATGAGTGCTTCACTGTCATACTGCGAAATAGCACCTGTATTATAACTTTGTGAACCGGCACTGGCCCAGCCGCTTTCAGCCTGTTCGGAACAAGATGCAAGCATGGTACCGCTGATCCGGCTCCATTCATTATCAACCCAGTTATAAAAATAGCCATCAGGCACTTTTGAATACAGGTTTAATACATAAAGTTTAGACCTGTCGTAGGTTGAAAAAATGGTATCCTGGGTAACATCAACCCCTGGCGCCTTTTCAAAAAACTTGTCGCACGACTGGGTTGTGAACAGCAGAAACACAAGTGCAATTCCGGCAAACCATTTCCCGAGGGATAGTGCAAGCGTTGCCGGCATATTTTGATTTGTAATTATTTTTTTCATGATCGAGACAGTTTAGAATTGGAGATTTAAACCAATGTTGTAGATCGATACCTGGGGATAAGATAATCCACGTGAGCCAGGTTGCTCGGGGTCAAACTTAAAGAGCTTCTGTTTATCCCAGGTAATCAGGTTAGATCCATTCGCATAGATACGCAATGCCTTACATTTTATTTTGGCCAGAAGATTTCCCTTAAAAGTGTATCCAACTTCCAGATTCTTCAAACGGATATAGGATGCGTCGTTTGTAAAAAATTCATTGACATAACCGTATCCGCCGCCGAAATCGTAATGTCCCGGAACGACAGTAAGTGCAGGGAAGGTTGCTGTAGCTTTGGTCTCTTCTGTCCATCTTCCGAGCACAAATGTCTGAGCTGACATTGTGGCAAGATACTGACTCGTAAAAGGCTGAAGCGATTCCCCACCATAGGATACAACCGCGTGTGTTACTCCCTGGAAAAGAGTACTAATGTCAAATCCTTTAAAACTGACACCTAATGAAATACTCCCTGTAATTTCGGGAACCTGGGTGTAATTTCCGTATGAAACGCGATCAAGGTCGTTGATCTTCCCGTTTTTATCATAGTCTTCATACCAAAGGTCCCCTTTACGGACTTTACCTCCCGCCAATGTATTAACAGCAATTCCTTCCACTGTTGTTTTACCGTTTGCTGCATCAATCTGTTCCTGGGTTTCATAAAATCCTTTAACAAGGTACAGAACCGGGCGTCCCCATGGCCTTCCCGTTTGTTTTTGCCATTCAGGAATACTTGTAGGTTCATCCATTTCGATCACCTTATTGCGGGCAAAGGCATAAATTCCTTTTATCCAGTAAGCAAACTGTCCTCTTGTTTCTCTCCAGGTAGCTTCGATTTCATAACCCTTGTTCGACATTTCACCAAAATTGAGTGGGGGTATATTATCGTCGACATATGCTGTAAAGGTTCCCCTTGTGCGTAAGATGTTCGAGCGATAATTATTGAAATAGTCGAAGTTAACGGATAATTTATCGAACAGCTTAATTTCGAATGCATAGTTTTGCTTTTCATCAATTTCCCAGGTAACATCCGGATTTCCGCGTTTTATTAGCGAGGCGCTACCATATCCCTGTCCGCCACCATTTACTCCAAACAGCGGACCTCCGGTATACGACATGGAATAACGATCGGGGATATAAAGAAACCGGTTACCTCCAAGTTTATCATTTCCAGCCTTACCATACGAAACTTTGAACTTTAAAAAGCTTATAAAAGGCAGATTTTTCATAAACGGTTCTTCTGAGGCTACCCAAGAAGCTGAATAAGCGGGGAAAAAACCGAATCGTTTATCTTTAGGGAAGTTTTCAGAGCCGTTGTAGCCCATATTCACCTCGGCATTGTATTTTGATTTATAACTGTAGGTGAAACGTCCCACTAAACCCATGTACGACAGTGGTATCTCGTTAAAAGCCGACTCGGTGTAATATTTCTTGCTCTGGTTATAAAGGAACAATCCGGTTACATCGTGATTAGTGTCAAAGGTTCGTTTCCATTCCAACGCAGCCTCCACGTAGATATGACGCCTCTTGGAATCAACAGTTTCGGCATAATTTAAGACAGATGGGTTACCAACCTGTTTAAATAGCAATAAATCTTCCGGTGTTCCGTCTCCATTTGTATCGACCGATTTACGTTGCGCTGCATATTCAGGCATTGTGGTCGAAAATGCACGGCGAAGATTAATTGAATAATTACTGTCATACCCGTATTTACCCCTGGCAGATAATCCTTTCGTAATAAAATCGAGTTTATGATTGATCGAAAAAAGTGTATTGACTTCGCTGTTATAATCATTCCGATATCCTTTTCCTGTCATCCACTTAATAGGAGTATCATATCCTTCCACCAAATAGGATTTACCATCCACCCAGCCTGCACCAGCCAAAGGTGGTGAATTCATCATATAACGGAAAAGCTGCCAGTCTTCATCGTTGGGGTCGCCTCTTTGGGCATTGGGCAGGTTCACATATTTTATCGTTCCACCTAAATTGACCGAAACCGTCAGATCTTTTGTCACATCAATATCCAGGTTCGAGCGGAAATTATAACGTTTTGACCAGTCTGTATTGTCGTATCCATTATTGAAATCCTTCCAGATACCTGTTTGTCCGAGGTAACCTGCCGAAACAAAATATTTTGTTGATTTGGTGCCTCCGCTGATATTCAGGTTGTAACGTTGTTGTGGTGAGATATCCCTCATCATCTGTTCCTGCCAGTCGGTATTAGGATACAACCAGGGATCGTCGCCTGTTTTGTAATGTTCGATTGCCGCTGCCGAATATTTCAGGTTGGCCTGCGGTACGCCATCATTTGTCTGGGCTTCGTTGTATAACATCGCATAGTCATAACTATTCAGAAATTCGGGTTTTCGGGTAGGAGTGGTAATGCCATATTCAGCAGCAAAACTTACCATAGCTGGACCGTCATTCCCTCTTTTTGTGGTCACCAATATAACTCCATTCGCTCCCCTGACTCCGAAAACTGCGGTAGATGAGGCATCTTTTAGAATTGTAACAGATTCTATTTCATTGGGATCGATGTCGTTCATCGGACGTTCCATTCCATCGACCAAAATAAGGGGGTCTAATTGTCCTGACATTGTTCCGATCCCCCTTAACCGTATCACCGGATTTTCCTTACCCACATGCCCGCTACTGTTTACTATGGTCAATCCCGGCATAATTCCTGTTAATGCATTGGCAACATTGGCAACAGGGGCTCTTAATATCTCTTTGGTATTCACCGTTGATATGGATCCGGTTGTAGATAATTTTTTCTGTGTTCCGTAACCAACTACAACCACCTCATCCATACCAACTGTCTCTTCCTCCATCACAATTTTGAGGGTTGTTTTTCCGGTTATTGCTATTTCCTGAGTTTTCATTCCAACAAACGAAAACACCAGTATTTTGGCATCAACAGGTAGCGATAGCCGGAACTGACCATTATTTTCAGTAATTGTTCCGGTGGTTGTCCCCTTTAAAACCACGCTAACCCCCGGCAATGAGAGACCTTTGTTATCAGTTATGGTTCCCGATATTTCCTTTCTTTGTGGTTGTTGAACGACAAGCGCCACCGGATTGGATGAATTCTCTTTTTTGGTAATAACGATCTGCCGGTCAAATACTTTAAAGGTGTTGCCTGATGATTTGAATACCTTTTCGAGAATTTCTTCGACAGTTTCGTTGGTAGCCTTAACCGATAACTGCTTGTTTAAGTCAATGATGTTGTCGTAATAAACAAAGATGAATTCACTATTTTCCTCGATTTTGTCAAAGAGATCCCTGACAGTGGCGCGTTCAAGATCAAGCGTTAATTTAACGCTTTGCGAATAGCTGGATTTGGCCGATGCTGTTGCTAATGAAATGAATAATATCAGCGTACATAATTTCATAATCAGCATGAATTTCTTATAGTTCCGGAAGTACGGAACCAATAACCCGAATTTTTGCATAAATTTGTGCGGTTTTAATTTGCTTTAATAATTTCGATTTGCGTTAAAACTTCCGACAGGTTATACTGCAATATAACCTGTCATTTTTTTTAGTTTGTTCGTCACTTCATGGGCACTCTGGTTTTGATGGTTTGTATTATTCTTTTAATGTCAGAAAAATTGAGTTGTCAGTAATCTGGTAATCCAAAGGCGCTGTGGCACATATCACTTTTAGAACATCTTCACAATTATTTTTCAGATCGAGTTTGCCAGTAAGCGTTAACCTGTTTAATCGCAGGTCATTGTAGCTTATTTTTACATCATAATATCTTGCCAGTTTTTTAGCGATGGATTCAATCTGCTCCTGGTTACACAACATCCATCCGTCTTTCCATGAAACATGTTCCATTACATTCGTTCTTTCGAGCGAGTACCGTTGGGAAATTTTCCCGTAATTCAATAATTGATTTGGTTTCATAAGTATTGTTTCCGCATTGATGGAGGCTTGAACAGACCCTGCAACAAGGACAACAGAAACATGATCGTCCTCTTTATAAGCCGAGATATCGAATTTTGTCCCCAAAACTTTCACTTTAATTTGATCGGTCACCACGTAAAATGGTTTTGTCGCATCATGTGTAACTTCGAGATAACCTTCTCCCTCGATATAGATTTCCCTTGTTTTTCCATTGAAAACAACAGGATAAATGGCACGGCTACCCGAATTAAGCCATAGCTTCGTACCATCGGCAAGTACAATGGTCGATCTCTTTCCGCGAGGCACAACAATCTGGTTCATCTGGTCCACTTCGGCGTTTTTGCTCAACTCTTCCGATTGAACCTGATTCCCGTTTTTGGTTTCCAGCCTTCCCTGTTGATTGTATTTTAGTTCAACATCTTTAGCCGTAAAGGTTTTTTCGGTATTGTCGGAAAGAATGAGTCTTATATCATTTCCCGGTGGAACTGCAACTGTTATTGATTGGTAATTAATAATGGCGGATTTTGAGCTAATTGTTGAGGAGAACCACCAACCCGAAAAACCAAGAACAAGTAATATACCTGCGGCAATACTCCACCTTTTTAAATGGCTGATTTTCTTAGTTCTGGAATTATTTGTTGTCCGGATTTTGTTCCAAAGAAATGAAGCATCCTCATCGGAAAGAATTTTTTGTTCATGACTAATTCCCTTTACCAGGAAGCGGGCATGCTCCAGTTCCTGTTTTTGCGAAGGATATTCATCAAGATAGGCGGCCCAATAATTGTCCGAGTCGGCTGATGGTTTTAAAACCCATTCCACAAAGTCGGGACGATGGATTAACTCAAGTTTGTTATGCTCATTGGAAAACTTCATGCAAAATCAATTTCTAACAAAAGATCGGATAGTTGATTTTGTACTCAGTATTTTCGGGATTTTTTTGAAAAAAGAAAAAACTTAAATATTTATCTTGATTTGTGTGACTTTATCGGGATGAAGAACGGAAACAAATCTTTTTGGGTAGCTTTCCCTCAATTTTTCGAGTCCTCTGAATACCAGATTACGGGCCGACTGATAATTTATTTGCATCACATTGCTTAATTCTTCATAACTCAGGTCGGAAACAAATTTTAAATAAATGGCTTCTTTTTGCCTTACGCTTATAGTCATCAACGCTTTTTCAAGACGTTGATACTGCAATAACTCATCTTCATCCTTAACCAATTCGTCTTCAACTGAAATGCTATAGTGGAAGGGTAGTTTTTCCGGATCTATTGTTCCGAATAATCCCCCTCTGTTCAGCGATCGGATTATTTTGCGTTTTAATGATTTGAAAAGGTAGAGTCTGATATTATTTGTAGGCCCAAGTGCGGACCGGCATTTTGAAAGATCAACGAAAACATCATGGATACAATCTTTTATCAGCGCCTGATCATGTGTGAATTTGCAGCCATAATTGAAAAGTGAACTCACATGATTGTTGTAGATAATTCGAAATGCATCTTCATTACCTTTAATAAAGTTGTTCCACAATAATGAGTCAGAATTAATTTGGTATTCCATGCCCTTTGAATTTGCTACATTTTTTTCAATCAGTCTTCAAAGATATTAAAAATTCATTTTAAAATTATAAGATCCGGATCCTACTTTGTAAAAGTATTTGTTATTGGCACTCGTTGAAACTACTATCTTTCTGTTGTCCTCTGTTACAGAGGTTTTGTCACTTGTTGGAAAATAGATTGTAGCAGTGGTATTTGCCGGAATCTCAACCTTCATCTGAAGGGTTTTATTTACCATTTTCCACTCACTTCTGATCGATCCATAAGGGGACTGATAACTCGATTTTGCATGGGTGAGTTCTCCTACGATTTCAGGCCGGATGATGATGTTTTTGAAAGCGACACTGTTTTCCTCCTGTTTTATTCCGCCAATGCCTGTGTAAAACCATTCCATCAGGTGTCCGAGCATTAAATGATTGTTTGAAACCTCTTCAAGTGCCGGCCACGATTCGGTGAGCGCGGTGGCTCCCTTTTTAAGCTGAAAACCATAACCGGGAACATCATCACGGAAATTCATTTCATAAAGCAATTGTGAGCCGCCACCTTCTTCAAGGGCTTTTACTAAAAAATGATACCCGATATCACCGGCTGTCAGCTTCTTTCCGGACCTGGAAATCGATTCCACCAGATTATTAAACACCGCTGTCTTATCTTGCTCATTAACCAGACCAACACATAATGGCATAGACATAGCTGTCTGACTGCCTGTTGAATAAGTTTTAGTACTGTTGTTAAAGAATTTAGCATTGAAAGCATTCTTTACCTGGCTCGCGAGTACACCCATTTTTTGGGCATCCGCTTTATTGTTGGTTAGTTCCATCATCTGTGAAAGTAAAATGATGTCATAATAATAAATGGCAGTAGCAGTCAGCGCTTTGGGAGTCAGTTGTGCTTCACCAGGGCTTTTAGGCCCGTAGTCGAACCAGTCACCCAAACCATGCGAGAGGATATGATTATCAGCTTTCGAGCCAAGATACTCAACATATTTTTTCATCATTGGCATGGCCTCTTTCATGACCGACTGATCACTATACCACTGCCAGATCATCCAGGGGAGAATTACAGATGCACTTCCCCATTCGGGTGAGTCGCGGAATCCTCCCTGAAACGGAACATATTCCGGAGCTATATCGGGGACTAAACCTTCGGCTGTCTGCGAGTCAATCATATCGTTCACGGCTTTTCTGTATAACGAGTATAAATCATAATTGTAAAACATGGATGCTCCCATGAGATAAGTTTGTTCCAGCCAGCCCAGCTTTTCACGATGCGGGCAGTCGGTGGTCACACTTTGCACATTGCTCCGGATAGCCCAGTCGATCAGCGTATAAATCCGGTTAAAGAGGTCGTTTGAACAGTTGAACTCACCGGTTTTAGGTGCGGAATTGCATGTATGAAGGAGTTGAAGATCAATTAATTGTGCAGTATTATTATTCTGTTTTTCAGATTTGAGAGCAGCACCTTCCACCATTACATACCTGAAGCCGTAGTAGGTGAATCTGGGACGCCAGGTCTCCACACCGTCGCCTTTGAGTGTGTACTGAAAATAATATGGACCACCCGAAGCCCGCTGATTGATTTTTTTATCAAGGGTGATCAGCTCTCCGGGAGTAAGTTTAATTACATCACCTTTTTTCCCTTGAACTTTGAGTTCGATGATCCCTGAACAATTCTGACCAAAATCATAAAGAAATTTGCCGGGTTCGGGTTGTTCTGTTTTTTTCACTTTAATCACTTCCCTGATCGTCACCGGATAGTCGGTTTCGGCGCTAAGTTTTCCCGATGGGATCTCCGCCCGGATTGCTGCATTCCATTTTGAATCATCGAATCCCGGAAGGTTCCAGTTTTTTTGCTCAAGTGTTGCATCATAATCCTCACCTCCGTAAATACTCGTATAAACAATTGGAGATGGTACGCATTTCCAGTCAGTATCCGACACAACCGTTTTCGAAGTGCCATCGGTATAATTGATTTTCAATTTACTGATCATCTTGGGAAACCCATAGGCGATCACCAGTTTCCGGTATCTTTCACGGTTGATATTGTAAAAACCGTTTCCAACAATTACCCCGATCGCATTTTTTCCGCTGTATAACCGGGAAGTTACATCGTAAGCGTTATACAAACAGGTTTTGTCATAGTTGGTCCAGCCCGGAGCCAGGAAACTCCGGCCAACAGCCTGACCATTGATCGTAGCTTCATAATGGCCTAAACCGCTGATGTAAAGTGTTGCATTTTCAATCTTCCGGTCAACCGTAAAGTCTTTTCTGAATTGTGGAACTACACTCCGCTGAAGTGCTTTATTACCAAGTTTATCTCCGCTTCCATGAACTCCAGGAACTAACTTCATTGAATCAGGGAAATTCTCATAACCAATCCAGACAGCCTTATCCCAATCGTTCGCCGACAGAAGCCCCATTTGCCAGGTGGCTGTTTCACTCCATGAAGTCTCTTTTCCGGACTGATCCAGTATTTTCACCTTCCAGTAGTATTTTTTCTCAGAACTTAAGGGTGCCCCTGAATATTCAATTTGAATTGAATGATCCGATTTCACAACTTTGGAATCCCATACATTACCGGTATTATTTTTGAGCTGATCAGAATTATCCGAGACAAGCACATGATATGCTGACTGCCCGATATCTCTTCCGTTGGAACTGAGTATCCAGCTTAGCCGGGGATGATTC
>JBBRGI010000049.1:0-15765 GCA_038240855.1 Bacteroidales bacterium | reverse complement strand
GTTAATGCTTCACATTGTGTGGGATTTACTTTTCCGGGCATTATCGAGGAACCTGGTTCGTTGTCAGGAATAAAAATTTCGCCAATACCGCAACGGGGTCCGGAACTTAGCATGCGGATATCGTTGCCTATCTTCATTAATGATACCGCGGCGCGTTTCAAGGCACCGCTTAATTCCACCATCGCATCGTGTGCTGCAAGTGCCTCAAACTTATTGGGTGCTGTTACAAACGGCAAACCCGTAAATTCGGCAATTTTAGTGGCAACAAGTTCAGCGTAGCCTCGGGGAGCATTCATTCCCGTACCAACCGCAGTGCCGCCAAGTGCAAGTTCGCGAACCATTTCCAGCGCATTGCGGATAGCCCGGACAGAATTGTCAGTTTGTTGAACATATCCTGAAAATTCCTGTCCCAAAGTGAGCGGCGTGGCATCCATAAAATGGGTGCGACCTGTCTTTATAATACTTATGAAATCCTCTGATTTTTGAAACAATGTTCCCCGCAATTCCTGCAGGAAAGGTAAGGTAATCTCTGCAACCATTTTATAGGCAGCAATATGCATGGCTGTCGGAAAAGTATCATTCGATGATTGCGACTTATTGACATCATCGTTTGGGTGAATCACTCTTTCAGAATCGGTGAGGGAACCGCCGGTCATTACATGAGCCCGGTTGGCGATCACTTCATTCACATTCATATTACTTTGTGTACCTGACCCGGTTTGCCAGATTACCAGCGGGAACTGATCATCGAGTTTACCCTCAAGGATTTCATGACAAACATTCGAAATCAAATCACGCTTTAATGCAGATAATATACCCAATTCGAAATTCGTGTGGGCTGCAGCTTTTTTTACATATGCAAATCCATAAATAATCTCTTTAGGCATACTGGCTTCGGCACCAATTCTGAAATTATTTCTCGAACGCTCCGTTTGTGCGCCCCAGTATTTATCAGCGGGAACTTTCACATCCCCCATCGTATCGTGTTCAATCCTGAATTCCATTTCACTTATTTTGAGATAGTGTTCAATTTATATTAATAAAAATTTATCAAATTCCGGATTATCAAAGCTAAATCAAACCAATACCCGTAATTGTTATTTTATTGATTATCAGTTTTAATCACTGTTGTCCGGCAAAATAACAGGTGAAGCTCCGAAGCAACCATTATAACTATGGATAAAAGTAAAAATTTTATATCAATTCTGCGGAGTTGTTGGATATCCAACCAGGTAGGCAATCTTCATCCCGAACTGATTCCGCACTTTTCCTGATATCCAGAATGATCGGTCAGTGCCAGTTTCAATGGCTATCTGCAACAATTCATCCGGCTTGTAAAGCCTGAGTATGGAAAAGACACCATCCCAGACAGTACAAAACGGGATTACCGGGATCAGATAAGTAAAAAGTAATCTCGATAATCGGAATGGCCTGAAAAAGGGGGTAAAAAGCCATAACAGTATCGGGTGGAAAACCAATATAAGCAGAATCATCCATATATTTCTGTCACCTCCATCAAAAATTCCTATACCCTCCCCCGCTTCTACCGCATTTTTTAATACCTCCTTTGCTTTTTGTTTATCAAAATGATGTATGCTTGAAAACAAGGTTCGAAATCCTTTTAAATTATCCGGTACCTGAGTTGCATCAACCGGTGTACTGATATAACTAAGACCATTCGTTGTTGTTGAATTTAAATATCCGGAAAGCAACAAACTGGGAAACAGATCTGAAAAAGTCACCTTAATATCCTCACGATATGTTCGCTTAAGATTTTTATAGATTGCCTCCATGGCCCCTCCACTTCCCGAACATAAATCGAGTATCTGATCTGATTTTGTTTTTAACAGTGCTTCTTTCAAAATTGGCAAAACAGGTTCGTAAAGATTAAAGGTATAGAACAGGAACCGGAGGTAATCGGTCATACTGTCCCTGATTATTCCCGGGAGCCATGGTTGATCTTCAAATTCAAAGGCACGAAATTTCATTTTGTAGTATTGAAAAACCCGCAAAAATTAACCTGGTGATGTAATTCACCTATTAACTAATCAAATTTTTGCCGACTTAATAGTGAATTCCCCTATTAATCAACGATTAACCGTGTAAAAAGTTCACATAAACAAAAAAAGCAGGACACTTGTTTATATATAAATGAAACGGGAAATTATGAAAACATTATCAAACGATGAAGTTCAGAATCACCTGGCGCTTCATCTAAAAAATTGGACTTTTGAGAAATCTGCCATCAAAAGGGATTTAAAATTCAAAAATTTTGTTGAGGCATTCTCTTTTATGACCGCTATTGCCCTGGAAGCGGAAAAGATAGATCACCATCCTGACTGGAGTAATGGTTACAATAAAGTGAGTATAACACTGACTACCCATTCAGAAAATGGTGTAACGAATCTTGATTTTGATATGGCCAATAAAATTGATGAGCTTGCAGGAAAATACGTTTAAACAGGAGGGCTGTTTTCCCGAATTAAACAGCCACCGCTTTATCCGATTTCCGCATATGAAAATAAGTCGAAACCACAGCAATTAAAAGCGGTAACACGCCGGCAACCATAAACACAATATCGGCTGGCATACGCAACCATGCCAGGTTGATCATGTATTGCTGGCCTGAAAATTCAAGACTGCGTGCGTGCCAGTATCCATTGTTTATTACGTCGAGGAACTGGAACACCCCGCTTGGAAATAACTGCAGAAACATCATTCCGGCAAGACCAATGTTCAGTCCCCAGAATGAAATTTTTACATATTTCTCAACCCGTATCCAGTTCTCGGTCGAAGAAACCTGCCTGATTGCAAAAACCAGAAAAGCAACACCAAGCATACCGAATACACCCATGAGCGCACCATGCCCATGATTTGCAGTCAGGTTGGTGCCAGTTTCATAGTAACTGACAACGGGTAGATTGATCAAAAAGCCAAAAATACCGGCACCTACAAAATTCCAGATTCCTACCGCAATTAAAAAATAAAATGTCCATTTGTGTGGAAATGGAATCCTTATGCCATGTTCATCTGTTTTGTTACGCATCAGCCGTTCAAAGTCCGCTGCTTCTAACGTAAGTAAAATCAGAGGAACAACTTCCAATGCAGAAAAGCATGCAGAAATTGCCATCGATGCAGTCGTCTGACCATTCCAATACCAGTGATGACCTGTTCCTAAAATCCCGGCACCCAGGAACAAAAGAGCATCCAGATAAATAATCCGGGTGGCCGTAATCTTTGCAACAAGTCCCAATTTGTAAAACATAATTGCCACCATGACAGTTGCAAAGACTTCGAAAAATCCTTCTACCCAAAGATGAATTATCCAGAATCGCCAGGTGTCCACCGTTGAAAAATTAGTTCCCGAGCCAAAGAAAAAAGCGGGAAGATAAAAAAACGGGATGGCAAAGGCGGCCAACAGGAAGAGGATTTTCAGTTCCCTTTCCTTTGGGTCAAGTTTACTTGGCCTTACAGCTCTGACAAGCAGGAAAACCCATATTAAAAGTCCAACTGTCATCAAAATCTGCCATGCCCGGCCAATCTCGAGATACTCCCATCCCTGATTACCAAACCAAAACCATAAATCCTTTAACAAACCAGCTACACCCAGATATTCGCCCAGCAGGCTTCCAAAAACAAGAAGCAAAAGCGCAATAAACAGGAAATTTATTATTGGAATCTGACCTTTGGGTTCATTTTTAGACAAGATGGAAGAAACGAATAATCCCCCCCCAATATAGGCTGTCGCAATCCAAAGAATTGCAGACTGCAAATGCCACGATCGAAGAACATTTGACGGAAGTACAGAAGACAGATCAAACCCGAAGAAGCCCTCCGGTTCAACAAAGTAATGAGCCATTGCGGCACCGGCAAAAGTTTGAAAAAGGAGTATGATTACTGCCACCATAAAAAACTTCAGAGTAGCACGTTCAACCCTTGTGGGATTTCCAGGCAACAACTGCGGCGGAGCATATCCGGACAGTTCTTTCCATCCAAGGTAATGAAAACGGCCGAAAATAAGCAATATCAGGCCTATACCCCCCAATAATGAAATCAAGCTCAGGGCAGTCCACAGGATTGCGGCACTCGATGGACCATTAGCGATAAGTGGTTCGTAAGGGAAATTATTTGTGTAAGAGTGATTTTTACCAGGCACATTTGCTGTCGAAGCCCAGGCTGCCCATGAAAAAAAGGAAGTAAGTTGATTTAATTCATCATCGTTAACCATTAATGTTTTTGATAAGCCACGATTTGAAGGAGACTGGAAATATTCTTTCCAATAGATTTTTTGATCATTAAAAGATTTTTTTTCAGGCTCCGTGTACAGCAGCTCATGGGTTTGGGGGTTATAGCGGTTTTCTGACATAAAATCATGTGTTAAATTCAGAAGAGATTTCTTCTGTTCGGTTGACAGATTGGAAAAAGCTTCATTGTATTTTTCGACTGCTAAAAAATTATTTACCTCAAGAGCAAGATTATGCAGGTACTGTGCAGAAAAATCGGGCCCGATATAGGCGCCATGACCCCATATTGATCCGTTGTTCATCATTGCTTTCTTCAGGAAGAGTTGTTGCCCTGCTGTGATGGTTGATCCTGAAAAAATTATTGAACCCGAAGCATCAACAACATTTCCGGGTATGGGCGGTTCCGTTTTTTTGTAATAACTTCCGGTTGTGACCCATATAAGTACAATAAATTCCAGTATCAGGATGATGATGATACTCCGTTTCCACCAGGGAGACAAATACTGACTTTTTCCATTAGTAATTAGATTTTCCATTTTGAGCTTTTTTAATAATAATCGTTAGTAATAATTATAACTATGTGACTCTCTTATGAAATATTGGAATTGTGTTTAAAGTTAGAATTAATTATTTTCAAAAACAACGTATTTCAGACGCTAAATGATGTAACTTTTAATCAAAATTGTGTAACGTCTTTGCAATCTAATTTAACCACCTTGAGCCGGAATGAAGAATAATTTAAATAAACAAAATCATGGAAACAGAAAAAGATATTAATGCAAAGATTATGGCTAAGATAGGACAGATAAAGGAACAGCATCCCGAGTTAACGAAATATATCGATGAAATGGCCCTTTCCATTCCAGACGAAAGCGACCCTGAAATCAATGCTAAAAATTTAAATGATTACTATGATATGCTAAATAACATGCTCGAAAAATACGAATAAACCATTCGTAATGAATCTTTTAAAGGTCGGGACCAATTTAAAAGTTTCATTTCTGATGGGCAAGTACAAGGGCTAATTTTCATTGGTATTCACGGGGGACATTTCGAAAAAACTATTCCAGGACAATAGCAAAAACTACCCTGGTAATCAGTCAAAAGACGGGTACTCTTAAGAAATTTATCATAAATGTATAATCGCCAAAATTAATTCTATGAAAACTGAGGACACGAATTCCGGCAGGGATGAAGATAATACATGGGACCAAAAGGTAAATTTATCACGTGAATTCAGCGGAAACCGAGCGCCGGAAAATAATATCACGCATACTCATAAATACCGGTGTTTGTTGAAATGCGAGGGTGGAAAAACATACAATCATCCCGGGTTTTGTCCTGATTGTAATATGCCTTCAATGTTTGTTTGAATACATGAACCCGCATTAACAAGTTAAAATCGACACTTTAAGCATTTTAATACTTGGCGAATATCCTGGCTGGCTGATTAATATAATTGTAAGATTTGTTTCCATATGAACTCCTCAATTATTTTGAAGCCTGTTCTGGTTGAAAAAAATTGAAAGTTCAAAAGGTCATTTCCCTGCAGGCAAAAGTGAACTATGTAATCTTTACACATAATTATATAACGCTAAACCTTTTGTAAGGAATTAGATTTGATCTTCAAAATCAATTATTCAATATGAAAAAAAAAGATGTCAAAGCAGATCTGTCTAACCGTAAAACAAGCGAAGAGGAGAAAAGAGACTTTCCCGGATACCCGGTATATCCCGCGGTAGAAGATATTTACAGTATGTACCATGAAGAGAAGGATATAAATCCGGAGGATGTTACCAAAATCAAGGAATCGACAGAAAAGGAAACCCCGGGAACAGCTAACGAAAAGGATTTTAGCGAGGATGTTACAGGTAGTGATCTGGATATTCCCGGCGCAGAACTGGATGATGAACAAGAAAATGTCGGGAGTGAGGATGAGGAGAATAATTATTACAGTTTGGGGGGCGATGATCACCTTGATCTGGAAGAAGACCAAGGAGAATGATATACCGTATCAATCACCTAAATTGAGTAATTCGACTTTCCGGAAATCAACCGGGTGGCTCTCTGCCTGAAGGGAAATGGAACCTCCTTTAAGGAGTTTATTTCCATCGGGCGGAAGCAGTTTGGCGTAATACTGTTCCCGCTCATCGAGTTGTGGTTGTGTATATTCCATCACGGTTTGTCCTTCGATGATGTGACGAATAAGTGAGTCTCCCTGCACTTCAATTTCGGCAGTTATCCATTGGTCGCCAGGATAGGTTTTTGAGACTGAATTCGTACAATGATCCAATATCAGTTTCCCATTCATGACCAGGTTAGTACCGGGAGTACATACATTGAGCGTGCTCCTTTCGTCTTTTCCGTTACCACCCAGCAACTGAACTTCGATTGAAACAGGGAAATCCTGATTTACCTCCATACTTTCAGGATGCTGTCCATGAATCATGATTCCACTGTTACGAAAAGCCCATCCCGGTCCTCCAGGAGCCTGATCTCCGACAAAACGATATTCGACCCGCATTTTATAATGAGAGAAAGGCTGTTTATAAAAAATATGACCAAAATGACCATCAAATTTCTCATACTGATCGTATCTCACTTTGAGTAATCCTTCCTCAACCCGGAAAGTATTTTTGTAATTCTCATTCAAAGGAAAGCCGGTAATCTTAATCGTCCAATCCGTTAAATCTTTACCGTTGAACAATTGAATCCATTGTTCATTCTGAGGTTTTTTTGTTCCGCACGCCACAAAAAGTAAAATAATGATCACAAAAAACGTATTTCTCATTAGGTGGTGATTTTTCATCCGTAAAAGTTTAAAATAGGAATGCAATTTAGTCAAAATTATTTTATTCAAAGGGTAACTTCTTTTTTCTTTTCATTGTGTTCCCTGAATTTTGTCAGACGTTGAAACCAATAGAATCGTTTTTTTGCGTTTAATAAGCCGAATCGGCACTTTAAAGGGGTCGTACTGGTCGATTACAATGTCACCATTGCTTTCGGTGCGTGTTTTGCCGATATTAGCAATTGTAAAGTTAATCCATTGGGATAGCGCACGTTCATTACGTAATCGCCAACCAGATTTCGGTACAATGTTCCTTCTTTTAATATAATCAGGGTCGATAACAATTCCGAGTCCGGATCCTGTAGGTACTTTAATAACCCCTTCTACACTTTTAAAGGGTTCAGTTTTTCTTTGAATGGGAATTATTGTTCCATTTGCGTCTTTCGTTTCAAACATCTTGAATTCGTGAAACCTATCAGCATTGGCACAAGCCGAGGTGAGATGAAACAAATAAAGGTATCCCAATCCACCTTCAGACAAATGAGGTACAATTGTTTTTCCTATGGCTTGAGCCATTCGGGCGACTTTCATCGAACGAATCATGCCACCGAAATAAAAAACATCGGGTTGTAAAATATCGAAAGCATCGTTTGCAATTAACCAACGATAGGCATGTAACCCGAATTCTTCTTCACCACCGGCCATCTTTATTTTCAACCCATCAGCCACTTGTTTCTGTTCTTCGTACCAATCCCAGGGCACTGGTTCTTCGTAGAAGTAATATTTAAACAATTCTTTCTTTAAAACAGGTTGCTCTAGGATGTTGTATAGTACATCATATTTATTATCAATTGTTTCGGAAATTTTCGTTTTACCGTCAACTGAAAATGGAAATGTAGCTGCAATGCCACCAGCAAGTGCAATTCGAGAATTTATACAACTTCACTGCAGAAGGTGCAACTGGTTTTTCGCCCGGTTCATAGAAACAACGTTTGCCTATTGTTTCCCAACGAAGATAATAGAATTCGTTAACATTTTCTTTTGGCGATTGCATTTTCATCCATTTAACCGATATCCCTTCGATATTTGAAGTTTTATTATTTATCAGCTATTATAAATTCATATTTTTTAAATGCGAAAGATGGAATTTGGGTCTTAATTTTTATCAAAGAACCTTTACCACCATCTGAACGGGCCACAGTAGTTATACTTCTCCAATCACTAAACTTATACGAATTGGGATTTTCATACAATTTCCATGCTGTCAGGCCGGATTCATTCAATATTCTGGAAGGGTCTCCGTTTCGATCCCATCCCTTTTTCACCCATCCTAATGGCGGTTCATTCTTCAGGAAGTTTTGTAAATTGTTTTGTTCTTTCCCATAAAGTAAATTGCGGTACAGCACTTTGACGCCAATCGGCAAAGCAGTAGCAAAGGATATTATTACTGGTTCTTCATTTTCATAATTCAATGAACTTCCATTAATATTATAGAGAAGAACGTCAAATATTTCATCTTTTTCGCCTTTCGCAAAAATCGCATCCAATTGATTTCCTGAAACAGTTGGATTTCCTGAAACTTCAGTCTCGAAACGGATCTTCCCTATCATAGTGTTTAATACTTCGATACCTGGAGGATCAATTGAATTAGTAATTTGCCCCCACCGAAAAATCTTATTAAGTCCACTTGCTTGATTCTTATAAAACATAGTTGAAAATCCAAGGTTAATAAGCTCGGCATGAGAGCTGGCGCAATTCAGAAAAACGCCACCATCGGGAGCAGACATTGAGATAACCACAGAGTATTCCATAATGTCAAGGGTTGCCTTGTGGTTCCATTTTGGATGACTAACAAGTGATGCAAACAATTCATCATATTTTTTTGATACGTCTCTAACATCGGCATCATTTATAAGGACATAGTCCGAAATCCCCCAAAAATCATACTTAACATTGTTGTCATAGCAATATTCAATTATATCTTTTGCGAATGATGCGATAGGCTCGCCTTTGTAATTTAACACCGTTCCTTTTTTATACAGAAATCCGGGGGCACGGGTATGTATCCCAACTTTCGCTTTAGGCAATATGGATCGAACACCCTTTTCAGTATTTGCAAAATGATCAATAAAATCCTGCCTGGTACCTTTCCAATGGTCGGGGGTCTCAATCTCAGATCCGACCCTGAAACGCCATGATTCAACAACCGACTGTCCATAAATTGATACAAGCTCTTTCATCAATGCCTGGATAAATTCGAAATAGGCCCTTTTGTCGCATGGAGGTAACGAATTGCCGTAGCTTGTCATTCGTTCGTCTTCGCGAAAATGAATGCTGTCACATGTACCTTCAGGGATAAATGAATAACCGTATTGAAATGCCCATGGGGGCTGATCCAGTACAATTTGAAGAATTCTGGTTCCCGATTTCAGGATTGCATCAATACGCGATTTCAGAGGGACCCAGTTATAGATATACTTGTTTGTCACTGAATCGTACCTGCATGGATCGTAATCAAGGTATGGAACATTTTCACCGTTAACTTTCTTTTTTATTCCACCAATCATCCTGACGGTATTCACCTCTATTGCTTCTCTTACATTCACCCCATTTTCAGGGCTAATACGATTTGCTACCGTCCAGATATTATAAAGCGCATCCTTTTTATAACTCTCGTTAACAAAGTCAGTCGAAAGTGTTATCTGCGCTTCTGAATATAAAAAGGCAAACAAACTAAGCAAAATTCCAATTGTCTTTTTCATGATTTACAACTATAAATGATTCTAAAAAATCTGGAAGCCAATGAACAGCAGGCAAAAAGAATTAGATTAAGAATTGTTCAATTTTATCGACCGATTGAACGGTGTTGTTCTTCTTATTTTTACTGATTGGTTCATAAACCACAGCAAACGGCGCATTCCAGGCTTCGCCGGTTTTTCGGATTACCAATGTCGGTGTTGTCAAAATGAAGATACTTGTCAGGATTTGCAGAGTGTTCGGAAATATCATCATTAAGACGGGAAATTAAATCGTCATGAAAGATTTTCGGCCGGGTTTACCAGTTAATAATTCTTAAAACGAATTAATTACGATTTCGACACGATTCATTCCTGGCTCCAGACGGATCGATTTAAATACCGGATTCACTTTTTGTCCATTAATGGTAACAACAGCCTCTCCGGCATCAGGAACAAATAATTCACCGCCAACATTGGCCGGAAGTTCAATTTCATAGTTCTGAAGCCGTGCATTCACCCATTTATACGAAGCTTTCACCTCGCCTTTAATGGTTGGCACAACAATACTGCTACTTTTCAATTTGCTCAATTGCGGCTTTACCCGAACAATGCCAAATCCAGGGGTCTTTGGAGTGATTCCCCACAGTTGCCGCTGAATAATATTTCCGGGCGCGGCGCCCCATGCATGGTTCCAGTCCGAATTGGGTTTGTATTTCATGTCCCATGCTTCCATCGTGATGGTCGATCCCACCTTGATCATGTTCCACCAGCTACGATCGTGGGTGGCGGTCATCAATTCGAGCGCATAATCGGCAGCACCGGCATTGTACAGGCCATCGAGCAAAAACTGGGCGCCGTAAACGCTGCAGCCCATCCCGCGTGATTTCACATGTTTCACCACCGACTCCCGATATTCATCAGGAACAACACCAAAAGCCAGGGGCAGCATATTGGCATGTACCGAACCATGATCGGTGCCAATCCCATCGGTATAATAACCGCTTTGTTTGTTGAACATCTTTTCGTTGATGGCCTTTTTGGTTCGTTCGGCCCGATATCTGAAATCCAGTTCTTCGGAAGTCTTGTTCAGCAAACGTGCAAATTCGGCCATGATCAGTAAATTCTGATAATAAAAACTGTTTATGACCGTATTGAACGGCATAAAAACAAATCCGTCGCGTTCGCCCTGTGGCCACTCTTTTGGCAACTTCCAGCCGGTATCTTTTTGTGCAGGCGGCCAGTCAACAATGTCGCGGAGCCGTTGTGTGGTATCGGCAAAACCAAGCGTGGCCATAAATTCGCCGTTGAGTTTTTTGGAATTTGTGCTCACCAGCCCTTCTTCGTTTTCGAGCGCCATCAGGGTTTTGTGCTTCAATGGCTCGTAATATTTTTCAACCAGTTCGGTATTTCCGGTGTACATGTAATCTTGCCAGAAAATCAAGGCAACATGCTGCTGCCACTCGGTTGGCCACGTAGGTTTACGCATGAACCATTCGATGGTCTGCTGTGCCATCGGGTATTCAGCATCCACGGCATAATGGCTCAACTGGTTGATGTAGGCATCTCCTTCGTATGGTATCCGCTCGCGGTCACCATCAATGTAAAGCCCGGTAAAGTTGGTGGCCTTCATGCTGTATTTGCACAAATCCCAAATTTGGTTCAGGATGGTATCGGAACTGGTAAAACTGCTCTTTGTTGCATCGAAATAATTGAAATACGCTTTTTGCCTGATTTTTTCAGGAGAAAGATTGCCCTTAAAGTTTTCGATTTCGCAATAGCGGAAAGGAATTACCACATCAAACGAATCGGGCAGAATGACGGCCATGTGGGGCAAGGTATTTCGTTGATCAGGAACCAGTTTCAGGATATATTTTTCAACACCGGGCCGAACAGCCAGTTTTACTTCCGAATAACGGATGGTTCCGCCTGGATTCCGGTCGATGGATTTGCCCAATAATTTTTCGCCGAGACGAACAACCAGCGTATCAGCTTTTGGTGAATTGTAATCAAGCTCTAAGGTTCCGAAAGCATCTTTGCCAAAATCAACAAAATAACTGTCGGCACCTGTTTTCTCAATATTATTTGGGTTGATCCGCTCAATATGAAATGAATTCCCGGTAGAGATATTTCCTGAAAAAGAGCCGGTTCTAAATTCCTGAAATGTCGAATATTCTGACAAACGGTTGTCCTGATCCCAGATGCGAACTTTCCAAAAGTACTTTGAATTTGGGTTCAGCGGTTTTCCGGCATGTTCAACATTCATCGAAACTTTACCCCGAACCTGTCCGCTGTTCCAGACATCGCCCAGGTTATTATCAATATTTTGTTTTGAAGATGCAACTAATATTTGGTATGCATTCTGCGAGACGGCTTCCCTGGGGACAATCCAGGCAAACTCAGGTTTGCTATCATTAATGGCCACATTCTTTGGTTCACGAATATATTCAACGGTTAATCCTGAAGGTATTCCGGAATATGGGTCGGCGTATTTTTTAGCAAGCGCATCACATTTATTCATCAATTCTTTCAATTCTTTGCTGTATTGCTGATTTTTGGCCAGATTTTCTGTTTCCCTTGGATCTTTTTTAAGATTGTAAAGTTCCTCCCACGATTTATCGTTCACATAGCGGAAGTATTTCCAGTCGTTGGTGCGCACACCTTCGCTTGGGGGAATGTTTTCAAATTCCCACAAATGCTCTATCAGGATGGTGTCGCGCAAGGACTTGATACTTTCGCCCGAAACGATTGGCATCAGGCTTTTGCCATGCCAGCTTTTAGGTTGGGCGACACCCGCCAGATCGGCAATGGTCGATGGAACATCGAGGTTTAAGGCCATCATATCCATATCCTGATGTTTATGTATACGGGGGTCGTAAACAATTAGCGGCACTTTAACCGAAAGATCATACATCATCCATTTATCGGCAATTTGCCGTTCACCCAAAAAGTAACCATTATCGCCCATCAGTATAATGACCGTATTTTTATCCAGCCCTTTGGCTTTGAGCTGCTGACGGATTTTCGCGATTTCGAGATCGACACCGGTAATCATCCGATAGTAGCCCTTTACCATTTCCTGGTATTTTTCGGGCGTATCGAAACGCCAGCCCCAGCGCAACCGGCTGAAACCATCTCGAACTTCTTTGGGCAAAGCATTAAAATACTTATCTTCCTTTAAATCAGGATCGGGTATTACCACGTCTTTGTAAAGATTGGCCGTTTGCTCATCCCAGAAATATTGATCAGGCGCTCCGTCGTGCGCGTGGGGCGCGCTAAAACTTACCGACAGGCAAAATGGTTTATCCGTTGGTGCATCCTTGATAAACTGAATGGCCTTTTCACCGGTATAGCGGGTCAGGTGAACGGTGTCTTTTCCCAATGTTTTATAGAAATAGCCGCGACGATCATTAAACCGGTTTTCGCGGTCGTAATCTTCGTAAACATCAAAAAGCCAGTCAAGGTGATCGTATTTTACTCCGAATTTTCCGTAGAAACCGGTGTAATAGCCCGATTCCCGCAATATCTTGGGATACGAATTTTGCATATACTCTTCGCGGATCGGCCCTGTTTGGAAAGTGTATTTATGGGTGCGCTCGTACAAACCCGACAAAATACTGGCACGGCTTGCGGCACAGATGGGTGTGCTCGAAAATGCATTCCTGAAATAAACCCCATCGCGCGCCAGCCGATCCATTTCAGGCGTTTGAACGATCGTATTTCCGGCGTATCCCATGGCCGAAGTGCGCTGGTCGTCGGTCAAAATAAAAATAATGTTGGGCCTTTTGATTTGTGATTTGTCTTTCACCTGACTCGAAGCATAACCCGTAAATGCCATGCTTAACAATACAGGAACAAATCCGATTGTGAGATTAGTTTGGTTCATATTATTGGTTGTTTTTAGTTTTCAGTTTCTCAGGCATTGCGCTTGGTATATACAGAATTCCGGAACCACGGTCGCCTTGAGGTGCATAATGCTCTCCGTTTTTGGTTGATTGAGGTTGATATTCTTCTTTCCCATTATCTTTTTTCCACCATTTTTGCCATTGCTCCTGAAGTTTGAAAACAATTTCAGGATTCTTAGCAGCCAGATTTTCGTTTTCCAGAGGGTCTGTTTTAATATGAAAAAGTTCCCACCCAGCTTCGTCAACTTCAGCCAAAGTCCACTCCGGAGTCCGGATTGCCCGGTTATCCATAAACTGAAAATACAGTGGATTTTTCCGTTCCCATTCCTTTCCCTGAATAAGTGGCCAAAACGACTCGCCTTCTGTTTCCGGATTAGTTTGGATTCCCAGCAGTTCATTTATAGTCGGCAAAACGTCGATAAAATGTATCTGACTGTGTTCAATTCTTCCAGGCTTCCCCGTGTGGGAAGGAAACCAGACTATTCCGCCTGTTGTCACCCCACCTCCATGCTGACTGATTTTATACAAACGCCATGGAGTAACCGCAGCATATGCCCAACCAGTTCCGGGTTGTGCTTCAGAAGTATATCCTGAAATGAGGATTGTAACCGCTGACAGCAATTTGACAGGTTTCAATAATTTCATATTTTACTGCTCTTTGATCGGAAGTCCCTGATAATTAATTTTGATATAAGGAATAGTCTCTGTTTCATCAACCACATAATTCCATTTCTTGATATAGTCCATTCCTGGTAAAAATTCATCCTTCTGTTCTTTAAGAATTTCAGAAAGTTGCTTTTCAAGATCGTTTTGAACCTTCTGATATTCCTTCTCATTCACCAGATTATTCATCTGGAATGGATCTTTCTGGTTATCGAAAAGGAACCAAGGGCCGTTTAGGTCTTTCACGTAGGTATAACGCTTGGTCCTTACCCCACGGTACTCTTTTCCACCATCTTTCCTTGGCCATTGCCCAAAGGGTTGGTAGCAGGCAATTAATACACCCTCTGTTGTGTCTTTTTCTTTCCCAGTTATGATAGCCGATTTATCTACGCCTTCAACTGTTTCAGGAATTGGCAAACCGCACAACCCGAGCAACGTTGGCATAAGGTCGGGCGTATTGATGAGCATATCGTTTTTCTTCCCGGTATTTCCGAGCAATGCCGGATAACGGATTAACATCGGAACATTTATGGCCTCTTCGTATGGCCTCTGTTTGTGTGAAGCTCCATGCGACTCAACCATTGCTCCGTGATCGGCCGTAAAAACAAATATAGTGTTTTCGTCCAGACCGGTTTCCTTCATGGTTTTTTGCAAAATTCCAACGCAACTGTCCAGTGCCGACATGTGCCCGTAATATCCGACCAGATCGCCAACAGCTTTTTCCTTCAAATTATCAGGAACATTTGGACGAATCTGAAGGTCTTTTGCGTGATACAATTTTTTAAATTGTTCAGGAGCCTGACCGAAAGGTGTATGGGGCGGTCCCCAGGCCAATACCATTAAAAATGGTTTATCGTTGTTCTTATGATCCTGAATATAGCTAACTGCATGATCGGTCTGGTCAAATGCGTCATAGCCTTTCCATTTATATTTTTGGTCATCGTTCCCCCAGTATTCCGAATTGTTATAATTATGGGTGCACTCCAAAACTTCCCAGAAATCAAACTCTTGCCTTCTCTCCTGAGGAATAAAGGAATTCCTTCCATGCCCATCGATGTGCCACTTACCAATATAAGATGTTTCATATCCGGCAGCTTTAAATATTTTTGGAAAACTTTGAGCTTCAGGATTAAGCTGAACATCGTTAACGAAAACGCCTGTTGAAAGCGGGTACTGACCGGTTAACAGACTGGCACGGTATGGGCAACAAACCGGACAAGAGGAAATTGTATTCGTAAAATTTACGGCTTTAGTGGCCAGTTTATCCAGATTAGGTGTCGATACATTTTTATCGCCGTTGTATCCTGTTGCCTGAGCCCGCCACTCGTCGGCCAAGACAAATACCACATTCGGCGCTCTTTTAGTTTGACCAGGCGCTGATATAGATAGCGCTCCAATTATCATCAAACCTGCGCCTTTTATAAAATTTG
>JBBRGI010000048.1:0-15798 GCA_038240855.1 Bacteroidales bacterium | reverse complement strand
AATAATGGGTTGAGAGATTATCGCGAATTAATTTTTTTGCAACCTGCATTTTTTTTTACAAAGATAAATAAAGCGGATGAAGAGAGGGCTGATTGAAGTTGATGAAAAGTTTATGTACCGTGCAATAAGTCTGGCACGCCTGGGCATGGGAAATGTTGCCCCTAATCCGATGGTCGGTTGTGTCATTGTACACCAGGGAGCCATAATCGGGGAAGGTTATCACCGTGAATATGGAAAATCCCATGCTGAGGTAAATGCTATTAACAGTGTGAAGAATAAAGCATTGCTCAAAGATTCAACCCTTTATGTAACCCTGGAACCCTGTTCGCATCATGGTAAAACACCTCCTTGTTCAGATTTGATACTTAGGTCCGGAATTCCGGATGTGGTGGTCGGAACCGGTGATCCTTTCGCACAGGTTGCCGGAAGGGGAATTGAAAAGCTAAGGAACGGGGGGTGCAATGTTTCAGTGGGAGTTCTCGAAGCAGCATGTATTGCGCTGAACAGGCGATTTTTTTCTTTTCATCAAAAAAAGAGACCCTATATCATTTTAAAATGGGCACAAACGGCTGATGGATTTATCGATATTGATCGATCGCATGAACATTACGGGCAGCCAACTTGGATAACAAACGATTTATCCAGGATGGCTGTTCATAAGATGCGTGCGGACGAATCGGCGATCCTGGTGGGTACCAATACAGCAAATAAAGATAATCCATCCTTAACGGTTCGTGAATGGAGTGGCAATTCTCCGTTAAGACTGGTAATCGACAAGGATATGAAGTTGTCAGCGGGTTTAGCACTTTTCGATCAACGTGTGCCGACTGTTGTCTATACCGCTCAGGCGGCCTCTGGTAAGGACAATCTTGAATTCAGGCAAATTTTGTTTAATGGCAGTGAATTGGATCAGATATTAATTGACCTGCACCGGAGGGGAGTTTTGTCGCTGATTGTTGAGGGAGGGCAGATAATGCTTAACTCTTTTATTCTGAGAAACCTATGGGATGAGGCACGGGTATTTACCGGCAAATGCAATTTTTTCACCGGAGTTAAAGCACCCTCATTTGATGCCAATCTGGTAAAATCGGAAGAATTGGATGACAGTTGGATGTTTGTCTTTGAATTGCCTCATTTCTGAAGCCGGGGCAATTCAAAAATCAAAATTTCATAGCTGTCTGTACACCGTCAAGTTCCCGCTTGACAAGAACAACTTTGTTGTTTTCCTGTTCTCTGTAGCCATGATCGTAACAAAAATAATTTGTGCGGCTGTTACGGCCCGTAATAGTACAGGTGAAATAATCGAACTGATACCCTTTTTTCTGTAAATCGCTCTTAAGTGCGGTGGTTTTACCCATGTAATTCAGGTCCGCGAGGATAGAATAATTTTTCTTAAGTATCCGGTTAATCATTTTGATTACATTGTTCGACTCAATATTCTGCTGGTTATTGTAGGCGCTCCGACATTGATCGTTGCAAAATTTTTGGTCAGCACGGCCTTTCAGTTGTTCATAACACTGAAGGCATTTTCGATCATTCATAGTTAATATTTTAGGTGGTTTACTTCAGGGAAACATTCAAATTAAAATCAGATCAAAATGGTTTTTATTTTATCCCACTAATATACGAAAAAATATCTGATTAAAATCGGATATATCCGATTATTTTTAAAAATAATCGGATATATCCGATTTTAATTCTATCCAGTGCCCGATTGTCCTTAATTTTGCGTTTTATAATGGCCATAAAAGTATCTGATGGCAGATTTGCAGCTGCGGTAAATTGCATAGTTAAATGCCTGAATAATAGAAACTAATCGCATTAATTTATCCAAGCATTGCAGAAAATTTTAAAATTGTATTGCCCAACGGAATAATGTACCTGAAAGGGGGGAGTATTGCTGAAGAACTGTCTGGTTTTTTGGATAATGCAACGATATTCGAAATTCAGGATTTATTTAGCGAACCATTCTTCGAATTAAAAAAAGTGATCTATCTTCCTGTAGTTTCTGATATTTTCTTCCGTACGCAAACCGGGGGAAAGTGACCTTGATCTGTATTATACGAAATTTCCTTCTGACTACAGTGAGATCACTCGCTTCGAAAAGCCTATAAACAGTGAATTTGACGATTTTTCAATGAGTATTCCAGCCGGGAAAGAATATGGGGATATGACTTCCAATCGGCCAGGAACGGGAAGTGATGATATTTATAAATTTGCTTTTGGAAAGATTCTTAAACCTATTAAATCAAGAGAGTTATATGTTTATGATATCAACAGGAGATATCCCATATCCGGGGCGAGGATAACTATGTTTGACGAAAATGCCTACCAGACTAATGCCGAAGGAAAGATAGATTCCTTGACTTGCAATGAGGTTGAATGTAAAGTCCTGGCAAACGCATTTGGGTATTATGAAAAAACACAAGTACTGACCCCCTGTAATTTGAATGTTTCGGTCACCAGGGATACGGTCTGGATGCAGATAATTGAAAATAAGAAGATTGTATTGCGAAACATTTATTATGAATTATTCCCGGCTTTTTACGCGGTGAACCGGTTAAACAGATTAAAGGTGATTATTCTGATGGAATGCCTGACCAATCAGTACATTAATGAATATATAATGATTTGTGAATTAGAGTTTATCTTCAAAACCCGAATCCGAATTACTGCGGCGTGAATGCCATATGCTGACGTTTAATTCGAAGCCGATAAGCAGAATCAAGGCGTTGAAATAGACCGAAAGCATAACAACCACAAGGGTTCCGATGGAACCATATAAGGTATTGTACTTTCCGAAATTATTAATGTAATACGAGAATCCGATAGTCGTAAGGATGGTCAGAATTGTTGCCAGAGTTCCGCCTGCCGAAAAAAACCGGAATTTTGTTTTACGAGCCGGTGCAAGATAAAAGAGAAATGCATAACCGAAAAAAAATAAAAAGCATATTATTAGCCATTTGCCTCCCAGTAAAAGGTAATACTTAAAATCGATCTGCAGGAATCCATGTTCAACCATGAAATTCATGACCGCCTGACTTACTGTTATAAGTGCAACGCTTATTGCTGTTAACATGGTCAGAATAACAGCCAGGATAAGGGCTACAAGCCGCTGATTTATCCATGTCCTTGTTTCAATGGCATGAATTGTCCCGTTAAATGCTGCGATAACAGAAACAATTCCGTTAGTGGCAAAGATAAATGCAGCGAAAAATCCAAACGAAAGTAATCCGCCGCGAGGCTGAGTTATTATATCCTCAATCGTCCCCTGGATGGCAACAAATGCATCATGCGGAAGGATACTTTGAAACAGTTTTAAAAGTTCAAACTGAAAATTGTCGATCGGAATGTAAGGAATCAAAGTGAAAACGAAGATGATTGCGGGGAAAATTGCCAGGATAAAGTTGAAGGCAATAGCTGAAGCCCGCGTAGATATTGCACCGTCGTATATACCTTTCCAGAAAAATACGGCAACATCGTACAGAGGTTCACCATCAAAAAAAGGAAGTGTTATTAATCTTGCTTTCCGGACGATGGTCTTTTCGAGGCTTTTTATCCTTTGTTCTAAAGCTTTCCGTATCGACATTCAGAGGGAATTACCGGTTTACAAACTAGTCTTTATCTATCCTGAGCTGGACAATATGAAACTTCCCTGCTTTCGATTTTAACAGGAAATAGACTCTGAAATTTCCACTCCCGGTTTGCATTTTGCCAATGGCATACGAAGAATCGTCACCTCCCTGGTGAGTTATCTTGAAATCTGTTGGTTTGTTGCGTGTAAAAAAATCTTTTAAAATTTGTTCCCCTTGTGCCTGAGAGCAAACCAGTTCACGGTCTAATACGATAAGTTCAATATTCTCATTAAAATGGGCAGCAACCATTTTTGCATCACCAGCCTTGAGTCCGGTGATTATCTGTCCGGGAATCTGACCGGAAGAAATTAACGGATTTATTGAAAGACAAAGCATTATAATTAAAACAAATTCCCATTTCTTTTTCATCATGATGATTTTCATTTTTATTTTACTTACAAGAACCATGCAAATTACGGGTATAGGCGCTAATTCCGACAGGTAATTAATACATTCGTAAAGATACATTTTAAATTTGAGTGACAGTTTCTGTTGATTTACTTTTTACTTAAGCCCCATTTCTGATTACAACGTCCTTATATCCTTAAGTCCCGGTTATATGGGATGGATCGTAGCAAATTGAGTAAAAGGCGTGCTGAAATGAATTGTATCAACTGATTCTCTGCTAAAACCTTTTGTTGTCAGTCAAACATGATAGCTGTCCTGGGCTTTAGGTAGAAGAAAATCGTATCTTTACCAATATATTGAAGAAAAAGGAGTCAAAATCCCTCTCAATTTTCCTGCTTTTTAATATTGTCAAATGCCGGCAACATTTTTTAGCATTGCTTTTGTTAGTAATAATGGTTTAAAATAATTTGTTTTCGTGAAAATACTTTTATTGACAATCGGAAATACCGACAAGAACTACATGAAGGAGGGTATTGACGACTATGTAAAAAGACTCTCATTTTATTTGCCTTTCGAAATAAAGGTTATACCCGATCTGAAAAACAGAGGATCTATTTCAGTCGATCTTCAGAAAGAGAAGGAAGGACAATTAATTTTGAATCAAATTTCGCCGGGTGACTTTATGATATTACTTGATGAACACGGTGAAGAGTTCACATCCATCTCTTTTTCGGGATGGATTGAAAAGAAAATGATTGTCGGAACACGTCAGCTTGTTTTTGTCATCGGTGGTCCTTATGGTTTTTCTAAAATGGTTTATCAAAGGTCTGATCTGAAAATATCGTTATCAAAGCTTACTTTTTCGCATCAAATGGTCAGGTTGATTTTTGTTGAACAGATGTACCGTGCAATGACAATAATCAAAAATGAACCATATCATCATGAGTAATAGTTATGAAAAATTTCGCACGTAGAAATATTTATTTACTTATTACGATACCACTATTGCTGGTTTTACTGCTGTGCGAACTTGTTTTTTTCAAGGAAAACAACCCCAGAAAGGAGTCAGCACGATTATATAAAGTATTTGAAAAGAAGGAAAAGCGGCTTGCGGAACTTATGGATGCAGTTTCCTTAAGTGTTTTAACTCATCCTGAGACATTAAACGATTGGTCCCTGCTGAATTTTCTGAAGCAGGATAAAGAAGAGTTGGCTGTGACTGTATCAAAAGAAAACACACTGCTGTTTTGGTCCACTTCGTCGATTGCATTTCCAACAGGTAATAATATCATGAAACCAGCGGGACTAATACATATACCGACAGGCTGGTATTACCAGTTCTCCCGCAAATCAGGAATTTATACTATCAAGGGGTTTGTAATGATCAAACGAGAATTTCCGTATCGTAATCGTTTCATTAAAAGCTTTTTCGATAAAGATTTTAAACTTTCTGATGATTACACTGTGCAGTCTTTTCCACAACCAGAAGCGTTGAATGTTCGCCGGTCGGATGGATCTCACCTGTTTTCGGTTTTGCCTCATCATGCAAGCTTGCATCCCCAGGGCAGTTCTAACCTTTCCGCTTTGCTGTATTTTGCACTTGTCATTATGGTTTTGGCTCAACTAAATGTGTGGTTAAAAAGAAACCGGCAATTCCCGTTAAGTTTTAAACTAATTATAGCTCTGGGGGTTCCTTTACTTATTTATTTTGCAGCCAGTGGATTGCAATTCCCTGACTTATTGTATCGGACTAGTTTATTTTCGCCCCGTGATTTTGCTTTTAGTGGCTGGCTTTCTTCGCTGGGCGAATTTATTCTCTTGGCTATCCTGATGTTTCATGCGGCACAAATATTTTTTATGCTGAACGACTTTGAAGTGGAATACAGATCGCTTAGAATCAGACGGATATTTTCATTTCTGTTTGTTGCTTTCTATTTTTCATTTTCTGTCGCGTTATTGAAGATACTGTTGCTTAATTCGGGTATTTCATTGGAATTTTTTAGCAACCTGAAGTTTTCTGCCATCAATCTGTATGCTTTTTTTGCGGTTTTGCTTCATGTTATAGGTTTTATTATTGTTGTATTACGCTTACGGACTGATTTTTACGAGGAGCTTGGATTGTTCAGGTTTGTTATGGCAGCATTTGTTGCCGGGGCTGCCTCCGGAATAGTGGTATGGATGCTGGGTTTCAGTATCGATTGGGCGCCATACATTTATTATGTACTGGTCGTCCTTCTTATGGCCCCGCTTGAAATTGAAAAGATAAAGGAATACAAATATACTTTTCTGTTGATGATGTCGATTGCAGGAGCTGGTTATGTGAATTTATACGCTCAGGAGCTCATTCTTGGCAAAAAGAATAAAGTACTGGATCTATGGGCAGTAAAACTTAGTTCTGAAAGAGATCCGGGTGCTGAAATTTTTCTGTCGGAACTCGACAACAAGCTTCGTAACGATACCATTATTCAGTACTATCTTTCGCCGCCTTACAAATTACTTGAGTCGTATTTCCGGAACAATTACTTCACAGGCTTCTGGCGAAATTACGATATGCAGATCACTGTGTGCAGTCCTGATGATAATGTAATTATAACTGACGAGAAAAGACATTATCCCTGCTTTGAATTTTTCGATAATTTAAAGAAGTCAAAGGGGATGTTGGTATCAGGAAGTAATTTCTATTTTATGGATCGGGTCAACGGGCGTATTAGTTATCTTGGACAACTTGATTTTGTTAATTTGGTCAATGTTCCGGTTAAGGTATTTATCGAATTAAATTCCAAGGCTATACCGGAAGGGAAAGGATACCCTGAACTTTTACTGGATGAGCATGCTTCAAGGGAAAATAAGGATGGCGATTTTAGTTATGCCAAATATTTCGATGGCAAGCTTGTTGATCGGGGAGGAGATTACCAGTATAGTATGGCACTTCCCGCCGGTATTTCCGTAAGTGAAGAATTCACCTATTTTTCGAAAAACGGATACCTTCACTGTGCATACAATCGGAACAGCAATAATATTGTAATTGCAAGTTATCCAGAAACACCTTTTTATGAACGGATAAGTACTTTCCCCTACCTGTTTTTGATGTTTTATCTGATCGGATCTGCTGTGCTTATTTTTTACGGCATGAATTTCAGGATACGCAGGCGAAAATTCGATTTCAGGGAAAAGATTCAACTTACGCTGATTCTTTCCCTGCTGGGAATTTTAATAATAATTGGAGTGGGTTTGATGTTTTACAATTCAAATAAACTTCTCGATTCCCTTCAGGCTAATCTTAATGAGAAATTAAGTTCAGTTTCCTTCGAGTTAAGTATGAGAATGGGTGACGAAACCGAATTAAATGCCCCGATGCGCGAGTTTATGAACGAACAATTAATTGTTTTGTCAGATATTATTTGGGCGGATATAAACCTTTATGATCTTAATGGGAGACTGTTTGCAACTTCCCGAAGCGAAATTTATGACCGGGGTCTCTTATCCCGCCGAATCAATCCGGTCGCTTTCAGAGCGATTTCTGTTGAGCACAAAACGCTCTTTTTGCATCAGGAAAAACTCGGTCAATTGAATTTCTACTCAGCTTATTCTCCGGTCTATAATCAAAATAACGGACTGATAGGATATTTAAATCTCCCTTATTTTGCCCGACAGAATGAATTAAAAAAACAGGTTTCCGATTTTATTGTAGCTTTTTCAAATTTATATATCCTGTTGATAATGTTTAGTCTGATAGTTGCGATGATGATTAGTCATAAATTGACATCACCATTGTTGCAAATTGAAAATAACCTTAGGGGAATACAATTGGGTAAGACAAATGCTAAAATTGAGTACTCGGGTGAGGATGAGATCGGACGACTCGCGAAGGAATATAACAAAAAAGTGGATGAACTGGCCATAAGTGCCCAACTGCTTGCCCGATCGGAACGTGAATCTGCATGGCAGGAAATGGCACGGCAGGTGGCACACGAAATTAATAATCCGCTCACACCCATGAAATTAAGTCTTCAGTATCTGCAACGGATTAAAGATAAAGATCCTGCAAACTTTGACAGTTATTTTAAACGGGTAAGCCACACGTTGGTTGAACAGATTGATGCTTTATCAATTATCGCCTCCTCATTTTCTGATTTCGCCAGTATGCCCACGATCCGCGAGGAATTGATTGATCTGGAAGAGAAAATACGTGAAGTTGTTCTTCTCTTCGAGCACATGAATAACCTTTTAATCTCATTCGTAGCATCCGATACGGGGAATATTCACGTAGTTGCCGATAAAGTCCAGTTAGGAAGGGCAATTATAAACCTGATCAAAAATGGCATACAGGCCATCCCAAGGGACCGGAAAGGGATTTTAATAGTTAAATTATATAAAGATCAGACATGGGCCTTTATTTCTGTAACGGACAACGGCATTGGAATACCGGCTGAGTTGCAGGATAAATTATTTGAACCAAGCTTTACCACAAAATCAAGTGGTATGGGATTAGGACTTGCAATTACCCGGCGAATTATAGAAAATTTCAATGGCGAAATATGGTTTGAATCAGACCATGAAGTCGGAACAACTTTCTTTATTAAACTCCCATTGTCCAAACCGGCTCTCTAATTTCCAACCTCCGCAAGAAATTTAATTCGGACCATTCTGATCTCTTCCACTTCATAGTCATCGCCAAATTCAGCAATTGCCTCATCCATCGAGTCCGATTCAGCATCTTCTTTAAAATACCTGAATATGTCTTCAACCTGGTCTTCGTCCATAACTTCATCGATGTAGTAATCGATATTTACCTTTGTTCCGGAATTGACAATCGCCTCGAGTTCTGTAAGTAATTGTCCCATACTTAGGCCTTTGGCTTCGGCAATTTCGTTAAGCGCCAGTTTGCGGTCGATATTTTGAATGATATAGACTTTGTTTTTTGATTTGTTGGCCACTGAACGGACAATCATATCCTGGGCCCGTTCAATGCCTTTCTCCTCAACATAATCCCTGATCAATTCGACAAAAGCTTTACCATACCGCTGTGCTTTTCCTTGCCCTACACCTATAATATTCTGAAGCTCCTCAAGAGTTGTCGGATACTGTATAGACATATCAGCCAGCGAAGGATCCTGAAAAATAACGAAAGGCGGCAGCTTCTGTTTGAGTGCTACTTTTTTGCGAAGATCTTTCAAAATCGCGAACAACTCGGGATCGCCTGCTGCCGTTCCGCCCTGAGGAATGTCATCGCCCCCCTCCTCTGATTCGTAATCGTGATTTTTCACTATCATGAACGAATAAGGATTGGCTAAGTAAGTTTTGCCTGCCTCGGTAAGTTTTAAGACACCATAGTTTTCGATATCCTTATGAAGAAAGCCTGCAATTATTGCCTGTCTGTAAACCGCATTCCATATATTATCATCATATTCATCTCCTTCGCCAAATATATTTAGTGTATTGTGCGAAAATGATTTAACCGTTGCATTCTCAGTTCCTAATAATATATTGACAAGATGTTCAGCCTTGCACTGTTCCTTTACCTCAATTACTGCTTTGAGCGCCGTGATGATGAGATCTTTGCCTTCGATCTGTTCTTTCGGATTCAGACAATTATCGCAAAAACCACAATTATCTGTTTCATATTTTTCTCCGAAATAATGCAGCAGTATTGTTCTCCTGCAAAGTGACGATTCAGCGAAGGCAACTGTATCGAGTAAAAGTTGCTGGCCGATTTCCTGCTCAGCAACTGGTTTGCCCTGCATAAATTTTTCAAGCTTCTGTATATCCTTGTAACTATAAAATGTGATACATTTCCCTTCGCCCCCATCGCGCCCGGCACGACCTGTTTCCTGGTAATAGCCCTCAAGCGATTTGGGGATATCATAATGGACGACGAAACGGACATCGGGCTTGTCAATTCCCATTCCGAATGCGATTGTTGCAACTATTACATCTGATTCTTCCATCAAAAATTTATCCTGATTCGAAGATCGGGTTGCTGAATCCATACCTGCATGATAGGCTAGTGCTTTTATCCCATTCACCTGTAGTAATTCCGCGATCTCTTCTACCTTTTTACGGCTCAGACAATAAATAATTCCTGATTTACCGGGATTATTTTTGATCATGCGGATGATCTGATCCTTTGCTTTATTTTTCGGACGTATTTCGTAGTAAAGGTTGGGCCGGTTAAACGATGACTTAAAAACCTTTGCATTCTGCATACCGAGGTTTTTCTGGATATCGTGCTGAACCTTTGGAGTGGCTGTAGCCGTGAGGGCCATGATGGGCGCCTGACCGATCTCGTTAACAATAGGCCGGATTCTTCTGTACTCTGGTCGGAAATCATGTCCCCACTCAGAAATACAATGCGCTTCGTCGATCGCATAGAACGAAATCCTGATTCCCTTCAGAAAATCGATGTTTTCGAGTTTCGTCAGTGATTCGGGAGCGACATACAAAAGTTTTGTGTGTCCTCTCGAAATATCCTCTTTTACTTTTTGAATGGCTGTTTTCGTGAGCGAGGAGTTGAGAAAATGGGCCACCCCATCCTCGGTACTAAAACTCCTTATGGCATCAACCTGGTTCTTCATTAATGCAATCAGCGGAGAGATAACTATTGCTGTACCTTCCTGCATAAGAGCAGGTAACTGGTAGCAAAGCGACTTGCCACCACCCGTAGGCATTAATACAAAAGTGTCGTTTCCATCTAATATACTGTTAATTACTTCTTCCTGTTGTCCCTTAAACCTATCAAATCCAAAATACCGCTGAAGCTGTGTATTAAGTAAATTTTTATCCCTCATAATCGTTGTCAAAGTAAATCCAAACCGAATTGTTACGTTAGGACTAAGTTATTAAATATATTGCTCTGCGCAAGAACTTAATTCCAGAATATAAAAATTTAACATTGGACGATTTGAGGAAGGTTATTTTCCTGAATTTTATGGTTTAAAGAATCGTATATTTGCCGCTGAATTCTTTGTTTTAATCTTTCAGTCATAATTTTAAATAACGGTAAATGTCCATAAAAGGAGTACTTGCAGGGAAAACGGAAAAAATTAAAAAGTTGAAAAACAACGAAGAGATGTCTTTTCTCGAGCATCTTGAGGAATTACGCTGGCACCTTGTTCGCGCTTCAGCTGCTGTTGTTGTCTTTGCCGTCTTTTGTTTTATCGAAGCACAATATATTCTTGACAATATACTTTTTGCACCCAAGAATAGCGGTTTTATTACAAATAAAGCCTTTGCGTGGGTAGCTCTGAAGTTTGACTCACCTGAACTGGCAATCAATAGTCTGCCCTTTAATGTTATCAATACTGATATGGCTGGTCAGTTTACTACCAATCTGACCATTGCATTGATTGGTGGAATTATTATGGCAATTCCTTATATTTTCTGGGAGTTCTGGCGTTTCATCCGACCCGCCCTGTATGAAAAAGAGCGCAAACATGCCACGGGAGCAGTTTTTTACAGCACCATGCTATTTTTACTTGGGGTCTGTTTTGGATATTTTCTGGTTGTTCCGTTGTCGACTCATTTTTTTGGATCTTATCGTGTAAGTGCCGAAGTCCCGAACCTTATCAATCTGAACTCATACATCAGTGCTGTAACAACAGTAATGCTGGGTAGCGGAATCATTTTTGAACTTCCGATTATCATCTACTTTTTGAGTAAAGTGGGATTAATCAGTTCCGGATTTCTGATTACCTACAGAAAGCATGCTTTTGTGGTTTTGTTGTTACTTGCTGCGATCATCACTCCTCCCGATATTTTTAGTATGTTGCTGGTATCAGGTCCCTTGCTGCTCCTGTATGAATTGGGTGTTATACTTTCGAAACGGATCGAGAAAAAGCGGGGTAACGAAGAACTTCTTGAGGCATAATATATCGTAATTTTAATTTATAATGAAATTAAGAGCTGAACATTTAGTCAAAAAATACCGTAGCAGAACGGTTGTAAAAGATGTTTCGCTGGAATTGAAGCAAGGTGAGATTGTAGGATTACTTGGACCCAATGGTGCCGGAAAGACTACGTCTTTTTATATGATTGTTGGCCTGATCAAGGCAAACGACGGCCAGATATTTCTCGATGATACCGATATCACATCCTTCCCTGTTTATAAAAGAGCCCAATTGGGGATTGGCTATCTTGCACAGGAAGCATCAATATTCAGAGGATTGAGTGTTGAAGACAATATCCGGTCAATTTTGGAGATGTCCAAATTCTCGAAAGAGTATCAGCACGAAAAGTTAGAGTCATTGCTCGATGAATTTGGTCTGCAGCGGGTGCGGAAAAGTAAGGGAATTCAGTTGTCTGGAGGAGAGCGCCGACGCACGGAGATTGCCCGTTGCCTGGCCATTAATCCCGCTTTCATTCTGCTCGACGAACCCTTTGCCGGTGTAGATCCGATCGCGGTGGAGGATATTCAGCAGATAGTATACCGGTTAAAGGACAAAAATATCGGTATTTTAATTACTGATCACAATGTTCATGAAACACTTTCAATAACTGACCGTTCCTACTTATTGTATGACGGAAGAATTCTGAACAGCGGAACTGCAGAGGAACTTGCTGCGGATGATGAAGTAAGGCGATTGTACCTGGGGCAGAATTTCGAATTGCGCCGGCCTGTTCTTCAAAAGGAGGAAATCAAAATGGTTCTCCCAAAGATTAATTCCGATTAATTTTATTACGGGATACCAACATTAAAAAAATAACTATATTTGCAGCGCTAAAAAATGCGGACGTGGCGTAATTGGTAGCCGCGCCAGACTTAGGATCTGGTGCCGAGAGGCGTGGGGGTTCGAGTCCCTTCGTCCGCACAGATTACCATTAAACCGCCTTTTTCCCTTAATGGAAACAGGCGGTTTTTTTAATTGATACGCGATAAGTTTTATTTTGTCTGTAGGCATTGAGGATCAAAAAGGAGAAAATTATGAAAATTTCGAAGACAAGTGTTGATGATTTGAATGTTGTTGTTAAAGTAACCATCGAAAAGCCTGACTATGAGGCAACGGTGAACGAAACATTGAAAGATTATCGTAAAAAGGCAAATATGCCCGGATTCCGCAAAGGTATGGTACCGGCAGGCCTGATCAAAAAAATGTATGGGAAAGCTGCTCTGGCTGAGGAAGTAAATAAATTGCTCAGCCGCGAACTTACCAAATATATTGCTGACGAAAACCTTAATATTCTGGGCGAACCTCTTCCGTCTGAAACACAGCAGGAACCTATTGATTTCCAGAATGGTGCCGATTTTGAATTTGCTTTTGATCTTGGTTTAAGTCCCGAAATCAACCTCGATTTTGAGAAAATAGGTAAATTACCCTATTATGAAATAAAAGTCGACGAACAACTTATTGATAGTCAGATTGAAAGCTACGCCAATCGTTTCGGACAAAATGTTCCGGCTGATGTAGTGGGCGAAAAGGAAACCATCATTGGCAATTTTGCCCGGCTTGATGAGGAAGGGAATGTGGTTGAAGGTGGAATTGCCCCTGAAAATGTTCAGATGGCTGTGCAGTTGATCAAAGACGAAGCTGTTCAAAAGCTTTTCATCGGCACCAGTGTAGGCGATGTGCTGAAATTCAATCCAAGAGTTGCACTGGCAAACGATCATGAAGTGACTCATCTGTTGAAAGTGAAAGACGACCAGATTGAAACTGTTGATGCAGATTTCAATTTTACAATCAATACAATCAATACTTTCGTCCCTGCAGAGGTTGATGAAACACTGATCAAAAAAATCTATGGCGAGGACACCGAGGTTAAAACAGTTGAAGATCTGCGCATGAAAACACATACTGATCTAAAATCAAACCTTTTATACTCGAGTAATTATCGGTTTTTAGTTGATGCCAAGGAAGCTTTGACGAATGCCGCTGCTTTGCAACTGCCTGAGAAATTTCTCAAACGATGGCTGGTCGAAACCAATGAAAAGGTGACTGCCGGGCAGATTGAAGAAGAATTTGACAGTTTCCGCAAGGATCTCGAATGGTCATTGATTAAAAGCAAACTGGGTAAGGAAAATGGAATCAGAATTGAAGAAGCCGATTTAACAGCTATGGCCCGTGAAATGGCCCTCATGCAGTTCCAACAGTACGGCATGTCAAATGTACCTGAGGAATATCTCGACAATTATGCCAACTCCATTCTTCAAAATAAGGAGCAAAAGCAGAAAATGGCTGAGAAAAAAATTGAGGATAAAGTTCTTGAAGTCATCAAAGAAAAAGCTCATCTTGATTTTAAAGAGGTTACCCAAAAAGAATTTGATGACCTCTTTGAAAAATAAGGCGGAATAACAGTAATCGCAGTATTTTTATAACTTTGTGGGACAATTTGTTTATCGGGTATCAGAATACTCCAGGCAAGCAAATTGTACCAACAAAGATTTTTCATTTTAAAAAGATTGTCTTATGAACACGAACAGTGACGAATTCCGCAAATATGCAACCAAACACTTAGGTATTAGCAGTCTGAGCCTGCACAAGTATGAATCCGTCTATGCAGGTGCTTATATCTCTCCGACAATTATCGAAGAGCGACAGTTAAATATTGCCCAGATGGATGTTTTTTCGCGTTTGATGATGGACCGTATCATCTTTCTGGGAATTCCGATTGATGATTATGTTGCCAATATTATCCAGGCACAATTACTATTTCTCGAATCTTCGGATCAGGGAAAAGATATACAAATCTATTTTAATTCTCCTGGCGGATCTGTTCATGCAGGGCTTGGGATTTACGACACGATGCAATATATCAATTGTGATGTGGCGACCATATGCACAGGTATGGCCGCTTCGATGGCAGCAGTTTTAATGACTGCCGGAACCAAAGGAAAGCGATCGGCATTGAAACATTCACGGATCATGATTCATCAGCCAATGGGCGGGGCTCAGGGGCAGGCTTCTGATATACAGATCGTTGCAAAAGAGATTGCTAAATTAAAGACCGAATTATACCAGATTATCGCAAATCATTCGGGTCAAACCATCGAAAAGGTGGAACAAGATTCGGATCGCGATTACTGGATGACTTCGCAGGAAGCAAAGGATTATGGAATGATTGATGATATCCTTGTCCGTGCGAAAAAATAGTTGGGGCATTTTAACCCCATTTATAACACTTAATTTTGTAGAATGAAAAAAATGGACAAATGTTCGTTTTGTGGCAGGGATAAAAAGGATGTTCAGATCCTGATTGCCGGTATGGAAGGTCACATCTGTGAAAACTGTATCGAGCAGGCACATGCTATAATCGAAGAGGAATTTAAGAAAAATAAAAATTTTGATCTTTCAGGTGTTGAATTGAAGAAGCCCAAAGAGATTAAAGCTTTTCTTGATCAGTATGTGATTGGTCAGGATGATGCTAAAAAAGTCTTGTCGGTAGCTGTTTACAACCACTATAAACGGTTAAATCAGCATGCTGACGATGAGGGTACTGAGATTGAAAAATCAAATATCATACTTGTAGGCCCGACCGGTACAGGCAAGACGCTGTTGGCAAAGACGATCGCTAAAATGCTGCATGTGCCCTTCACCATTGTTGATGCAACGGTATTGACTGAAGCCGGGTATGTTGGTGAGGATATTGAGAGTTTACTTACACGCCTGCTTCAGGTTGCTGACTATAATGTGGAAGCGGCAGAACGGGGCATCGTTTTTATTGATGAGATTGATAAAATTGCCCGCAAGGGGGATAATCCGTCCATCACACGTGATGTTTCGGGTGAAGGTGTTCAACAAGGTTTGCTCAAGCTTCTCGAAGGGTCAGTCGTTAATGTACCGCCTCAAGGTGGACGTAAGCATCCCGAACAAAAAATGATCCC
>JBBRGI010000047.1:0-16169 GCA_038240855.1 Bacteroidales bacterium | reverse complement strand
CCTGATTAACCCCGGTGATCCGCTGCAATCCTGACAATGATAAGACTTTTGAATAATATGCAAGAAATGAGGCTACATCATAAATAAAATCGAACTCCAGATTTTCAGGAAACGATTTGCCTGATTCATTGTACAATTCTTTCATTTCATTTCTTGAATTGTAAAAATCTTCAATAGTTTCCTTTACTGTATTACCCTGACCCAGTAATCCGAATGTCAAATCATTGCGAAATTCCAAACTAGCATCATAAGTGCCATCTAATCCCTTTTCTACAATTACTTTTGCTTTCATATTTAGCTGTTTTATCGGGATAAAAGTTTAACCCCTGATTGATCACTTATTGATTTTACTGTTTTTTGTTTAGCCTCTTCGCTTTTGTGATGGCTTGTACAGAAGTTGCGCCCTGTTATCGGACTATACCAAATAGGGTGATTCCCGCCGGATCTTTGCAAATAGCATCCGGCATCTTTTAATTTTCTTTCTATTTCTGAATATTTCATTCTTTCAAAGATTCAAGCCATAACCCTATGACAAAGATATTAATATCAATATCATTTGCAAAATAAATCCAAATTAATTATTATAATTTGATAATGACAGTTGCCTCGCTGGTGTGGATTTGTAATCCGCGCCTTTTAGATATTGGATTTGCAATCCAATAAAACTTAACAAATTCGATAGTTACAAACTCTTTTTCGCCCGAATAGTCTCTTGCTGAGCTTTACAAATAGTCGTGTAGATTTGCCACGATTTCGGTGCTTAGGTTGGCGACCTGAACAGGGGAAAACAGATAAAGAGGGGAATTCTATTGAAGACAGAATTTATAATCGTAAAGATTTTGACCGCAATTTAGTGATTGAAGAACGTACCGATATAGATGCCAAAAAACTCACTGAGTTTTTAAAAGGCTTTGATCGTTTTGCAAAAACAATTGTTTTTTGTGTCGATATCGACCATGCCGAACGCATGCGTTCGGCTCTCCAAAGACAAAATAGTGATTTGGCTGCCGCCAACCACAAGTATATTATGCAGATTACAGGCGATAATGACGAGGGTAAACGTGAATTAGAAAACTTCACTAATCCCGAAGAAAAATATCCTGTAGTCGCGACCACTTCAGAATTGATGACAACTGGCATTGATGCTCAAACGAGAGTCAAGACAAAAAGTGTATGTAAACGGTGTGGATGTTTCCAACTTTATAAAAGAGCTTAATTCTCCCGACGAAATTATATTCTCTTATAAGCTGGTCGTCAACTTCGAATTGAAACACCGGCTGCTGATGATGGCCACCCAGGCAAAGGTTGTAAAACCGTTAAAGCTGAAGGAGGAAATGGAAAAGTTACTTACCGAAGCACAAAATTTTTATAAAAGATAGTGGTATGTCACGTTTTGGCATACCTAACCCTTAACTTTGTCTTTTTGAAAAGATATCTTAACAAGATACATCGGTGACCATCGAACAGGTGGAACGAATATTTGGGAAACGGGTGGCCAATTTGTTGACCGGGGCATCCGAACCTGATCATCTGCGGAAAGGTAAGGATGTGAAGACAAGCTGGTGGTTACGGAAACAACATACTATTGAATTCGTTACACGTGAAGCGACGCTTGAGCTTTCTGAGACTGTAAATGAGATTTTTTTTAAAAAGAAATCTGAGATGTCTCCTCTTCTACTATGTTAATAATTAACCACATAGAGACAATGCTATATCTACATTATAAATTAAACTAAATTATTATTAACAACTTAAATTTTAAAAGCATGGAAACTAAACATCAGGTGCACAACCTAATTATTCTGGATGAAAGTGGTTCGATGGAATCGATCAAGAAAACGATTATCCAGGGATTCAACGAGATTGTCCAGACTGTAAAAGGGATTGAAAAAGAATTTCCGGAGCAGGAACATTTTATTTCATTGGTCACTTTTAATGGTTTCGGAAACAAAATATTGCATTTCATTGACCCCGCCAGTAAGCTGGAACAGATTGATGAAAAAAGATACAAACCGGATTCCATGACTCCCTTATACGATGCCATGGGGTTTAGCTTTGCCGAGTTGCGAAAAGTACTTGAAAACCAGACAAACTATAATGTTTTGGTAACCATCCTGACGGACGGAGAAGAAAATAACTCCAAAGAATATACAGGTATTGCGATAAAAAAGTTAATTGAAGAATTAAAATTAAACAAATGGACTTTTGCCTACATCGGTACTGACCACGATGTTGAGAAATTTGCCGATTCCATTTCGATCACTAACACCATGGTTTTTGAAAAAAATGAGGAGGCTATGAAAGTGATGTTTGCAAAAGAACAGTATTCAAGGCGTAATTACAGTCAGAATATAAGAGAGAAAAAAGATACGAGTAATGACTTTTACGAAGATGAAGATTCGAAAAAATAAAATGTAAATGACTATATATAAATAATTTAAATCAAGGAAAAAATACCGTTTCGTCAATCATTGGTTCATACAAATCGGCCATCTCAAAACATGCCAACCGTTTGGGTTTTGAAATTGAGTGGCAATCGCGTTTCCACGAGCATGTCATTCGTGATGATGCAGAATATTCCCGAATTGCCGAATATATTGAGACTAATGTCGCAAATTGGACAACTGATAAATTTTACAACCCAGAAAATAATGACTAGCCCAATCCACGAACAAGCTCTTGTATTAGCCATTGAAAAACGTTGAACCGATACTTGCCTTGAAGAATTAAAGGAAACAAGGGGCTTCACTTCAGATAGTGGGAATGGCTATTTATTGGGTCACCCGAAAACTACGGGCATAATTGTAAAAAGAAAGGTCATGATTAAGGCCTTTAAATTAAATGACTTAAGATAAGCACACCTATTAATCCGATAATGCCAATCAGCGTTTCCATGACGGTCCAGACCAGGAAAGTCTGCTTGATGGTTGCATTAAAATACTCTTTAAACATCCAGAATCCGCTGTCATTAAAATGCGAAAACATCAGGCTTCCGGCTCCTGTGGCAATCACCATCAATTCGGGCGAAACTCCTGTCCCGGCAATCAAAGGCAATGTCAGACCTGCGGCAGTAATACACGAGACGGTGGCCGACCCAATTGCAAAACGGATCAATGCTGCAACACTCCAGGTAAGAACCAGGGGCGACATGTTAAATCCACCGGCAATTATTTTAATGTAATCGGCTGTTCCGCTATCAACAAGTACCTGCTTGAATGCTCCCCCTGAAGCAATGATCAGCACGATGAGTGACACACTAACCGTGGCGTCGGATAAACTTTTCATCATATCCGGCATCTTTCTTCTCCTGCGAATTCCCAGGAGGTATACCCCTATAAAAACAGCGAAAAAAAGTGCAATTGTCGGGTCACTGATAAATTTCAACAATTTGACATTGCTGTTTTCAGCCGGAATGGCCATCTGGATAATAGCGCCTGACAACATCAGGACAATCGGGCTCAATGCCACAATCAGGCTTGCAGAAAGTGAAGGAAGACTCTCTTCGGTGAATTCACGGGCAACAAAGAGCTCTTTGGGAGGGGTAAGGTTCCATTTCAGGTAAAACCTCGAGAGTACGGGACCGGCAATTATAATGCTGGGTATGGCCACCATTATTCCATAGAGTAATGTCACGTTAACATCTGCATTGAAGATAAACGCGATGGAAGTTGGAGCCGGGTGGGGGGGGAGAAAGCCATGGGTTACTGAAAGTGCCGCACTCAGCGGGAGGCCAAGGTAGATTAACGGCAATTTTGTCGATGCAGCCAGGGCATAAATCAATGGAATCAGTACAAGGAATCCGGCATTATAAATCATCGGCAGCCCCACCAGGAAACCTGTGATCATAATGGCAATCTGAATCTTACCGATGCCAAAAAGTTCGACAAGCTTGCTTGTTATCCGGTAAGCAGCACCACTCTCTTCGAGCAGTTTCCCGAGCATCGCCCCGAATATAATAATCAGGGCAAGGCTGCCCATTGTACTTCCAAGTCCTGAAGTGATGGATTGTAATATGATCATTGGTTCCATGCTGTTCAACAGGCCAACTGCAAATGAGGTAATCAGCAATGCAAGGAAAGCGCTGATTCTATAGACGCTTATAAGAATAAACAGGAAAATAATTCCGGCAATAATAATGATTAGCGGCATGTCTGGTCAATTAGTCAATACCTCACGAAAATAAGCATTTTTGACACTAAAACGAATGATCGTTAAATAATTATCGGGAATTTGTAACCGTATTTTGTCAGGACGCAACCGGTATTGAAAATTCCGGCAGTTAATGCGGTTACAATAGCCTGAATTTAATAGAACTTTCTGAACCCTATGATTTCCCTGACTTCATTCAACGTTTTGGAGGCTGATTCGCGCGCCTTTTCAGCCCCGTTTCTTGCAACTTTCGAAAGGTAAGTCTCATCCTTTGTGATCTCTTCAATCCGGCTGCGTATCGGGCTGGTAAAGTTGATGATATCCTCGGCAAGCTGCTTTTTAAGGTCGCCGTAACGGATTGAACAGTTGCTGTAGGCGGTATCGAAATGACTGACAACATCAGGTGCAGAAACCACTTCCATTAACGTGAACAAATTCTGTATTACATCAGGTTTTTTCTGGTGCATTTCGGTAGGTCCTGAATCAGTTACCGCTTTCATTACCTTTTTCCGGATACTGGCAGGTAATTCGGCCAGTGAAATGGCGTTGCCTTCTGATTTTCCCATTTTGCCTGAGCCGTCAAGCCCCGGAATCTTCACCATATCTTTCCCTTTGAACGTATAAGCTTTAGGGATTGGGAAGGTTTCAACATCATACATGCGGTTGAACCGGCGGGCGAATGTGCGGGCCATCTCGAGGTTCTGCTCCTGGTCTTTACCAACGGGAACAAGATTTGCTTTATGAATGATAATATCGGCGGCCATCAGTACAGGATAGGTGAGCAGACCGGCATTCACATTATCGGATTGCTGACGTGCTTTATCCTTGAAAGATGTGGTCCGTTCAAGTTCACCCAGATAAGCATTCATATTCAGAAGCAAATATAATTCCGGAATCTCAGGTACATCGCTCTGGATAAAAATTGTCGCCTTATCCGGATCAATGCCGCAGGCGAGGTACTCAGCCAGTACCTGTTTTACATTGGTATGTAAATCATTGGGATGAGGATGCGTGGTAAGCGAATGGAAATCGGCTATAAAGAAAAAAGTCTCATGTTTATGCTGCATCTCGATGAAGTTTTTTACCGCTCCAAAATAATTGCCGAGGTGCAGGTTACCCGTTGAACGTATTCCGCTTACTACTATTGACATGTGTTTACTTTAAATTTTAGGATACAAAAATATAAAAACCATCGAAACAGCGCCTGTTTATTCTTCCAAACCTGCAATTTCGTAGTTTTCCTGGCTGATTAAAGGTTCTCCTTTATACCTGAGCAGCAACTGGGCAATCGCAAAGGTATCCTTTTCGCAATATCGCGCAATTCTTTGAATATCATATGTTTTGTAATATATGTCGGCCACCTGGCTTCCGTCAATGTCATCTTTTGGCGTTGGAATATTAAAAATCGTGCAGAGCAGCTCCAGTGATGAATAATGCTTGTAATCTCCGAATTTCCAAAGCTGCAGGGTGTCGATCATCACCTCCCTGACTTCCCAGGGTTTTGCACCGGCAATATCCAATACGTGGGGAACAGGTAATCCATTGATTAACAATCTGCGCGCTATAAACGGAAAATCGAACTCCTGCCCGTTATGGGCGCACACCTTGTGCATCGGGTTTTTCATAAAACGTGTAAGCATCGTTGAGAAGTCCTGCAAAATATTGATCTCATCATCGCCGCAAAATGATTTTACACGGTATGCCCGCTCATTACCTTTGCGGTAGATCATCCCGGACGAGATGCACACAATTTTTCCAAACTCCGCATAGATGCCTGCCCGGTTGTAAAGACTTTCTGCCGTTTCGTCCTCTTTTCCAATCTGGCGGGCTTTTTTGATCCAGAGTTTTTGCATATTTTCCGGCACGAAGGAAAGGTTTTCATACAAAGGAACGGTTTCAATATCGATGAATAAAACATGCTCCGGCAAGAGTTTTTCAAGCATATCGGGAAATATTAAGGGTTATCGTTAAGGTGTTTTTCAATATATTGCGTGATGATATCGATGGCCACTTTGTTGCTTCCCCCTTCGGGTACAATAATATCGGCATATCTTTTGGTCGGTTCAATAAATTGCAGGTGACTTGGTCTGACAGTATCCTCGTAACGCTGTAATACTTTAATGACGTCTCTTCCACGTTCAATAATGTCGCGCAAAATCACCCTCGATAACCTTACATCTGCCTCGCAGTCTACGAATATCTTGATGTCCATTAATTTACGCAGTTTTTCGGGTTGGAGGCAAAGAATTCCTTCAACAATAATCACCTTATGCGGTTCAACTAAAACAGTCTCACTAAAACGTGTGCAAGTGAGGTAGGAATAGATGGGCTGCCGGACACTTTTACCCATTTTAAGCTTTTTGATGCTCTCGATAAGCAACTCAAATTCAATGCTGTCAGGATGGTCGAAGTTAATTTGCTGGCGTTGTTCGAGGGGAAGATGACTGTTGTCACGATAATAGGCATCCTGGGATATTACTGCAACATCGCCCTTTTTTAACCGCCCGATAATTTCGTTTACAACTGTTGTTTTTCCTGAACCCGTCCCTCCGGCAATTCCTATAATCAGCATATTTAAGGATTATCTATTTGAAAATGAAAAGCAAAATCTCATTTGTGTTCGCTGAATGTCTGTCTAAATTGTTAACGATCAGCAATACAAAGTGCAGTTAAACTGGTATTCAAAATTAAGGAAATATTTTGTTATCAATGATTTTTTATACAAAATCAATACCTTTGCATAAAAAAGGGGTTAAGGGCAAGTAATGTTAAGGATTTGATTGACAAAATGAAAGCGTAGCCTATGTATGAGGTAATTGTTACTAATTCGTTTGCCAGGCATTATAAATTATGCCTAAAGCGGAAATACGACGTTATTTTACTTAATGGAAAAAGTTGAAATGTAAACATTAAAAAATATTCAATTAATGATTAATCATACAGTTGTTTTCAAACTCAGGGATTTTGAAAATGAAGATCAGAAAGCGGTAGTTCGAAATAAAATCAAACAGGCTTTACTTGCACTCAAAGAAAAAATTGAGGTGCTGAAGTACATTGAGGTGGGATTGAATTTTGAATTAATGTCCTCATCGCATGATATTTGTCTGATCACACATTTCGAAACCATCCATGATCTGGAGGTCTATCGTAACGATCCGGAGCATCTGAAAGTGGCCGAATTAATTAAAGCCAACACCATTGACAGGGCTGTTGTCGACTTCGAACTCTAAATTTCGGACAATGAAAAATCTCTATCCGCTTAAATTTACCCCTATTTTTAAGGATAAAATCTGGGGTGGCAATAAATTGAATGAACTTTTGAATAAAGATTATCCCGGTTTGCCCAATTGTGGTGAATCGTGGGAAATCTCAGGTATTCAGGACGAAATTTCTGTTGTATCAGACGGCTTTCTGAAAGGAAATAGCCTCGATGAATTGATTGAAGTATACATGGGTGACCTGGTTGGCGAGAAAACCTATGAAAAATTCGGAACCGAATTTCCCCTGCTGGTCAAATTTATTGATGCGAACGATAATCTTTCGATTCAGGTTCATCCCAATGATGAATTATCGATGGAGCGGCACGATGCCTATGGAAAAACAGAGATGTGGTATATCATTCAGGCTGATCCCGGTGCAAGGCTTATAACGGGATTTAACCGTAAAATGGACAAAGCGCAGTATCTTAAAAATTTTGAAGAGGGACGCATCGAGGAGATACTCAATTACGAAGAGGTGAAGTCAGGCGATGTATTCTTTATGCCTGCCGGCACCGTTCATGCTATCGGCAAGGGTATAGTGCTCGCCGAAATACAACAGACTTCGGATGTAACTTACCGGATATACGATTTTAACCGGTTGGACGATCACGGCCATCCGCGTGAATTGCATACTGATCTTGCTGTTGATGCAATTGATTACGGTTCTGCGGTAAAATCACGCACTGATTACACGGCAGTTGACGATATTCCTGTAAAATTGGTTGAATGTAAATATTTTACGACCAATTTTTTAACATTAAGCACTTTAGTAGAACGCGATTTCGCCAGTTTTGACACTTTCGTGATTTACGTTTGTCTGGAAGGGGAATACAGCTTATCATGGGAGGACCAAAGTATTAACGTCGTAAAAGGGGAATCGGTTCTGGTTCCGGCATTGATCACTAATTTTGTGCTTTCGTCCGTTAATGACGGAACGGCAAAACTCCTTGAGGTTTATATCAACTAATTATTATAAGAGCAAACATTAAGCTGAAACTGCATTTTTCAGCCCATTATTTAATAAACTAAGAATGATTATAAAAAAAGCTGAATTTGTAATCAGCAATACCGATCCCGAAAAATGTCCTGTTTCGGAAAAGCCTGAATTCGCGTTTGTAGGGAGATCGAATGTTGGCAAGTCGTCTTTAATCAACATGTTAACCGGCTTTGGCGATTTGGCCAAAGTATCCACAGCTCCCGGAAAGACCAGGCTGATCAACCATTTTAATATTAATGATGAATGGTTTTTGGTTGACTTACCCGGTTATGGTTATGCAAAAGTCGGCCGTACTTCGCGTGCGCAGTGGCTGTCGTTTATCCGGAGGTATCTGGAAATTAGGGATTACCTGTTTTGTGTATTTGCTTTGATTGACTCACGGCACAAACCTCAGGCCAATGACCTGGAATTCATGAACTATATGGGTGAAGAAGGAATCCCGTTTGCCATGGTCTTTACCAAGGCTGATAAGCTTTCACGCAGGCAATTGGATAAGAATATTGAAGCGTATAAATCTGAAATGCTTAATACATGGGAAAAATTGCCTCCGCTTTTTGTAACCTCAGCCGGGACAAAACTGGGCAGGGATGAAGTTCTTGGATTTATTGACCGCATTGTGAAAGACGATAAAAAATGATTCATAAGATATGGCAGGGTTCATATCGTGTTACTTTATTGACATTTTGTAATCTATATTTTGCTATAAAACAATATTTTAACAAAGTTAGTCCCGGGAGAGTTGACATTATTTTCAAAAAAGGTTAACTTTCGGATTAGTTGTTGTTTCAATATTTCTACTTTTGCCACCAGATAGTAGCGAGTTAAATTCATACAGAAAATCTCTATATATGCCCACAGGTTGTATCAAAATTTTTGCCGGCACCGAATCAAAATACCTGGCCGAAAAAATAGCTGAAAACTCTGGAATAGCATTGGGAAAATCATCATGTCCGCGTTTTTCTGACGGAGAATTTGAACCATGTTATGAGGAAACCATCAGAGGTTCATATACTTTCATTGTTCAATCGACGTTTCCGCCGGCAGATAATCTTTTAGAATTGCTTTTAATGATTGATGCTGCCAAAAGGGCATCTGCCTACAAAATAATTGCAGTAATGCCTTATTTTGGATTTGCACGACAGGATCGGAAGGACAGGCCCCGGGTATCGATCGGAGCCAAGCTTGTAGCCGATATGTTATCAACTGCGGGGATCGACCGGTTAATCACGATGGATCTTCATGCAGACCAGATCCAGGGATTCTTCAATGTCCCGGTGGACCATCTTAGCGCAGTTGCCCTGTTTATCCCTCATATCCAGCAAATGGGGCTCAGGGATATCGTTGTAGCATCACCCGATGTTGGCGGGACGAAGAGGGCAAACGTTTTTGCAAAGCATCTGCATACAGACCTTGTAATTTGTCATAAGTCACGGTCGAAGGCAAACCAGATTGATTCGATGACCCTGATTGGTGATGTCGAAAACAAGGATGTTATTATCGTAGATGATATTATTGATACAGCCGGAACAATTACAAAGGCAGCTGAACTGATGAAAAATAAGGGCGCCAATTCTGTCCGTGCCTTTGCCACACATGGTGTACTTTCAGGCCCGGCATTCGAACGGATAGAAAACTCTTGCCTCGATGAATTACTCCTTACCGATTCGATACCCCTTATTCATAAATCGGACAAAATTACAGTCCTGTCTTGTGCCCCTCTTTTTGCAGATGTTATTCAAAAGGTCTTTGAAAATAAATCAATAAGCACGGCGTTTATCTAAGAATTGTTATCTTTGCGCCCGGTTTTGCAGCATACCTTTAATGGTGTGATGCGGATACCTTCCTTTAAGAAGGAGATCTGAGTAAACACTTAGTTACAAAACAGTTAATTTTTTTACAAAACAAATGAAAACATTTCAAATTAAGGGTACTGCCCGTCAGGAGATTGGTAAAAAGGCCAACAAATCCCTGAGAAGTCAGGATTTAGTGCCATGTGTAATTTACGGGGGCGAAAAAATCGTACATTTTCAGGCTCACGAAAACGAGTTCCGCAAATTGGTTTACACCCCAAAAGTATACCAGACACAAATCGATGTTGATGGTACAGTTTATAATGCGTTTATGCAGGCATTACAATTTCATCCGGTTACGGATAAACTTCTGCATATCGATTTTCTCGAAATACGTGAGAATGTTCCGGTTAAACTTCAGATTCCTGTTCGCCTCGATGGATATGCAAAAGGTATTCAGCAAGGGGGTCGTTTAAAAGCAAACCTTCGTACTTTGAAAGCAAAAGGATTTTCGAAAGATTTTCCGGATGAGATCATTGTTGATGTTACCGAGCTTAACCTGAGCGAAAGTGTCAGGGTTGGTGATGTTAAGGTTCCCGGAATCGAAATTCTGAATGCAAAATCAGTTCCGGTAGCAACAGTTGTGGTAACACGTGCTGCACGTGCTGCAATGGCTGATACATCTGGTGGAAAAGCTAAAAAATAAACCATTGTCGTTTTGAAATACCTCATTGCAGGTCTTGGAAATATCGGGGAAGAATACGAAAATACCCGTCACAATATAGGTTTTTGGATATTGGATGCCCTTGCAAGGGCGTCCAATATTTCTTTTAGCGAAAAGCGATATGGCGCTGTCGCCGAAATGAAGTATGCCGGCAAGACATTTATTTTGCTAAAACCTAACACATTCATGAATCTCAGCGGTCGTTCGGTTCAGTATTGGATGCAGAAAGAGAAAATCGAACTTGATAAAGTCCTGATTGTTGTTGATGATATTGCTCTGCCGCTTGGAAAAATCCGCATGCGTTTGAAAGGGAGTGATGCAGGCCATAATGGTTTGAAGAGTATCCACCAGATATTGGGGAGTTTGGATTATGTCAGACTAAGGTTTGGTATTGGCTCTGACTTCCCGAGAGGTCAGCAGGTTGATTATGTCTTAGGCCGGTGGACAGCCGAAGAGGAGGCGTTGGTCAACTCTAAAATGGAACTTTGTACCGAAATCATTAAAGCGTTTGCAACATTAGGTGCCAACCGGACAATGACACAATACAATAAGAACTAATGGATGAACCTGTACGAATCGATAAATGGCTCTGGGCTGTGCGTCTTTTTAAAACCAGGACTCTTGCTACCGAAGAATGCAAGAAAGGGAGAATTACAATTGACGGCGTGAATGTAAAACCATCCCGGGTTCCCAAACCCGGCGATATCATTAAAGTACGTAAAAACCCGGTGACCTACTCTTACAGGGTAATCGGGATAACCGGAAAACGGATCGGGGCCAAACTGGTGCACGAATTCGTTGAGGACATCACCCCACCTGAAGAACTGAAGATTCTCGAAATGAGACAGCAAATGAACTCGTTCGAACGCGACCGGGGTGCGGGACGCCCCACGAAGAAAGACCGGCGCGATCTCGATCGTTTGCAGGACTGGGAATAAAACATGATCTCTTAAGAACGGTTAATGTTAACTTATTTTGCTCTGTTTTTTTAACTTTCGAATTTTGCGGCTTGCGTCTGGCGGCTTGCGGCTTGCAAATCGTGCGAAGAATGAGTTCGCTGATTATTACAAAAGCAGCTGGCGGCTTGTAACTGGCAGCTTGCAAAACGTGCGAAGAATGAGTTCGCCAGCTGCCAGCCGCTAGTTGCTAGCTGCCAACCGCCAGTAGCCAGCCGCCAGTAGCCAGTCGCCAGTAGCCAGTCGCTCCCGAAGCTTCGGGACCAGTAGCCAGTTGCCAGTTGTCACTGAGGCTTATTTTTGTTTCTGAAAATCCTCCATCACACCGTCACACATCCACCTGGCAAGGGCCTGCCTGTTGTTTTCGAAAATCAACCGTTGTTGATCGCGCGCGTGCTGGATATTTCCAAGCTCAACAAATACTGCCGTAGGCATGGTCTTATTCAACATGTAGAGTTGCCGGGTTGAAACATCACCGCTATATCCCCTTCCGGGTTGTTTAAGCTGGTATTTACGTTCGATCGAATTCCGCATAGTTGAGGCCAAACGCTCTCCGTTTATACTTCCTTTATGGAAATAAAAAAACACATCGATATTTTTATTGGTGCTGCGCGAATCAACATGAATCTCGATGCACCGTTTATACATTCCGGGAGGATCGATCCGGTAAAGTGCGTTGATCGCAGCTACCCGTTGTTTTAACCGTTCAACCTGGTTTAATGGAATCTTGCTGGCCGGATAACATACTTCGTCCTTGTTGTCTGCCAGATAAAGTTCATTTCTGATTCCATCAACCGGGTCACGTACAATAAAGTAAACTTTGGCTCCATGACGCATCAGCTCCCTTCCGAATCGCAGGGTAATGTCGTAGGCATATTCATCTTCACACAAAATTTTATTTCCCAGTTTCCCCATCGCTCCCGGATCAGGTCCGCCATGCCCGCTTACCAAATAAAAAATGGCATCTTTCAATTGCTGATCAATGACTTCAACGCGCTCAGCATTCCTGCCAAACAGTGGTTCAGTGACAACTTTTGCAGGTGCATTCTCAGGCTGCGATTTATTGAGACTATCGCCCTGTTGGAGTGGCTTTCCCGGAAGGACATACTTTTTCCCTCTGATAAGCATATTATTTTTCCCCAGATTATCCTTATTTATTTCCACAAATTCATTAAAGTACCGGCTTTCAGTGAGGCCGTTCTGTTGAAGAATTTTATAAATATTGTCGCCATTTTTTGCCGTGATGATTCCCGGGCCAGTTTGCTGGGCCAACAATGCTGTGGGAGACATAACAATGGCAAACAATGCAAAAAATATCACAAAGGTTAATATACTGGATGGTTTTCGTCGTTTCAAAATAATCGCGTATTTACAATATTGATTTTACGAATTTAAAATACTTTACGATATATTAGCGGGTGTAAAGCTAATTTTCTCAAATAAGCACAAAAATTCGCTTCTTAATGAAGCATTATCTATTTTTGAGCCCTGATAAATTTTATCAACCTGAATGAGTACTGCCGGAAACAGGAAAAACTCACGTTTAAAAACGACAGGTGCTTGTTTCTGCTCACGATTTCAAAAAGTAAAGACTTAAGTAGGTATATGAATAATACTAATAGAATGATTTTGTCACTTCGTCCACCTGCAATGGTGGTTCTGCTGTTTATTGCACTAATGATGTCCGGTTGCCACTCAATGATGGTGACAAAGGTCGAAACGGCTAATATCCGGCTTGATTCATCTTTGAACATTGCCCCGGATCCTGTGATGGAGTCGGTTATTCTTCCCTACCGGACAAAACTCATGAATGATATGGGCGAGGTGCTGTGCATTTCGAAAGACCCTGTCTATGCCGGGAAGCCGGAGAGTCCGTTATCCAATTTTTGTGCCGACCTGGTCCTGCAGGAATCGGATTCAATTTGTTTAAAGAAGTATCCCGGAATTCACGTTGATGTTTCAATGGTTAACCGGGGTGGTTTACGAGTGCCGATTCCCAAAGGTGAAGTGAAGGTTCAGAACATGTTCGAACTTATGCCATTCGAAAATGAGGTGGTCTTTTTAAAAATGAGCGGAGCCGAATTGCGCCGGTTTATCGATCATATAGCCTCACGTGGTGGGGAAGGAGTTTCAGGGATGCGGTTCGGCATAAAGGATGAAAAAGGTATCAACCCCGAAATCCAGGGTAAGCCATTGGATGATTCGAAATATTACTGGCTTGTTACAAGCGATTACATTGCCAATGGTGGTGACGGAAGCGAAATTTTAAAAGCAGTGAAGGAACGCATTGCAACAGGAGTTAAATTCAGAGATATGTTTATTGATCATTTACGAAAAATGGGGAGCAAAGGCGAGACCATTGAAGCTAAAACAGACGGGAGGATTTACGATGCAAAATAGAAGAGATTTTCTCAGGTTACTGGGTGCAGGTGCAGCCGGTACTGCTATTCTGGGGTCCCCGCTGTCTCTCCTTGGTGCTGAGAATGCTATAAAACTGACAATTTTACATACCAACGACTTTCATTCGCACATCGATCCTTTTGATAAAGATGCACCCCGAAATGCGGGTGAAGGGGGGATGGCACGAAGAGCTGCATTAATTAAAAAGATACGGTCAGAGTCAGCGCATGTTTTACTTTTCGATGCAGGTGATATTTACCAGGGAACGCCTTATTTTAATTACTTCAACGGAAAGTTTGATTTTGAATTGATGACGATGATGGGCTATGATGCCGCTACTCTCGGGAATCATGAATTCGACAATGGATTGGAAGGAATCAGCAGTCAGTTAAAGTATGCAGGATTTCCCTTTATCAACTCCAACTACGATTTTTCGGATACAATTTTAGCGGGGAAAACTATTCCCTTTAAGATTTTCAGGTGTGGCAGCATCAAAGTTGGCGTTTACGGACTTGGAATTGAACTCCAGGGACTGGTCGATCCTAAGAACTATGGCAATACGCGTTATGCTGATCCATTGCAAACGGCCCTGAAAATGGAGAGAATGCTCCGGGAGGAACACAATGCTGATCTGATCATTTGTTTGTCACATCTTGGGTATGCGTATAAGGAAGATAAGGTAAGTGACAAGGTTATCGCTTCACAAACATTCGAAACTGATATGATTATTGGCGGACATACACATACATTTCTTCAAAAGCCCGACCTGATCCTGAATAAATCAGGAAAAGAGGTGGTTGTCAATCAGGTTGGATTTGGCGGATTGATATTGGGTAAGGTTGATTTTTATTTTTCAAAACAGAAAAAGGGGAGGAGACACCAGTCAGCTTCTCTTCCTGTTCAATAAAAAAACTAACTTTATTGAATCCATACAAACCGGGAGAAGAGTTCATACCCTTCCCGGTTTTTTTATGCGTTGAGGTGCGGACAAAAAAAACCGCATTAATTCACCTTGAGTAAAACCCCGAATGAACAGGATTTGAGGGCCTGTCTGATCAAACTTCCAATGGCAGCAGATGCTGCTCCCGCAAAGCGGGATAAGGCCTGTTTTAGCGGACATAAGCGGTCTCGTTTAAATGGAAATGTTGAGTTTACCAATCATATGAATTAACGCGGCAATATCGATGTTTAAATGAACGTCTTTTTTGTAATTCTTGCACTAAATTATATTTGTTTCTTCAATTCTCCAACTAATTTCTGGTTTATTTTGACCGGTAAAGTCTTCTCATCCGTTAAATATTCGAATATGAAGCAATTGAATGGATGAATTTTTTGCAGGAAAGCATGCTTTCTACCAAAGTTTGCAGATAATATCTCCTGTTTTGGCAAAGGCTTTCATTGTTTATTATTATCCATAAAAGTTTGAATGGTAATTTTGACGGGATATTTGTGGCGTCAGGACTTAACATTAGGGTAATCAGTCTCAGTATTTAAAAAAACTCATCACCCTAACAGTTGACATATCAGTATTATAAAAATTTTATTTCATTTAAGTCAATGAATAGCGGTTTTTTTTGGTGATTTATTTTGCTTAAGTGAAAATGATTCCTACATTTGCACCACCCAAAAATGAGGGAGAGATGGGTGAGTGGCTGAAACCAGCAGTTTGCTAAACTGCCGTACGGGTGACTGTACCGGGGGTTCGAATCCCCCTCTCTCCGCCATCAGAATTTGGTTGAAGAAAAAGGGATTTAATTAGGGCAACTGTTTTTTAGGCTCTCATGTTAATTGAAATTATCGGGGTGTAGTACAGTTTGGTAGTATGCCTGGTTTGGGACCAGGAGGTCGTCAGTTCGAGTCTGGCCACCCCGACAAAAAGGGAATCCAATCCCA
>JBBRGI010000046.1:0-16184 GCA_038240855.1 Bacteroidales bacterium | reverse complement strand
GTGATGATCATTCAGCAGGTTGATGTAAGCCTGCCGTGTAACCTCAGGCAGAAAGGCAGATTGAAATGAATTCCGGGCAACGGTGTAAATCTGATCCTTGCTGAGCTTTAATGCCCTGGCTACAGCGATATAATTATCATTTACATATCCCCCAAAATAGGCAGGGTCATCGGAATTGATCGTCACCATTAATCCTTTGAGCAGCATTTCAAGGACAGGGTGATCCTCCATTCGGTCAATTACTTTGAGCCTGAGATTTGAAAGCGGACACAGCGTAAGAGGAATCGCTCTTTCTCTGAGCATTGTCACCACAAAATCATCCGCCAGACAACTATTTCCATGATCAATCCGTGTGACTTTCAGCAGTTCAATAGAATTTCTGATATTTTCTGCCGATCCTTCTTCACCGGCATGGGCTACTGTCAGAAATCCATACTCGCGTGCCATCAGAAAAACGCGTTCAAATTTTTCGGGAGGATTCCCTTTTTCGGATGAATCAAGACCTACAGCCGTGATATATTCGCGGTAAGGCAGTGCCTCTTCGAGAATGGCCAGTGCTGACGACTCATCGAGGTGACGTAAAAAACTCATAATTAAACACGAAGTGATCCCCCATTTTTCATGCGCATCATTCAAAGCGGCGCGAATACCGTCAATTACAGTTTTGAAAGGAACACCATTCGCGCGGTGCGTCTGGGGATCAAAGAAAATCTCGGTATGCAATACACGGTCATTATAAGCGCGCTCAAGGTACGCCCATGTAAGATCGTAGAAATCCTCTTCTTTCCGCAAAACCCCGGCACCTTCATAATAGATATCCAGAAAATCCTGGAGATTATTGAACTGGTAAGCCTTGCGCAATTCCTCCACAGATCCGTACTTCAGATGAATCTGGTTCCGGCGGGCAATATGAAACATCAGCTCCGGCTCGAAACTTCCTTCAATGTGCAGGTGAAGCTCCGCCTTTGGTAATCGCTCAATATATTTAATGACATTATCCATCCAATATATATTACTAGTTTACAGATGTTTCTAAGATCAGCGCGCATTAATTAATTAGTCAGGCTGAGGTTGCTATGGACCGAACCGGACATATCAACCTCCGCATTTTGTTTTTCCTAATAATTCGAATCCTTTATTTCGAAATAGGCCTGCGGATGGAGGCAGGCGGGACAATTCAGCGGTGCTTTTTTGCCCTGGTGCAGGTATCCGCAATTGCGGCATTTCCAGACTACGTCACCGTCTTTTTCAAAAACACGACCTTCATTCAGATTGGTATAAAGCGTAGTGTAACGGTCTTCATGGGCCTTCTCAACTTTGGAAATCAGTTTAAATGCAACGGAAATCTCCTTAAAGCCCTCTTGCTCTGCTATCTGTGCAAATTCAGGATACATCGATGTCCACTCCTCATTTTCACCCTCAGCTGCAGCCTTCAGATTTTCGAGGGTTGTCCCGATTCTACCAGCCGGAAAAGTTGCGGTAATTTCAACGGGCCCGCCTTCCAGGAATTTAAAAAAACGTTTAGCATGTTCACGCTCATTCATTGAACTTTCTTCGAAAATGGCCGCAATTTGTTCAAGCCCATCTTTCTTTGCCTGTTTTGCAAAATAATCGTAGCGCATGCGCGCCTGCGATTCACCGGCAAAAGCTTTGAGCAGATTTTGCTCAGTCTGAGATCCTTTAATACTGTTCATCCCGTAGATTTAAGGTTAAAACCAGATTACATTTAAAATATTTACCGCTACTGCGGAAATTGATTATAAGAACACTTCAGCAGACTCTCCGTGTGACACGGGATATTTAGCCAAAAGTAACAAATTTTGATTTTACAACGAAATGAATTTACTGGCTCACCGCGCCATTTCCTTTTTGGAGTAAGGCATATTTAAGGGAAGGGGAAGGGATAAACGGACCTAATCCCGCCTCCGGCCAAAGTTTGTCAATCCGCGAGATGGTTTCGGCCGATGCGACGACAGGATTGGGCCAATCTCGTTTAAATGCATCAATTTCAGCAGATTTTCGCGTGCCGTCAAGTACAAAATGAGCCGGCTCTCCCTCATTTAACGGAGATATAATTTGGCAATCACGAACCGGATCAATATTCCCCGAAACATACCAGCACACCGCATCACGATCTGATATGTCCAGTTCGGGATCAACAAAAATGATGAATTTTACCGTCTTAACTTCACTTATCAAAAACAGATCATCAACAATACATTTCAACGAATGCTTGTCTTTTTTGACAATTCCTAAAATGATGGCTGAAATTCCCGTCCCAACCAGTGTAAGATTACTGGAAACAACTCCTGGTATCCTGGAAATCTGTTTCTCACATTTTTCTGGTATAAAGTCAACAGTGCTGAATTGATCAGGACCATCCTGCTCTTCTTCAAATTTTGCGGTCACATCTATTCCCAGTTTCGAACCAAACGAAAAGCGTGAAGAGGAATGATCGAGTACATCCATCGGCCCACGTGAAAAATAAATATCCTTCAACGGGTTGACAGCTCTTGAAACAAACTGTGCAAAAGCCTGATAATCCTGTATATTGGCCTGCTGATCGGCTACAATCAGAATTTTATTAAACATCATCTGACCGGCTCCCCACATGGCATTCATTACTTTTGAACCTTGTCCGGCAAAAGTCTTTTCAATTTTGGCTATGGTGAGATTATGCGCAACTCCTGAGGGAGGTAATTCCATATCCAGCAATTCAGGAATCATGGTCATTTTCATAGGTGCCAGAAAAATCCTTTCAGTTGCCCTTCCGATCCATGCATCCTCCTGTGGAGGTATGCCTACCACTGTTGCATGATAGACAGCGTCTTTACGGTAAGTTATGCAGGTTACATGAAATTTAGGGTACCAATCGGCGAGTGAGTAAAAGCCTGTATGGTCCCCAAAAGGGCCTTCGTAAATCAGTTCCTCCTGCGGATCGACATACCCTTCTATTATAAAATCGGCATCGGCAGGAACTTCAAGATCATTGGTCAGGCATTTCACCAGTTCAACTCTCTTTTTGCGCAGGAATCCGGCTAAAAGGTATTCATCAATATTATCGGGAAGCGGAGCAGTTGCAGCATAGGTATAGGCGGGATCGCCCCCAATGACAACAGATACGGGCATTTTTGTACCTTTCTTCTTATAACCCTCTAAATGTCGGGCTCCGGTCTTATGTTTGTGCCAGTGCATCCCTGTAAGATCGCGGCCAAAAACCTGCATCCGGTACATACCAACATTCCGGACTCCCGTTTCAGGATCACGGGTAACCACGCACGGCAGGGTAATGAAACGGCCCCCGTCTGCAGGCCAGCATTTAAGAACCGGCAATTTGAATAAGTCGGGGTCCTGCATGACAACTTCCTGACATTTTCCACGACCCGAAACTTTTTTTGGCATCCATGAAGCCATGTGTGATAAAAGCGGGAGAAATTTTAACTTATCCAAAAAACTGTTCCGGGGCCGGGCCAGATTTTTAAATAAAGATTCAATTTCGGAGCCGATACTCTCAAGATTATCACAACCCAATGCGAGTGAAATTCTCTTTTCAGAGCCAAAAGCATTGATAAGAACCGGGAAACCTGTACCATTATTTTCAAAAAGGAGTGCTTTTCCCCCACCTTCACTTTTTGAAATCCTGTCAACAATCTCGGCGATTTCCAATTCAGGATTTACCGGAACTGAAATTCGGAGTAACTCCCCTTTACTTTCGAGCAACTCAATAAATTCTCTTAAACCCTGAAAAGCCATTTTGTTAAATTAGAGTAATAAAAATAGGGGATTTTTAAGATCCCCTACTGTATTATTAAGATATATCAAATCAGATTCCTGCTTTTTGTTTAAACCAGTCAAGGGTTTCGGATGAGGGCCGTTCAAGGGGAAGGTTATACATCCTGTCCCAAACCAGTTGAGCCAAAACACCCAATGCCCGGCTAACCCCAAACATTACAGTATAGAAGAAGTATTCCGAGATTCCGTAATGATGTAAAAGAGCTCCCGAAAAAGCATCAACATTTGGCCATGGATTCTTTACCTTACCCAGCGATTTCAAAATCGGAGGAACAATATCATAAAGCATATTCACAATATTGACCAGATGATCGTCTTTTACGTATTTCTCAGCAAAAATCTGTTGGGCTGTAAACCGGGGATCGGTTACACGCAAAACTGCATGACCATATCCGGGAATTACCTTCCCTTCGGATATTGTTTTCCGTACATAAGCTTCAATTTTATCTCTTACAATCTTCTCATCACTATCGTTACCTATTACCTTTAGCATTTCAGCTATCCAATACATAACTTCCTGATTGGCATATCCGTGAAGCGGTCCGGCCAGACCAAGCATACCGGCGGCATACGAATAATAAGGATTACTCAGGGCAGAACCGACAAGATGAGTGGCATGTGCGGACACATTTCCCCCTTCATGATCGGCATGAATACACATGTACATCCTGAACAACCTGTAAACCTCTTCATTATCATAACCCATCATATGCGCGAAATTAGCGGCCCAATCAAGGTTACGATCCGGTTCAATAAAACTTCCGTCTTTGAAACTACGCCGGTAGATATATGCAGCGATTACCGGCAGGCGTGCTATAAGGTTCATGACATCCTCATAAGTGGTGTCCCAGTAATCGTTTTTATTTACTCCGGCACGGTGAGCTTTCTGAAAAATCGAATCGGTAGCCATTGAGATGATCCCGGTACTGAACTGCGTCATCGGCTTACTCGTAATAGGCATTGCATCAAGCACTTTCATCACATGATAAGGCACATGGCTCCGGTTATACCATTCCCGGCTTAGGAATTCAGCATCCGCGGCTGTGGGCATCTCATCGAGTAGCATGAGGTAAAAAAGTCCTTCCGGCAAAGGTTCTCCTTCAGGCTTGATTTTAGGAAGCTTTTCCTGCAGATCGGGGATGGAGTGTCCACGATACCTGATTCCGTTTTCAGGGTCGAGTTTGGAGGTAACTGTCAGTAAGCTGGTCATTCCCTTCATACCGGTCAGTATCTGGTCAATATTGACCTTCTCAACTTCCAATTCACCAAATTCACTGATTAGCCGTTTTACAACAGCGCGTTCTTTGATCCCTTTATCCAGGAGCTTTTGCTTAATGTAGTCCATGTGATTGCCTAATAGTTTGTTCAAATATATATATTATTTAAATATAATAGCCTATCCAATAAACGAACAGCAGTATTTTAACAAAGAATCGGGCAGAAAGGTTTTCTGCGAGCCGAAAAAGAGATAAAAAAAAAAGGCAACCTAAGTCGCCCTTTTTAAAATATTCCGATTAAATCTTGTTATTCGCCTTTTTCTTCAGCAGGTGCTTCAGTAACTTTTGCTTCGGCTTTAGGTGCAGCTCCTTTTTTAGGGGCGCCTTCAGCTACCACTGAATCACTTTTTTTCCGCGATCTGCGTTTTTTGCCCACCTCTTTTTTCGTGGTTGACAGCATATTTTCATTATAGTCGACCAACTCGATTATACACATTTCTGCATTATCACCCAGACGGTTTCCGGTTTTCAGAATCCGGGTATAACCACCCGGACGATCACCGATTTTAAGTACGATATCGCGGAAAAGCTCTGTGACAACCGTTTTGCTTTGCAGCAGGCTGAACACTTCACGGCGATTATGGGTGGTATCACTTTTCGCACGGGTAATGAGTGGCTCAACATACACGCGCAATGCTTTTGCTTTGGCTAATGTAGTGCTGATCCTCTTATGAATGAGCAGCGAATTTGCCATATTGGAAAGCATTGCCCCCCGATGCGAACTCGTTCTGCCTAAATGGTTGAAACTTTTTTTATGTCTCATTTCGATTATTCCTTGTCTAATTTATACTTACTGATGTCCATCCCGAAACTCAAACCGAGGTTAACCAATAAATCGTCAAGTTCTGTCAAAGATTTTTTTCCGAAGTTGCGGAATTTCAACAAGTCGTTGCGATTGTAAGTCACCAATTCACCAAGTGTGTCAACATCAGCTGCTTTAAGGCAATTCAACGCCCTGACAGACAGATCAAGATCGATCAACCGGTTTTTAAGGAGTTGCCGCATATGGAGAATCTCTTCATCAAATTCTTCATTGGCAAATTTCTCATCTGAGTCGAGCGTAATTTTCTCGTCGGAGAAAAGCATAAAATGGTAAATCAAAATTTTAGCTGCTTCTTTCAAGGCATCTTTGGGATAGATAGATCCGTCAGTTGTGATCTCGATCAACAATTTTTCGTAGTCGGTTTTCTGTTCGACACGATAGTTCTCGATTTCATACTTAACATTTTTGATCGGTGTAAAGATCGAATCAATCGGAATTACTCCGAATTCTTCTTCCGAAGGTTTATTTTCGACACCTGGAACATATCCACGACCCTTTTCGATAGAAAGTTCGATCTGAAGTTTAACTTCAGGTTCCATATTGCAGATCAACAACTCCGGATTAAGGACCCTGAACCCGGTGATGAAATTATTAATATCGCCAGCTTTAAATTTATCCTGACCAAAAATAGTCACAGACACTTTTTCACTGTCGAAGTCATCCACAACCTTTTTGAAACGGATCTGTTTCAGGTTAAGGATCATCTCGGTTACATCCTCAATAACACCGGGGATTGTAGAAAATTCATGCTCTACCCCTTCGATTTTGATTGTTGTGATCGCGTACCCTTCCAAAGATGATAACAAAATTCTGCGAAGTGCATTACCGATAGTAATACCGTATCCAGGCTCAAGCGGACGGAACTCGAATTTGCCGATCTTATTGTCCGACTCAATCATTATCACCTTATCGGGCTTCTGGAAAGCTAAAATTGCCATAAACCTTAAAATTATTTTATTTCGAATACAATTCGACGATTAATTGTTCCTTGATATTTTCCGGAATTTCTTCGCGGTTCGGAACATTCAGAAATTTGCCAGATTTGGCTTCGCTATCCCATTCGAGCCAAGGATACTTGTTGTGACGTTGTGTGGCAAGGCAATCGGTTATCGCGATAAGCGATTTTGATTTTTCCCGAACACTGACAACTTCTCCAGGGCGAAGTGTGTATGAAGGTATATTTACTACCGAACCATTAATAACAATGTGTTTGTGCGAAACCAACTGACGGGCTGCGGCACGTGTAGGTGCAATACCCAGACGGAACACAATATTATCGAGGCGGCTTTCGAGCAACTGCAAAAGTACAGTACCCGTTACCCCTTTATGCGAATGTGCTTTTTCGAAAAGATTACGGAACTGACGTTCCAGCACACCGTACATGTATTTTGCTTTTTGTTTCTCTTTGAGCTGAGTGCCGTATTCTGAAACTTTTTTCCGGCGTTTGCTGTTTCCATGCATTCCCGGAGGATAATTCTTATGCTCAAAAGCTTTATCGGGGCCATAAATTGCCTCCCCGAATTTTCGTGAAATTTTGGACTTTGGACCAATATATCTTGCCATGTGATTTTACGTTTAAAGTACTTGTTAATTATACACGACGACGTTTAGGAGGACGACATCCGTTATGTGGCAAAGGAGTAACATCGACGATTTCAGTTACCTGAATTCCGACATTGGCCATTGCACGTATAGCAGATTCACGGCCGTTTCCCGGTCCCTTGACGTATACCTTTACCTTACGCAATCCAAGGTCAAAAGCTGTTTTGGCGCACTCCTCCGATGCGGTTTGTGCTGCATAGGGGGTATTTTTCTTCGATCCTCTGAATCCCTTTTTTCCAGCCGACGACCACGAAATAACTTCGCCATTGTTGTTGGTCATCGAAATGATGATATTATTAAAAGAAGAAGAGACATGAGCCTGTCCGACAGGTTCGATGTTTACAACTCTTTTCTTTGAAACTCCAGTCTTTTTTGCCATTTCTACTTAAAATTATTTAGTGGCTTTTTTCTTATTAGCAACTGTTTTCTTCCTTCCCTTACGGGTTCTGGCATTGTTTTTTGTACTCTGCCCACGAACCGGTAATCCGATACGGTGACGAATACCACGGTAGCACCCGATATCCATTAATCGCTTAATAGAGATCTGGTACTCAGAACGTAATTCGCCTTCAACCTTGAAACTTTCCGTAATAACTTTACGAATAGCGCCTAACTGCTCATCGTTCCAGTCACCAACCTTGATATTTTTATCAACGCCAGCTTTTTCCAGAATAATTTGTGAGCGGCTACGGCCTACCCCATAAATATAAGTCAAGGCAATCTCGCCTCTCTTGTTATTCGGTATATCTACGCCAACTATACGAGCCATATTCTTATACGAATTAAAAAATCTTTACAAAATTAACATATTATCCCTGACGCTGTTTAAACTTCGGGTTTTTTTTGTTTATAACGTAGAGACGGCCTTTACGGCTGACAATTTTGCAATCTGCGCTACGTTTCTTAATAGATGCCCTTACTTTCATTTTCCTGCGTTTTAATTTTTGTATCTGAAAGATATCCTCCCTTTGCTCAAGTCGTAAGGAGACATTTCAACCTTTACCTTGTCGCCAGGCAGAATCTTGATATAGTGCATGCGCATCTTACCCGAGATATGGGCCGTGATGACATGACCATTCTGTAATTCCACCCTGAACATTGCATTCGACAATGCTTCAATAATGGTTCCGTCCTGTTCTATAAATGCTTGTTTTGACATAGAAACTAATTACTTCTCCACAATTTATGTAATTTGTTGAAAGACCTTTAAACTTTCACATTCTGCTCAACGAGCGATTTCAAAAACGTCCACAAAATTAATGAGATATCTGGTATTAAAAAATACCCCGGTCATAAATGTTCACTAACAGCAGTCCTGGTAAAAACCGGGCTGAGGGTTTCGTTTTGCCGCGCTTGCTGCCAGCAGATAAATGGCAAACAATCGTAACGAAACAATCTCACGCCAACCCGATCAATCCCGTTAACGGAATAGGAGGCCGGCAGAAATATAGATCATATGGTAACCATGATTCTCAGGAATCTTTCACAGAACGCACCAGTAAAATTCGTATTGAATTAAAACTGATTATATATTGCTTTTCAGCTGACTTGCGATTTTAAATACGCATTTTCGAAAATGTGATTCCCGTTTTGCGGGGAGCCACAAATTAACCACCAGTACGTCCTTTGATCCGTCCTGATTTCAGCAAACCGTCGTAGTGACGCATCAACAAATGACTTTCGATTTGTTGAAGTGTGTCAAGAATAACCCCTACGAGGATAAGCAGTGATGTTCCGCCGAAGAAATGTGCAAATTCCTGGGTTACCCCTAACTGCATTGCAAAGGCGGGAAGAATGGTTATCAATCCCAGGAAAATCGATCCGGGTAAAGTAATTCTCGACATCACAATGTCAAGATACTCTGCCGTTTTCTTTCCGGGTTTGATACCGGGGATAAATCCTCCGTTCTTTTTCATATCGTCCGACATTTGATTCGGATTCACTGTAATGGCCGTGTAGAAATAAGTGAACACGATAACCATCAGGAACATGATAAAATTATACCAAAAACCGGTATAATCCGAAAATGAGGTCATCATGTTTGAAAGTGTTTCAGAGGAGAACAAACCGGCAAGGCTTACAGGTACAAACATAATTGCCTGGGCAAAAATGATAGGCATTACCCCGGCTGCATTAACCTTTAAAGGGATGTACTGACGAACACCACCATACTGACGGTTTCCGACAATTCGTTTGGCATATTGAACAGGAACTTTTCGTGTTCCCTGAACCAACAGAATAGTTGCAGCAATTACGAAGAGGAAGATAATCATCTCGATGATAATCATGATGAAACCTTTTCCCTGCTCAGCAAGCCTGCTGCCGAATTCCTGGACCAGAGAGTGTGGAAGTCGTGCAATGATACCGATCATAATGATCATAGAGATTCCGTTTCCGATACCTTTATCCGTGATTCGTTCACCGAGCCACATGATAAACATGGAACCGGCTGCCATAACGATTGTTGAGGTAACATTAAAGGAGAAACTACCCATTACAAAAGCGGATTCGGGAAGCTGGAACCGCAGATTGGCAAGATATGCCCAACCCTGAAAAACCAGGATAATCACTGTAAGATAACGTGTCATCTGATTAATTTTGCGGCGGCCCGACTCGCCCTCTTTTTGCAACCGCTGAATGTAAGGAACAGCAAAACCTAAAAGTTGGATAACAATCGAGGCGCTGATGTAAGGCATGATTCCAAGGGCAAAAATTGATGCGTTGGAAAATGCTCCACCAGAGAACATATTTAACAATCCAAGAATCCCGTCAGAACTCTGGCTTCTTAAAGCTTCGAAATTTGCGGGATCAGGATCAATCCCCGGAAGGATGACAAAAGAGCCGAAGCGATAAACCGCGAGCAACAAAAGTGTCAGTCCAAGCCGTGATCTTAAATCCTCAATCTTATAAATGTTCGTAAGAGTCTCGATTAGTTTTTTCATCCGGATTAAAGTATTTCAGTAGTTCCTTCCAGTTTCTCAATGGCCTCTTTGGCACTCTTTGAGAAAGCGTGTGCTTTCACGTCAAGTTTCAATGTCAGTTCACCTTTACCAAGGATTTTTACCTTATCGTTTTTACCGGCGAATCCAGCATCGAGCAATGACTGAAAGTCAATGACAGTGAGGTTGTTTTCTTCAGCAAGCGATTGTAAGGAGCTAATATTGACACCTTTAAACTCTACTCTGTTAACATTTTTAAAACCGAATTTTGGTACGGTACGCTGCAGCGGCATCTGACCTCCCTGGAAACCACGTTTTGATTTGTAACCCGAACGGGATTTAGCTCCCTTGTGTCCGCGGGTTGAAGTCCCGCCATGACCAGAACCTTGTCCACGTCCGATACGTTTTTCCTTTTTGGTGGAACCTTCTGCAGGTTTTAAGTTATGCAATTCCATATCTAAAGAATATTATTCGTTAACTTCTTCAACCCTCAAAAGGTGTTGTAGTTTTCTTACCATTCCTAACACTTCGGGCACCGACTCATGTTCAACCGGACGGTTCAACTTGCCAAGCCCGAGCGCTTTCATTATTTTTTTCTGAGCCTTAGTCGCACCTATCGAACTCTTAAACTGTGTAATACGAATTTTTGCCATTTTTTTATAGATTATCCGTTAAACACTTTGTCCAGAGCCACGCCACGATGTTCGGCCACAGTATATGCATCACGTAATTCGAGTAATGCATGAAATGTAGCCTTCACCAGGTTGTGAGGGTTAGACGATCCTTTTGATTTAGCCAGAATATCGTGTATCCCAACACTTTCGAGCACGGCGCGCATAGCACCCCCTGCTTTAACTCCTGTTCCCGAAGAAGCAGGTTTAAGTAACACGTTGGCTCCGCCAAATTTGGCTTCCTGCATATGAGGGATAGTGCCGTGAATTACGGGCACTTTCACGAGGTTTTTCTTTGCAGCATCCACGCCCTTGGCAATGGCGGCTGTTACTTCGCTGGCTTTACCAAGACCCCAGCCTACAATTCCGTCTTCGTTGCCCACAACGACGATAGCTGAAAAGCTGAATGTTCTACCTCCTTTGGTGACTTTTGTGACCCGGTTAATTGCTACTAACCGGTCTTTAAGCTCGAGATCGCTGGTTTTAACTTTTTTAATATTTTTCGCCATAATGCTTAGAATTTTAAACCTCCTTCACGTGCCGCTTCAGCAACTGCCTTCACACGTCCATGATATAAATAACCGCCACGGTCAAATTTGACAACATTGATACCTGCAGCAAGTGCTTTTTCAGCAGCGAGCTTACCTACAAGGACCGCTTTTTCGGTCTTTGTACCGGCAACAGCAGCAATATCTTTATTCAATGAAGAAACTGACAAAATGGTTTTTCCCGCTACATCGTCAACAAACTGAATTGATATCTGAGTGTTGCTGCGAAATACGCTCAAGCGGGGAACCTCGTTAGTACCGGAAACTACTTTTCTGATTCGTTTACGGATTCTTTCTCTTCTTTCTAATTTTGTGAGAGCCATAACTTATAAAGTCAATTATTTTTTAGAAGCCGTTTTACCAGCCTTACGACGAAGCTTTTCGCCAACAAATTTAACACCTTTCCCTTTGTAAGGCTCCGGAGAACGGAAGGATCTGATTTTGGCTGCAACGTGTCCGATCAATTGCTTGTCAACACTGTTGAGGGTAATAATCGGATTACTTCGTTTGTCGGTAACAGCTACGACTTTTACTTCCGGCGGGATCTGAAGATAGGTATGGTGTGAAAATCCCAATACCAGGTCCAGAATCTGGTTCTGTGCATCGGCACGGTAACCAACCCCAACGAGTTCAAGTTTTAATTCATAACCTTTAGATACTCCAACAACCATGTTGTGAAGGAGCGAACGGTACAAACCATGCATGGCACGGTGACGTTTCTGTTCAGTAGGTCGTTTTACCACTATCTGTGTTGCTTCAACAGCAACCTCAAGATCGGCATCAACCTTTTGTGTAAGTGTTCCCAGCGGGCCTTTAACGGTAACGAGGTTTTCCTTGCTCACGTTTATTGTAACTCCGGCAGGGATTTCAATCGGTAGTTTTCCTATCCTTGACATTGTAATTCCTCCTTAATTAATAAACAAAACATAAAACTTCACCACCAACATTCAGCTCTTTGGCTTCCTTATCGGTGATCACACCTTTGGAAGTAGAGATGATAGCCACACCAAGGCCGTTCAATACACGCGGTACATGATCGGTATCGCAGTATTTGCGGAGACCGGGTTTTGAAGCGCGTTTCAACGATTTGATCGCTGATGTACCATCGGCAGGATGATATTTCAGGGCAATTTTAATAGTACCCTGATAATTAACCTCTTCGTCGAATTTATAATTGAGAATATACCCCTTTTCCTTCAGAATTTTGGTAATCTCTTTTTTAATGTTCGACGCAGGTATTTCCACGACTTTATGCTTAGCCTTAATGGCGTTCCGCAGCCGGGTGAGATAATCTGCAATAGGATCTGTCATCTTTGCAATAAATTTAAACGATTACCAACTAGCTTTTTTAATTCCGGGAATTAATCCGGCAGAAGCCATTTCGCGGAACTGAATACGCGAAACACCAAACTGGCGCATATATCCTTTAGGACGACCTGTCAGCTTGCAGCGATTGTGCATGCGGCTTGGAGCCGAATTGCGGGGCAACTGGCTTAATCCGATGTAATCTCCTTCAGCTTTGAGACGGGCTCTTTTCTCAGCATACCTTTCAACAAGCTTTGCGCGTTTTACTTCGCGGGCTTTTAATGATTCTTTAGCCATATCAATTAATTCTTTTTAGCGTTTTTGAAAGGTAATCCAAATTTCTTCAGCAGCGCATAGCCTTCTTCGTCGGTACCGGCCGTGGTAACGAAAGTGATATTGTAACCATTCATTTTGGTCACTTTATCAAGCACGATTTCGGGGAAAATTATCTGCTCAGTCACACCGAGAGTATAATTTCCACGTCCGTCGAACTTATCGCTGATCCCTTTGAAGTCGCGGATACGGGGCAGTGCAATACTGACAAGTCTTTCAAGAAACTCGTACATCTTATCACTACGCAGGGTTACCCGAACGCCAATTGGCATTTTTTTACGAAGTTTAAAATTTGCGATATCTTTCTTCGACAGTGTCGTAACCGCCTTTTGTCCGGTTATAGTCGTGAGCTCTTCGACAGCCACTTCCATAATTTTCTTATCAGCAATAGCAGCACCAACGCCCTGGTTGATGATAATTTTCTCGAGATGAGGTACCTGCATTACGGATTTGTATCCGAATTCGGTCTGCATTACAGGAACGATCTCCTCGCGGTATTTCTGCTTTAATGTAGGAATATAACCCATTACTTAATCTCCTCCCCTGATTTTTTTGAATAGCGAACTAATTTATCATTTTTACCAAGGCGGCGACCAATGCGGGTTGGTTTACCTGTTTTAGGATCTTTCAACATCAAGTTGGAAACATGAATTGTTGCTTCCTGTTTGACGATACCACCCTGAGGACTCTTAGCGTTGGGTTTGGTGTGTTTTGACACCATGTTCACCCCTTCCACAATAGCGCGTTCGCTTTCGCGTACAACCTCAAGAACTTTACCTTCCTGTCCTTTCGAGTTGCCGGCAATCACAACTACCGTGTCTCCTTTTTTTATGTGTAACTTTTTCTGCATGGTCTGAATGTGTTAAAGTACTTCAGGAGCTAATGAAACGATTTTCATAAAATTGTCGCGTAACTCACGGGCAACAGGGCCGAAAATACGGGTACCCCGCATTTCACCTGTAGCATTAAGCAATACAACGGCATTATCATCAAATCGTATATATGATCCGTCAGCACGGCGGACTTCTTTGGAAGTGCGCACGACAACTGCTTTCGAAACAGTACCTTTCTTCATATCGCTTCCAGGCAGGGCATTTTTAACAGTCACGACAATTTTGTCTCCAACAGTGGCATAACGCTTGCGGGTCCCTCCTAAAACACGGATGACCAGGGCTTCTTTAGCGCCGCTGTTATCTGCAACTGTACAACGTGATTCTTGCTGTATCATGGCTACTTCGCTCTTTCTAAAATTTTAACTAATCTCCATCCTTTCTGCTTCGACAGCGGACGGGTTTCCATTATTAACACGGTATCGCCAATGTTGCAGTCATTTTTGTCGTCATGGGCATAGAATTTGGTGGTCCGGTTTACGAATTTTCCGTAAATCGGGTGTTTTTCCTTTCCTTTTTCTGCCACAACAATGGTTTTTTCCATTTTGTTACTTACAACAATTCCAACACGCTCTTTCCGAAGATTCCTGGTTTCCATAGTCATAATTAATTTTCAAGTTGACGTTTACGTAATTCAGTATTCAGACGAGCGACGTCTTTGCGGGTAAACCGTATTCTCATCGGATTCTCAAGAGGATTGACGCTATGATTTAAACGCATGCGTATCAGTTCCTCGTTTGTATTAGCGATCTTCTCGATGATTTCAGCAGTTGTTAACTCTTTGATCTCAGAATTTTTCATTATTCAATAATTGAAGATTCAACAAAATCGCGTCTAACAACAAATCTGGTAGTCACAGGCAGTTTTTGAGCTGCCAGACGTAATGCTTCTTTCGCGAGCATGAAAGGGACACCTTCCACCTCTATTATTATGCGCCCTGGTGTAACAGTGGCAACAAATCCTTCAGGAGCACCTTTTCCTTTACCCATACGAACCTCTGCAGGTTTTTTCGTAATCGGTTTATCGGGAAATATACGGATCCAAATCTGCCCCTGACGCTGCATATGTCGCGTTACCGCAACCCTGGCTGCCTCTATCTGGCGGCCGGTTATCCATGCTGTTTCCAGGCATTTTATTCCAAAAGAACCAAATGATAACTGATTTCCGCGCTGTGCGTTTCCTTTCAGTTTGCCCTTTTGTACTCTTCTAAATTTTACTTTTTTTGGCTGTAACATCTTGTTTTGCTTTGTCGATGGTTACTTTTTACGTTTTTTAAACCCACCTTTACCATGTTCCGGTGCAGGACGGTTCGGTCCACGTTGTTGCTGTACAGATTGTCCGACATTAGGCGAAAGGTCACGTTTGCCGTAAATTTCGCCACGGCATATCCAAACTTTAACACCGATCAAACCCGTTTTAGTCAACGCTTCGGCAAGTGCATAGTCGATATCGGCTCTCAGGGTGTGCAGAGGTGTTCTTCCGTCCTTGTACATTTCAGAACGGGCCATTTCGGCGCCGTTCAATCGTCCGGAAACCTGAACTTTAATCCCTTCAGCACCCATTCTCATCGTAGATGCAATGGACATCTTTGTAGCACGGCGATAGGCAATCTTGCCTTCCACCTGACGTGCGATATTACTGGCAACGATTTGAGCATCAAGTTCAGGACGTTTGATTTCAAAGATATTGATCTGAACTTCCTTCTTCGTGATTTTCTTGAGCTCTTCTTTCAGCTTGTCAACTTCCTGACCACCTTTACCAATAATAATACCAGGTCTTGAAGTGTGAACAGTTATGGTAATAAGCTTCAAAGTGCGCTCAATAATAATCCTTGAGATGCTGGCTTTTGAAAGCCGCGCATTTAGATAACCTCTGATTTTGTGGTCTTCGACCAGTTTATCACCATAATCGTTACCTCCGAACCAGTTGGAATCCCATCCTCTGATGATTCCAAGCCTATTTGAAATCGGATTTACTTTTTGTCCCATACTATTATTTCGTATT
>JBBRGI010000045.1:0-16308 GCA_038240855.1 Bacteroidales bacterium | reverse complement strand
AATTTGATAATGACAGTTGCCTCGCTGGTATGGACTTGAAAATTAAACATAATTGCTATTACTATACTTCATCTTCGTCTTGTTCTGACTCAGTATTAATTTTAGTTTCAGCATTAAAATACTTAATTACATTTTTTTTGTCCTTCATATTCTGTTTAATCAAGTAAAAAATTAATGCAATTACACAAACCAAAACTATTACTATAATAATCCAATTTATTTCCATTGTATTTATGTGTTTAAAGTTGCAAGAAAAAAAACTTTATAAAATGATTAAGTATCAAACAATCACCTAATTATGACTAATTAGATTAAATTGACTACTCTTTTAAATTTATTAACCCTTGCGTTTTTTGCATAAATGATGAAAATGAATTTTTCTCACAAATCTACAAGTGAAATTGGAAAATGGTAAATAATCATTTATCCTTAACCCTTTCGACTCCTTTCATCACCAGTAATTTTGACAACCAAATCAGAAAAAATCTAAAGAGTAAAATCTACGAAAGCAGAGAAAATTGGACTGTGATCAGACTACGCGTACCTGAATCTTATTTAAAGGAACAAATCATTTTACTCAGGCAGTTAATAGAAAAAAGACTGCTACTAATCAATGGGTAACGTGTAGATAATGCTATTCATTATTAACCTGTTAATTACTAAATTTGGAGATAGATGTGGCGTCAAATAAAATCGGCAACTGTCCATTTACACAAATATATGTACAGGCTATTTTTCAAAAAACAATTCAGGTAAAATGATTTTAACTTCTTTCGCTGAATCTACTTTTTTCCAGTAAATAATGAATCCGACTTTTACCTCTTTAATATGGAAATCTTTCTTCTCTAGAGCATTCAACTTCTCAGAAAACTTTTTAGAAAACTTTAGAACCAAATCTCCATCTTCATTGCCATACCCGTCTTCTAATTTTTTAAGAATATTACCACTAACCAGATTTTGCATACGCTTTTGAATAAATTCAAAGTAACCAAGATTTACATCTTCATGTGTCAGGTGCATTGATAACTGGCTCGGGGGGACATGCTCAACAATATCTTCAATCCTTTCTAAATTTTCTACGGTAATATTGTCAAGATAATTTCCATTTAAATGAATCGTCAGGTTCTGTTTTGCCCTGGTCATGGCCACATAAAAGAGCCGTTTTGCTTCATCTGTTGAAGGGTTGAAATTATTAAGCATAATGAAAACATTATCAAACTCCTTCCCTTTTGCTTTGTGAATTGTTGAAACAAAAATCGTTTCACCATTTTCATTGAAGAAATCCTCTAGTTTGGATTCGCGGATAAAAACCTCCAAATCCGATTTGTATTTTTTCTTTGGATTAATTGCTTCAAAATCCTTAATGATGTTTTCGCAAATTTCCAACCGGGAACTTAGTTTAAACCTCCTGATTAATTCTCTTTTAGCTTTTGTCCAAATTTCATCACTGATTACAAACACATCGTCTGCAAGTTTTAATTCGCCAAGAAAAAACCGAACTTCGTATAGGTTGTATAAACTAAATCCGTCATTCGTCTGAATCAACTTGGCCTGCATTCCGCTATTTATAAGTAGTCCGGTTATGTGCGTTGCATCCTCGTTTGTTTTGGTTAGGATGCACGTAGTTCCAGCGAGTCCGGTATTCATTACGTCGTGCACCAAAGGAGTAATGAGATTTCCGCTGGAATAATGCACTAACTTTATGGTTCCATTTATATTCCGGGTTGCCAGAATTGGATTCTCTTTCATTCGGTTACGGATCATTTTTACGAAATCGTTGGTAAATTCCACCAAATTATTTCTACTCCTGAAATTTTCAACCAACTCATATTTTGTTGCTCTCTTTTCAGTAATGAATTGCTCCAGAAATTTCGAATTTGCTCCTCTGAATTCATAAATATTCTGGTCATCGTCTCCAACAGCAATGACTCTCATATCCTCATTTTGTTCCATCAGGGCACTAATCAAAGCGAATTCATCTGCATTCATGTCCTGGGCTTCGTCGATTACTAAGACCGTTTTTGTGATTCTGTTTGCTTCAACATCACCGTTTTTAATTTTTGCAACTGTATTTTTAAGAATTGTATCCGACTTTTCAATACTTCCCACTTTGCCTAACAAATCGAAGCAGTAGGAATGAAATGTTTTTATTTCAATGTAATTGGCCGCATTTCCAATCAGTCCAAGCAATCTTTTTTTGAATTCTGTTGCTGCCACTCTTGAAAATGTCACCATAAGCAATTGTTCGTGCTTTACATCCTCCATTAAAAGAAGTGATGCTAATTTATGAACCAATAATTTTGTCTTGCCACTCCCGGGACCAGCAGCAACTACTATGTATTTTGCTTCATTATCTTTAATGATATTCAATTGTGTGGTGGATAATTCGCCAAATAATTGGCGAAACTTGGCAGGTGTTATATTTCTTTTTATTTCATTCTGTCTGCTTCCTTTAAAATATTTATTCAGAAACGAAGTGTAGTTCAATTGAAAATAATCTTCAACAAACTGCAAGGCTCCTTTATAATCTTCAATCATTTTTTTTGCATATTCACCAACGATATGAATTTGCTGAACTTTGTTCTCGTAAAACTGATTTAGCTTTTGATAATCCTCATTTTTGTATCTTATTTTGTTGTCCTGCTCAAGCCTGTCAATGGTTATTCTATTGTACACCACCAAAAATCCTCCTTCAATTTTAATTGCATCAATTCTTGAAAGATAAAATAGAGTGTCCTCAATATCTTCTATTGAAACATTTATTTTGAAGAGTTGCAACTTTTTTTCATATGCATCTTTCAATTCATGCACAGAAAATTCAACCAATACTTCTTCACTTTCTATTTCATCTTTTACAAATTGAAAATTATTTTTATCATAAAGAAAATCAACGATGAATTTTGCCAGTTCATGTCTCCTACCTAACTTTTCATTTAATGTTTCTTTAGGTTGAACACAGAGTACTACAAAATGATTTTTTGAATAATCATCATTCTGTCGTTTGATCCAATGCTTGATTGCCCAAAAGTTGATGATGGTTTTTATTTTTGCCGGCGTTACATCTTTGCAACCTTTCCGTTCAGCTAATTCATTTAGTTCCTTTATCTGAAATGTTTTTTCCTTTTCTTCGAATAAAGGCAACAGAAAACGTTCAATTTGACTGTAAGTATCGACAATACTAAACGAACGATTGATGTTTTCCCCTTTCTTTATAAAAGCTGTCAAATCTTTTGCGTCTGCCAGAATCTTTTCTTCCCTGAGAAGATTTACTATGTTAATAACTTCTTCCTTGACAATCCCTAAGTTATCGGAGATGTAATCTATTCTTGATTCTGCCTCCACATCGGTTGAATTTTTTCTGCTTTTACTCGAAATAAGTGTCTTAATAATCCTGATTCCCTTTTCTTTCTGCTTTTCCCCAAACCTTACAGATGCATTGATTTTCTCAATGGCTTCTTGCGCATTCTTTGACAATATACTGTTTGCAAAAACTCTTGGCATATTTTGACCTCGTTTCAAATAACCAGCATCTTCAAGAGCAGCAATCGCAGTAATTACCCTCGTTTCGATCTCTGCAACCTGATCATCCCAACCAGCTTTTCTTGCAATTTCCAAGGCGGAATTTGAAACAGTAGATCTAAATTTAGTGATATCTTTTATTGCTTTCCAAACTTGTTGAATTTCTTTGATCGAAAGTTTTGTTTGATTGAGCAAAATGAAATGTTTGCTTAGATCCTCCTCATTAAACAATACGAAACAATCAGCAGTGATATTTTCATCCCGCCCAGCTCTGCCTGCTTCCTGAATGTAATTCTCCAGGGAATCAGAAATCTCATAGTGTATTACCATGCCTACATCCTTCTTATCAACTCCCATTCCGAAAGCAGAAGTAGCAACCATTATTTGAACCTCTCCCCGTATAAACGCATCCTGATTTTCCGATTTCTCTTTCTTGTCCATTTTGCCATGATATGGCTTTGCCTGATATCCGTCTTTTGTTAATCTTTCGGATAATAGATATGCTTTTCGGGTTCTGGAAACATAAATGATTGAAGGGCATTTTTTTTCCTCAATTAAATCCCTTAGCATATTATATTTTTGCGCTTCATCATCCTTCTCGAAAACCTTATAATGAAGATTTGTTCTTGAAGCTTTTGAACTAAATAGCTCTAAATCGAGGGAAAGTTTTTGCTTAAAATAATCACGGATATCTTCAATCACTTTTTGTTTCGCGGTTGCAGTAAAACAAGACACAGGAATTCCATCCTCCAAATTCTTTTTCTCCTGAAGTGATTTTATAAAATCGCCGATATACAAATAATCCACTCTGAAATCTTGTCCCCAAGATGAAAAACAATGTGCTTCATCAATCACAAAGCGAACAATTTTTCTACCTAACAACAATCGTTCAATGGTCCTCGAACGCAAGGATTCCGGAGAAATATAGAGAATTGACGCTGACCCATCTTCAACTCTTTCAAAGGATTTCCCTCTTTCAATCGGGTCGAGCAAACCATTTATAGTAACTGCTTCAGTGACTCCTATTTTCTCCAGATTATCAACCTGGTCTTTCATTAAAGATTGTAATGGAGAAATAATAACAGTTAAACCCTTTGTATTATGCCCACTCATTAATGCCGGAATCTGAAAGGTTATTGACTTTCCACCGCCAGTGGGAAACACTGCCAAAATAGATTTGTTGTCAATTGCAGCCTTTACAGCTTGCTCCTGCAAAGATTCACCTTCAAAGATCCGGTAATGATCAAATCCAAAATATCGTTTAAGGCCTTTATGAATGTCTAAGGCCTGATTGCAATAAACACAACCAGTCAAACAGGGCCTGCTTCTTAAAACAAACATTATTCGTTCAACTTCCGGATAGTTTTTAAGGACCCAGGGTGGAGTAATTGAATATCTGCTTCTGCAATTTAGTAAGGCCAAACAATAAGCTAATTCAATTGGGTGTTCCAGGATGATTTTAGCCAGATTTGCATGTTCGCAAATTTCCCAATGAAATTTTTTCTGAATTGTTTCTTCAAGTTCTGTATGATTACATTTGTATGCAATGAAATCAAAAAATGAGTGAAACTCCATTTTGTCCTTCAATAGCAAATAGAAAATATCCTTAATAGAATCGTCTGACTGATTAAAAGAAGCAATTTCATCATAAAAAAGATCTTTTGCTTTTATTGAATCATTAAGCGGATTATTCATGTCTTCTGATTGAAGTTTGTCGTCTTTCAATAGCGCATGATATGGCTTTTGGGGAAATATAAGAGGGGAAAGAAATAAAGTGTCAATAGCGTTTAAAGGATTTATTCCAGCATCCATTACAGCCTTTTGAATGTATTTTAAGTCGTGATTAATGATGTTGTGACCGCATATGAATTGAGTATTTTTCAAAAAGTCAATGAATGCAGCAACGGAACTTGAATGAAAAGTACTACCATTTCCCTTTATACTTCCAATATCAAGGATTTTTCGACTTGATGGTTCTATCTCTACATCAATAAATGCAAGGGAATTCATTTTATATTTTCCGTTTCAAGGTTAATAATCCATTTCAAATTCTATTCCTTTTGTAGTTGTCTTTTATCGTTTGTGCATTGATAAACGTAATAGTGTCTTATTTAACGTTTTTCCAAAGGTATGTTAAATAAATGATGGAAAGCTATTTTCTCACCGATTTACAATAAAGCTTCCACAGTCGTTTGATCAATTAAACACAGTTGGTGGCTGCTGTTCTTTATCGCCTAATAAATTTGACTGTACTTTCAGCGGTATTCCGATCTTCAAAATATAAAACAGTTCTCTTGTAGTCAAAATGAACGATCAGGTGATTAACTTACAACATAGTTTGGATATTTAAATTAGTTTGATTGCAACCACTGGTAAAAGTAAAAATATTATTGGATATCCATCATCAAAGTATTGCTTTTTATCAAATGAGAAATAACGGGTTGCACGTTGAGAAACTGATGCTACCTTTTCATCGAGTGGAATTAAATAACCCAGAGAGAGCATCTTCTTGTAAAAGTTTCTGCGATCAAACTTTAACTCCAAAATTGCCTCGTAGAGATTCTGTAACTGTGTCATTGTAAATTTATCGTTCAATATTTCAAACCCGATAGGTATGAATTGAATTCTTTGTTTGAGATAACTGATTGGTTTCTATTCCAATCAGTTTGCCTTTCTGATTTGGGTAAAATTGAAATATTAGCTTCAGGAAAAAAAGTTGCAGCCTTTTTTGAGGAGTTGACCTCGTCGCAAAATTTATTGATTATATTTCTCGGTACTTTACAATATAATTTCCCGTACACATTCAGGTGAGTCAGACCGTTTTGGGCATTACAAACAACATGAATTTTACCTGACAAAATACGCTCAATGATATCTCGCGGGTTTACTACACTTTTTGTAATTAGTTCAATCATAAATCTAAATTATTAAAATAGGTTTCGTTAAAAAATTAACAGCGATGAATCTGCATAAATCTTTCAAAAAATTGACATCGTAGTTAAAAACATTTTGGTCGAGGCACCTTCTTAAAAATACTTAATAACATCCTCTTTTATCCAAAAACCGAATTGTTTTCCCTTAAATTCATTAAACTTTTTTAATTCAAATTTGTACGTTATTAGACTATTAGAGAGTAATTTCTGCTTTTTTTGTTCTGAAGATTTGAAAACTGTCAATTTTTTAAAAAGAGTCGTTCTTTGACTTCTTTTACACAACGTAAAACATACGGATTGGACAACCTCACCATTTATTTCTTCAAAAGTACCAGCACCTAAATATTTAGACTTATTGTTGTTTATTGCTTTTCGCTTTCATCATCAAATAATTAATTATCAATTTGTTTATGAGTTAAATCTATATTAATTTTCGAAAAATCACCCAATCTTTTACGTTCCTGATATCAAAAACTTCCTTGTTTTAAATCAATTTTTTACCGTTATTTTTCGTCATAAAATATTGCCTACCTGGATAACACAAGCGGCGATTTTCCAGCCAGGCCAAGGGATAATGTGCCTGAGAAAACAACATTGGCTTTCACGGACTCCGGGCTCAGATAAAGCTCCGAAACATATAACCGGGCAAGATTCCCGTTCAATTCAAATCCGAATCCAAGGGGATAATGGACAAAGAATCGGGAGATCTGCTGTTCAATTTCCGATATATTCGATTTAAAAGGTATGGCAACCGACCTGGAAATCATTCGCTCTATCTTTCCGTTGAACAGCCATTTTGCAGAACTCATAACAAGATTTCGTGTTTTCAGATCAAATTTCAGCTCTTTAATCCGAAGTGTGGTATCTCCGGCATTGTAATACGGAATACCAGTGAGATAAAGCGTCCCCTTTATACTCCCGGAGACCTTGGTTTCGACCGCCATTTTTCCGTTGGTTCCATATACCCTGAATGTCTCGAACCGGATCCTGCGTTTTCCAAAAACGAAAGTTGAATCACCAAGTTGTTCCCCAATCATCCGGTTTATAGTCGTGTAAGGTATATCGGTTAACAAGTTAACTTTGAATGTATCACTTGGTAACTCCATTGGTTGAATATTGGGCAATGCGGTGACTTTCCCGGATGAAGGGACATTTTCGAGCAAACATTCAACATCGGAGGTAATTGCAGCTCCGAGCCGGATATGTCCTGCAGATCCTTCAATGGGTACAAACGAAACAGAATAAGGAGTAATCGATAACCAGGCATCGTAACTGCCAGGGATTCTGAACGGATTGAACAACTTTCGCCACCCTTCCTCGGCATAACCCCTGAAATCCAGGCTACCGGCAATTACCTCATCAATATGCTGTGAAAAAGACCTGAGATTGGAAGGGAGCAGCATATTTGCCACCAGTGTAACCGGTATTTCAATGCCGCCTATCTTTACCGCAGGTTTTTTAACCCAAACATAACCATCAGGCACTGTTGTGGTTTTTATGCTCCAGTCACGGTTAACAACTAACGTTGTTTTAAAGCGAAATTTGACCTGACCGTTATATTCCCACGAATCAACCAGCGGAACATTGAAACCGAATACTTTCATCCCCTTTTGAATGGATACTTTCACCGGAAATTCCCAGCTCAGATCATGCTGTTCAAAATTAAGCCTGACATCTCCGTCTTTCCAGGCTTTAAACTTAAGATTATCACCACTGTTGTCCTCAAAACTATTATCCTCATATAAGACGCTATCCAATTGATCATTAACATATTGCTCCAATTTCGTGGTCTCAATATCCGCAAAAAGGTTGATAATTGAAGTCTGTGGTTTACGGGGGACGACATTGTAACTTTCGGCAGGCATCGAAGGTTTGAAAACTTTGCAACCAGCAAAAAGGAAGATACCGACAATTATCGCTAAACGTAGGATAGCAAGCCGACTGAATTTCATAAGTTTATATACTAACTATTTATTGGTTACTATCCCTCATCCGGGAAATATCAAATAAATACATAACCATTGCCTTTACTATTGTCCGTCGGGAAAGACGGGTAAAATTCAAAGAGAGGCAATCAACTCCCTGATGATTAAACTCATTTTAGGCTCGGCCTTCATGGCAACTTCCTGCACCTCTTCATGCGATATTTCGACAATTTCGCCGGGTACCCCACTGTCGGTAATGATGGAGATACCAAAAACACTCATTCCCATATGACGGGCCACAATAACTTCAGGAACGGTTGACATTCCGATAGCGTCGCCACCCAGGATACGGAACATCTTATATTCTGCGGGAGTTTCGAAAGTCGGACCCGCAACACCAACATATATGCCTTCCTTGAGATCAATATCATTCTTCAGCGAAATTTTCCGTGCAAGATTTCTGAGGTTAGGATCATATGCCATGCTCATATCAGGGAACCGGGTCCCAAGTTCGCGGATATTGGCGCCCCGGAGTGGATTGTCTCCAAACATGTTGATATGGTCACTGATCATCATTACATCGCCTACGTTAAACCCGGGATTAAGTCCGCCGCTTGCATTGGATACGAATAAAATCTTTATTCCCAAATCATTCATCACCCTTACCGGGAAGGTTACTTCTTTCATCGTATAACCTTCGTAGAAATGGAACCTTCCCTGCAAAGCCATAATATTTTTACCACCCAATTTACCAAAAATCAACTGACCTTTATGCCCGTCGACCGTCGAAACGGGAAAATTAGGAATATCGGTATACTTCAGGGTCTGAATAATTTCAATTTCATTCACCAGGCCACCAAGCCCTGTACCCAAAATAATTCCGATTTCGGCCTTAAATCCTGTTACTTTTTGAATAAAGGTTGAAGTTGCTTTTATTTTCTCTAACATAATTCACAATTTTACGGTCAAAATCCTTCCTGGCGTTATTTAAAAAACTGATTTTAAGTGGAATATAATACATACTCTTTCGCAGAACTTCAGGCACATTACCCAGGTCGAGGAACCTTACCATGTCTTTCTCGGTAGTAACTATGATTTTTCTTCCAGCCGCTATAGCCTCAAATGTGGCCATAATCCGATCGATATCCTTCGGGACATAGCGGTGATGGTCAGCAAAAACAATTTCATGAATATCGTGTGTGCCCCGCCGGAGATATTCTTTGAGTGGCGAAGGGTTTGCAATTCCGGTAATCATGAGAACGGTTAATCCTTCAATCAGTTTTACAGTTTTAGAGTCCACATCAGTTGGGAAGACCGGCATTAATGATCCGTAATCGATTCTTGAAAAGTATAGATTTTGATAAGGCCTTATCTCAAGTTCTTTGGTAATTATTCGTTCTTCGATTGGTTTTAACTCGGGGGGACACTTGGTAACAATAATAATAGTGGCCCTGCTTTTATTTGAAGCTGATTCACGTAAACGGCCATATGGGAGCAGTGAATCTTTGGTGATTAAATGGTGATAATCGGTAAGAAGGATATTCATCCCCGGTGTAACATATTGGTGTTGAAAGGCATCATCAAGAAGAATTACGTCAGGTTTATTGGGAAGTTGCATCAGTTGCTTTATTCCCCGTACACGGTTTGCATCAACAGCGACCGTTACATCATTGTATTTTAGCTTAATTTGTAAGGGTTCGTCTCCAACCTGGCGGACCTTTGAAGTTTGTTCAACAATTAAAAATCCCCTGGTTTTTCTTTTGTAGCCTCTGCTTAATGTAGCAACCTTAAAATTTGATTTTAACAGTTCAGCAATATATTCGGTGTGGGGAGTTTTACCCGTCCCACCAACGGCGATGTTTCCTATCGAAATTACAGGCATGTCAAATTCCTGCGAAGAAAGAATCTTAAGATTAAACAATTCATTTCTTATGCCTGTGATTATCCCGTAAAAAAATGCCAGTAATTTCAGAAACAAATATTTCACTTTTGATTTTTAAATAATTAATCTAATTTATTTCCAAACTATAAGGTATGCGTGCATATATACCGTTTGCACGCGCTTCCCGTGACAGATTTTCCCATAAGCTATATGAATCACCCAATTTGGATTGAAATACACCATTTTGCACTTTGGCAGAGAAACTTTTCATTAACTCTTCGAAGGTGTCTTTCTGTTTTGGCAATTCCTTAATCCTGTAACGATCAATTCCAGCCCTGAGAGCCGCCAACTTTACGGCTTCGTTCAGACCACCAAATTCATCAACCAACCCGATTGATTTACCATTCTCACCACTCCAGACACGTCCCTGTCCGATTGAATCGACAGATGATACTGATATCTTGCGGCCGTCGGCCACATGAGCAATAAAAGTTTCGTAAGTCGATTCGACATAGTGCTGCATCAGGTTGATCTCAAACGGGGTCATTTTTCGTGTAATTGAAGGCATATCGGAATGTTCGTTCGTTGAAACATTGTCGAATGTCACGCCGATTTTATCGGTAAGTAATCCGCTCAGGTTAGGGATTGTTCCAAAAACCCCGATAGATCCTGTAATAGTGGTTGGATTCGCCATTATCGCATCTGCGCCGCAGGCAATGTAATAGCCACCGGAAGCTGCATAATCACCCATTGAAACAATCACCGGCTTGGTTTTCTGCGCCAGGATTACCTCTCTCCAGATGACTTCAGAACCATAGGCCGATCCTCCCGGAGAATTAACCCGGAGAACAATTGCCTTAATTGCTGAATCGGTGCGTGCTTCCCGAATTGCTTTGGAGATTTCCTTTGAATCAATCTGGTATGGTCCATCTGTTCCGGTGTCAATATCACCCTCGGCATAAACAATTGCGATTCTGTTCTGAGGCAAACCGGCCGCATCAATATGTTTGGGAACTTTATCATATTCGGAAACAGTAACTACAGGAATTTCATCGTTTTCACCAAGGCCGGTCAACTTCCTGAAATCGGCCAGCACCTGATCTTTGTATTTCAGATTATCGAAAAATCGGTATTCCAGGGCTTTTTCCGCTTTCTGGAAAGTCATTACCTGATCGGCATAGCTGTTCAGGCTATCGACAGGTATATTTCTGCGCTCCGAAATTCCTTTCAGAACATGGTTCCAGATACTGTTCAGGTAGACACTTGTTTGTTCCCGGTTCGCATCGCTCATCTTATCCAGCAGGAAAGGCTCAACAGCCGATTTGAACTTGTTGTTTTTACCGCGCACTACCTGCATTTCAATTCCGAATTTATCAAGCGCCTTTTTATAAAAAGTATGCTCGGCATTAAGTCCGCGAAAATCGAACATCCCCATCGGATTAAGAATCAGACTGTCAGATACAGTCGCCAGGTAATATGCCTTTTGTGAGATCATATCGGCATAAGTATAGATAAATTTTCCGGTTGTTTTAAAATCAAGTAGGGCATTCCTGATCTCTTCGATCGTGGCATAGCCCGATCTTATCTCAGACAACTCAAGAAAGATACCTTTTATCCGGTCATCGGTTTTTGCTTTCTCGATACAACTCAGAACCTGGTTCAGGCCGGTTGTCGAAGAGGTCTTTAACCCGGGTAATTCCAGGTCTTCAAATGGATTGTTGGATTTACGTTCGACAATCCGGTTATCAAGCTTAAGCAGCAAGAGTGTCTGATCTTTAAGCGTAACAGTCTGATCTTTAAATGAAGTAATCGCCGAAATCATGCCAATAAGCACAAAAAGCAGGAGAAACGACGCTACAACGATGGCAAGGAGTGATGCAAAAAAAGCTTTCCAGAAGATTTTCATAAAAAATTAATATTTGATACTTAAGACAAACCGGATATTCCCAATTATCCGTACTATTGTTGAGATTTAATATGCAAATTTACTAATAATGGCCGAAGTTTATATCCTTTTAGGTGGTAATCTGGGAGATAAGCCGAAAATATTTGAGGACACGAGAAAACAGATTTCCGAAAGAATCGGTCCTGTTACCCGGCTCTCATCAGTTTATGTAACAGAGCCCTGGGGATTCACATCAGAACTCTTCTGGAACCAGGCCCTGATTGCGGAGACGAAACTTACGCCATATGAAGTTCTGAAACAATCTCAGGCAATTGAAATAACTATGGGACGTATCACGAAATCAACACATTATATCGCCAGGGTGATGGATATCGATCTTCTTTTTTACGATGAACTTCAACTAAATACCCCGAATCTGACCTTACCTCATGCCAGGATGCAGGAACGGAAATTTGTACTGATCCCGCTTAATGAAATTGCTCCTGACAAGCGTCATCCCGTTTCCGGCCTCAGCATTGGGGAAATGCTCCGGAAGTGTCCCGATCTGCTTAAAGTCGAACGATTATAAATGGGAATGTATCACACTCTCCTTGGAGTCCATTTTTTCACCATATGCAAGATCTCCCGCGTCACCCAGCCCTGGAACAATATATGATTTTGGCGTCATTCCCGGATCAACGGCTCCAACCCAAAGTGTTATCCGGTCGTGGGGAAGCTTGTTTAAAATGTAATCGATTCCCTGTCTGCTTGCGATAACCGATACCAGGTGAACATGACGGGGTTCCCCTTTTTCGAATAATGCGTGATACGCGATTTCCATCGAAGAGCCCGTGGCCAGCATCGGATCCGACATTATAACAATTTTATTATCAAGGTGTGGCGATGCAATATACTCAAATTCGATTTTAAATTCACCATCCGTCCCATATTTGCGATAGGCAGAAATAAAACAATTTTCGGCTTTATCAAAATAATTTAAAAGACCCTGGTGAAGCGGGAGGCCGGCGCGGAGAATAGTCGCCAGTACAGGTTGCTGTTCAGGTACAGGTATTTTTGCAACACCAAGCGGAGTAGTCACTTCCTTCGTTTTGTAGACTAGACTTTTACTGATTTCATAAGCAAATATCTCACCTACACGTTCGAGGTTACGTCTGAATCGCAGTGGATCCTTCTGAATGACCTCGTCCCTGATTTCAGAAATAAATTGATTGAGTAAGGAGTTGTTTTCACCTAATATATGTACCATGGAAAAATTTTGGGCAAAAATAAAAAATATATCACAGCAACCCCTCATCCGCAAAGCTAAAATAACCAGCCTGGGTAATAATCACATGATCGAGCAATGGAATATCCATAATAAGGCCCGCTTCCTTAATCTGACGGGTGATTTTACGGTCGGCATCACTGGCATCCAGGTTACCCGATGGGTGATTATGGGCAAAGATCAGCGAAGTTGCATGCTTCTCGATCGCCATTTTTAACACCAACCTGACATCAATCACAGTACCGGTCATACCACCCTGACTAAGTTTCTGTTTTTCAATAACTTTATTTTGCCGGTTTAAAAATAAAACCCAGAATTCCTCATGCGGAATATCGCCAATTAAGGGCCGGAGATAACGTGCCACATCCTGGCTTCCCGTTATTTTACCCATGTCAAGCGCGGTTGAATGATCCCGGCGACGACCCAGTTCCATTGCAGCAATGATAGAAATTGCCTTTGCTTCGCCAATCCCTTTAAACTTTTTCAGATTATCGACATTGAGTTTGCCGAGTTCATTCAGATTGTTCTTGACATTCTCCAGTATCCGGCGCGAAAGTTCAACAGCGCTTTCATCGGAATTTCCGGATCCGATCAGAATGGCAACCAGTTCAGCATCGGAAAGTGAAGATATTCCGCGATACAACAGTTTTTCACGCGGACGGTCCTCAAGTGCCCAGTCTTTGATATTCAGCTTGTGATATTCTTCCATGGCAGGTTGATTCATTAATTATCAGGTACGTTAACAAACTTACCAAAAAAAATAAAGAATAACAAAAAAAGCCCACCCTTTATAGGATGAGCTTCAAAATTATTTCTGAACCGAAAAACTACAGGCTGTTAACGTGTAAAGCCAGACTTGATTTCAGGTTTGATGCCTTATTGAAATGAATAACGTTCTGCTTCGCCAATTTGTCAAGCATGGTCGATATTTTTGGCAAAAGCTCTGTCGCAGTTGCCTTGTCAGTAGTTTCGCGTAATAAACGAACCGCATTACGGGTTGTTTTTGAATAATACTTATTATGCAGACGACGCACTTCACTCTGCTTAGCTCTCTTTATAGCTGATTTATGGTTTGCCATATTTTATAAAAATTTCTTCGTTCTAAAAATTTGTAGTCTGTAGGGGATTCGAACCCCTATGGCAAGAATGAAAATCTTGAATCCTAACCCTTAGATGAACAGACCATCTCGATAATATCCCCATTGATTGGGGTCGTAAAAGTAATCTATTTTTTTTGATCGGCCATCTTTCCAAACCTTTTAATTTAAAAAATGACCCGATGTAGTCTGTAGGGGATTCGAACCCCTATGGCAAGAATGAAAATCTTGAATCCTAACCCTTAGATGAACAGACCATCAAACAATTCAAAATTTGTGAAACTATCATTACGGAGGTCTCAAAAAAATTGAAATACAAAACCGGATTTGAAGCTTATTGCCCTTCCGATTTTAGCGTTGCAAAGAAAGAAACTATTTTTCGAAAAGACAAGTTCAGATTAAAAAAAAACTCATAATTTTAAAGATTGATAATGCACTGACAATGAATGAGTGTCGTACGACAATTAGTTTCCACTGTTGGTAAAGAAGGTTTTATTATATCTTTGTCGAAATATTGGGTTCCATAAATGGTTGATTGGCCCGGTTAAAACGATAAAAACGAAACCGGAATTCCGCCTATTTTCAACTAATACAAGGATTTGCTTTTGAATCATTTGGATGAAGCCTTAAAAACATGTAAAAAATGAAACAACTCTTCGCAATTGTTGCAATCGTATTGATAATCGTATCAGCCTGTGGTCCGTCTCAGCCTCAACTTGCCGTGCGGAAAATTGAACTTGCTGAAACGCTTCTTGCCAGTGGAGACACTATTACCTGCTTATTGCATCTCGACTCCATCCCTTACCTCTATCCGAAGGCAATCTCCGAAGCCAGGACCGCAATTCAGATCAGCAACCGGATCAATGTATCGAAGTTAATGCAGCAACGCGAAAACTTCGCCGCAGCCAACGCGGTCATTGATTCACTATTCACTCAATTCAATCCTGAAAAAGGGGAGTATGACAAAAACACTTATTATACTTATAACGGACCTGGATCAGATAAAGCCGGGGCACGCACCACACTACATGTATATCTCAACGAAACGGGGGTTCTTTTCCTGACAAGCAGTTATTACGGGGGGCAATGGCTTAACCATACTTCGGTAAGTGTCGAATGTGAAGCAACAGCGGCTAAAACTGATTCGGTTTCGGCTGACCAGATGAACAACCATCGTAGTGAATTTGGCGGATCGAAGTGGGAGAAGGTGACTTACCGTAGTCCTCAGGCTGATCAGGTTATTGCGCTGGTTGCCAAAAACTACAATAAAAAGATGAAAGTCAGATTTACAGGCAAGTCTTCCCACACCATTTGGCTTGAAGACCGGGATAAAAATGCGATTAAGGCAGCATATGACCTGTCACGAGCATTGAAGGTGAAAGATGATTCGGGGAAAGCGATCGCTGTATTGGAGAAAAAGATCAAATCGGAAGAAGAATAACCCTTTTCACACTTAAAATTTAACCTGGCTTAGTTCTTTGGCAAGATTATGTATTCCACGTTCTATTCTCTCTTTTTGCTTGGGTTCAGCTTTAGATAATCCACTTTTGTAACGTCTTAACAAAGATGCATTTAAACCAATTTTCCCAGCCAAAGCACTCACATCAAAAAAGTCGTATGATTTAAAGAACCCGGATAAATCATAACGGTAACCGAACTCAAAATCAGACTTGAATACACTATAATCGCCCCACTTACCGGTCTCTTCGACATATTCCCTTGCAGAATCAACGGCTTCAAACAAAGCCACTTTGGCTTCTGCTTCTGTTTCTCCGGTTCCAT
>JBBRGI010000044.1:0-16376 GCA_038240855.1 Bacteroidales bacterium | reverse complement strand
GAGTTTACCAGAATGACACTGTCACCAACCACACAGTCATGGGCTACGTGGACGTAAGCCATGATAAGGCAGTTACTGCCAATTACTGTTTTCCCTTTGGCAGAAGTGCCTCTGTTCACAGTAACACACTCTCTGATTGTCGTATTGTCGCCAATCTCAACAGTTGAATATTCTCCTTTGAACTTTAAATCCTGGGGTTCGCCGCCAATCACCGCACCGGATGAGATCCGGCAATTTTTGCCAATCCGGGTGCCGGGTAAAATGGTGGCTGTGGGACCAATATACGATCCATCGCCAATAATTACATCGCTCGATACAGTCGCGAACGGTTCAATAATAACACCGGCGCCAATCTTTGCATCCGGATGAATATTTGCATATGGTTGATTCATTGTTGTAGAATTAAAAACCGGTAATCGATTTTACCAGTGTTCCTATTTTGTTTTTGCAATTTGCGCCATAAATTCTCCCTCACAAACCACCGTATCACCAACAAATGCTATTGCCCTCATATTGGCAATTCCACGTCGAATCGGACCGAGTAATTTTAACCTGAAAACAAGCGTATCGCCAGGCACAACCTTCTTACGGAATTTGATGTTGTCCATCGTCATGAAATAGGTCGAGTAATCGCCATCGGCTGGTTGTGAACTAATCACAAAGACGCCTCCACATTGTGCCATTGCCTCGATGATCAGAACCCCAGGCATCACAGGTTCTGCAGGGAAGTGCCCTACGAAAAATGGTTCATTCATCGTCACATTTTTCACACCAACAATATAATCGATACCTTTCTCTATAATTTTATCAATCAGCAGGAAAGGATTACGGTGCGGTAAAAATTTCTTGATCTGGTTCACATCATACAATGGTGTCTTGTTTGGATCATATTCCGGCGCCGTATTTTCTGAAATACCTTTAAGATATTCCTTTTGAAGCATTTTCGCGAATTCTGTGTTCGGCCCGTGACCGGGTCTTTTGGCTACAATGCGCCCTTTGATTCTTTTACCGATCAGGGCAAGGTCGCCGATAACATCGAGTAACTTATGACGCGCACATTCATTATCGAAATGGAGCGTAACGTTATTCAAAATTCCGATTTTATTGACTTCGATATGCTTCTGATTGAACAAATCGGCAATACGGTTGAGTTCGTCAAGGGTCATTGGCTGATCCATGATCACTATGGCATTATCGACATCTCCTCCTTTTACAAGGTTATTCTTCAAAAGCATTTCGAGTTCGCGGACAAAAACAAACGTGCGGCACGGTGCGATCTCATCCTGGAACTTTGTCTGGCTGTTATATGTGGCATATTGGTTATCAAGTACAACAGAGTTGTATGAAATCATGACATCAATACTAAAATCATCATCCGGGTAGGCAATGATTTCAGTGCCCGTTTCCTGATTTTTATAAACTATTTTTCTCTTTATTTCAAAATATTCACGGTCGGCGCTTTGTGAGACCAGACCGGCCTTGTTGAGAATTTTTACATATGGAGCAGCACTGCCATCCAGAATTGGAGCTTCAGATCCGTTCATCTCAATCAAAACATTATCTACTCCGGTACCGATCAGTGCCGCCATTACATGTTCAATCGTACCAATTACAACCTCTCCATCCTTAAGAACTGTTCCGCGTGATGTTCCCTTGACTTTTGAAATATTCGCCTCAAGTAACGGCTGACCAGGCAGGTCAGTACGTTTAAATTTATAACCGAAGTTTTCCGGTGCAGGTTTAAAAGTTAATGTGACATCTACACCTGTATGTAGGCCTTTGCCTGAAATGGTGACTTCTTTTTCAATGGTGTTCTGCTTCTTACTCATCATTTCACGGAATTTTTTTTATACTTTTTTTTCAATTGTTTGTATACGTTTTTGAAGGTCAATAACATCATTGCGCAATTGCGGAAGGTTCCGGGTTATGGCATATGCTTTCATGGTCAGTTTAAACTCAAGGGCTGGTGATCCCAATAAAACGGAGTTTGGTTTGACCGAAGAAATTACTCCACTTTGAGGACCTATTTTTGATCCCTCTCCGATTGTGCTATGTCCGGATATGCCTGCCTGTCCTCCGAAGACACAATTTCTCCCTATAATTGTCGATCCGGCAACACCTACCTGGGCAGCCATCGCGGTATCTTCACCAATTTCAACGTTATGAGCGATATGGACAAGATTATCGAGTTTAACACCTTTATGGAGTATTGTAGAACCCAGAGTAGCCCGGTCGATGGTAGTGTTAGCCCCGATTTCCACATTGTCTTCGATAATGACATTCCCGATTTGTGCAATTTTGGTGTATGTTCCGTCAGGATTTGGGGCAAATCCAAATCCGTCCGCCCCAATCACAGTCCCGGCATGAATCATGCAGGAACTACCAACTGAACAGCCGGCATAGATTTTGACGCCTGAATAAAGAATTGTATCATCACCTATTTTTACATTATCGCCGATAAATACGTGGGGATAGATCTTTACATTATTTCCTATATTAGCCTTTTCGCCAATATAGGCAAACGCACCGACATAGATTTGCTCTCCAACAATGGCCGAACTATGGATGAAACTGGGTTGTTCGATCCCAACCTTTACAGGTTTCATTTTTACGTAAAAATCCAGAAGTTTGGCCAGGGATACATACGCATCTTCTACACGTATTAATGTGCAGGAGAGCGGACTATCAGCCTTAAAATCTTTACTGACAATGACTATTGCTGCAGTGGTAGTGTAAATATACTTTGTGTAGGTTGGATTTGATAAAAAAGTTAAGGTTCCGGGTACACTATCGTCAATTTTTGAAATATTACTTACTTTAACATTGCCATTTCCTTCAACTTCACCGTTTAGTAAAGCCGCAATATCATTTGCCGAAAACTCCATTCGTTCGTCTTTTTATTTTACGTTGCAAAAATAATTAAAATAATTACCCTGTGATGATTTCTCCGGGATAACACACAAAATGTTTCCGTACAGTCTTTGTAAGCCCTTCCAGATTAATGTCTGAAGCCACTTTTATATTTTTCAGTTTGCCGTTTTTATATAAAATGTTAATGCTTTCGGCCTCTTCGTCGTAAGCACTATTCGTAATTTCGCCATTAATTACGAAAAATGAGGCTTCGTCCGGATTTATATTAAACTTTTTGATTGACAGCTCTTTAAGTTTTGTAAGTTTGATTTCTGAAAAGGGTGCTTGTGATAGTTTAATCTTGAATAGCTCGCGATTGACCAGCGCGCGCGAAAGGTTCGAAAGGATAGGATCAGGATGTTCCATCCATATTTTTAAGGTATACAGGATATCGGCATCATCGAGGTATGCGAAATGATGAAGCGCCTGTTTTCTTGTCTTTAAATTGGTCGAGCGAAAGTCTGCGGCTTTTATGTCCTTATTTAAAAACAGGGCCAAATGATTTGCAGCCGGCACTTTCTCTCCCGATGAAGCAAGATCGGAAGCGCGCTGCAATACTTTGATTATCATATATTCAGCCGAAATCACTGTTTTATGGAGATAAACCTGCCAGTACATTAAACGCCGGGCAATCAGGAATTTTTCAACAGAATAGATCCCTTTTACCTCAATTACGAGCTGATCGTGCCTGACATTCAGCATTTGAATAATCCGCTCCGATGATACCACCCCTTCCGAAACGCCGGAATAAAAGCTGTCGCGCTTCAGAAAATCGAGCCGGTCCATATCAAGCTGGCTACTTACCAATTGATGGAGAAATCGTTTTGAATAGCGGTTTGTAAAAATATCAATCGCCAGGCTAAGCCGCCCATCCATCTCGCGGTTTAGCTCGTCCATATAAATAAGCGATAATTCCTCGTGCGGAACACCCTGGACAATACTCTGCTCAAGGGCATGCGAAAAGGGACCATGTCCAATATCGTGCAGTAAAAGTGCAGCCATTACTCCTTCCTCCTCCTCTTCGGTGATTTTATTACCTTTTTTTCGCAGTACGTTAACTGCTGAACTTACTAAATACATGGTTCCGATTGCATGTTCGAAACGGGTATGATTGGCACCTGGATACACCAAAGAGGAAAGTCCCAGTTGTTTAATTCGCCTAAGGCGTTGAAAATAGGGGTGATCAATCAATTTGAGATGGAGGTCGAAATCCAGTTCAATAAATCCCCAAACCGGATCATTTACTATTTTATTTTTTAAGCCTTTCAACTATGATTCTTTTTTAATGAAATAGGTGTTCAAAATTAAGAAATGTCCGGCTTTTTTTATCCTTTATTTTTACAACTCGCTCATTTAAATAATCATATTCGGGGTACAAATGAATTATATTTGTTTTTTTAAGACAAATGGATTACTTTTGCAGTGGAGAATAATCGAAGGATTAGGGGACGCGAAGTCCCCTATTTTATTGATATTAAATATGATAACTAAAGAAAAGATTCAGTTTATTATAGAAGAAGTATTGTCGGATGATCAGTTTATTGTTGATATAACTGTTGGTTTAGGGAATGCAATAGCCGTTTCTGTCGATAGTGATGCAGGAATAAGTGTGGGTGAATGTGTCCAGATCAGCCGCCATATTGAAAGCAGCCTGGATCGTGAGGTTGAAGATTTTTCACTCGAAGTCTCCTCTCCGGGCCTCTCATTACCTTTTAAAGTTTTACGCCAGTACCTCAAAAACACTGGACGCGAAGTGGAGGTAGTGACCATATCGGGTGAAAAACAGAAAGGTATCCTGAGATCTGCTGATTTGGCAGGTTTTGAGTTAGAAGTTGTAACAAAAGAAAAAGTTGACGGGAAAAAGGTTGAAATACCCAAAACGGTGACTTACCTTTTTGATCAAATAAAGACAGTAAAAATATTAATTTCTTTCAATTAAAATCCTGAAGATATGGACAACCTGAATTTGATTGACACGTTTTCGGAATTTAAAGATCTGAAGAGCATCGACCGTGCGACCATGATGAGTGTTCTTGAGGACTCTTTCCGAAGTGTACTTCAAAAACAGTTTGGTACTGACGAAAATTTCGATGTTATCATTAATCCTGATAAAGGAGACTTTGAAATCTGGCGTAACCGAATAGTTGTTGAAGATACTGATTTTACCGATCCCAACCTTCAAATTACGCTTTCGCAGGCGAAAAAAATAGGTGACGATTATGAAATAGGCGAAGAAGTCACCGACGAAGTAAAATTCTCGGACTTTGGCCGAAGAGCTATTCTTAACCTTCGCCAAAATCTGGCTACGCGGATTCTGGAGCTTGAAAAGGATAATGTTTACACCAAGTACAAGAATAAAATTGGCGAAATTGTAACGGGTGAGGTTTACCAGATATGGAAACGTGAGTTACTCTTACTTGATGACGAGGGCAATGAATTGTTATTACCTAAAGTTGAGCAGATACCTACCGATTTCTTCCGCAAAGGGGATAGTGTGCGTGCTGTGATCATCCGTGTTGAAATGAGAAATAACAGCCCGTATATCATCCTTTCTCGTACTTCAACTGTTTTCCTTGAGCGGTTGTTCGAACTTGAGGTGCCTGAAATTTTTGACGGTTTAATTATTATCAAGAAAATTGTCCGTATTCCTGGTGAAAGAGCAAAAGTTGCCGTTGAATCATACGATGAAAGGGTCGATCCGGTTGGCGCCTGTGTTGGGATGAAAGGTTCACGGATTCATGGGATTGTAAGGGAACTTAGGAATGAAAATATTGATATTATCAATTTTACGAATAATTTGCAGCTTTATATACAGCGGGCATTAAATCCGGCAAAAATTTCTTCCATAAAATTGTATCCCAGTGAAAACCGTGCGGAGGTTTTCCTGAAGCCGGAAGAAGTGTCGCTCGCTATTGGTAAGGGCGGTTTGAATATTAAACTTGCCAGCCAACTTACCGGTTATGATATTGATGTGTACCGCGATCGGGAAGCTGTCGATGAAGAAGACGTAAGCCTTGATGAATTTTCGGATGAAATCGAGGGTTGGATCATCGACGAACTAAAAGCAATAGGCTGCGATACGGCCAAGAACGTGTTAAGTCTTTCGCGTGAAGACCTTATCAAACGCACCGACCTCGAAGAGGAAACTGTCGACGAAGTGTTGCGAATATTTAAAACTGAGTTTGAATAATTATTTTTGTGAAAAAATGAATTAAACTCGGTCGTAACAATAGCATAATTAACTGTTTGGGAAGATATGATTACAGGGGAAAAAGGATCAAGATTAAGTAAAATAGCTCGTGAACTCAACGTGGGAATCACTACATTGGTAGATTTTCTCCACAAGCAGGGTTTTAAGATATCGACTGATCCGAATACAAAAATTGAGGCTGATGTGCATGAGCTTCTCGAAAAACAATTTCGGAAAGATCATGAAGCCCGAATGGAAGCGGACAAGGTTAATCTTCGCCATCACCGTCCCAAAAACGAAGCTGTGTCAATCGAAGATCTGCAGGCAGTTAAAAAGGAACCCGAAGAATCAGAATCTGATGAGGATTCTATCATGATAAAAGATCATAGCCTGCACCATTATAAGGAAGAGAAACGTCCCGAACCGCAACTCCCTGTTACCCATAAACCTGAGCCTGTTTCTGTTCCCCCGAAACAGGAACCCATTGCTCCCGTTGCACCGGTAACCCACCATGAACCTGCACCCGTACAGGATGTCGAAAAACCACATGTGACTATTGTAGGTCAGGTCGACCTTGAAAATCTTCAGCGCAAACCGAAGGCTAAAGAGGTAAAACCTGTGATCAGTGAAAAGTCCGAAATCACCACAAAAGAGGAGAGCCCTGTAAAGGAAGTGATCCCTGTAAAAGAGGAAAAGCAGGAAACAGCACCGCCTGTCGAAAAAACAGAAATAAAAGCAGAAACCCCAAAACCTGAAGTTCAGCCTAAACCTGAGTCTGTTGTTGATCCTGCTCCGGTTGCAGAGAGTAAACCACAGGAAGAGCCCGAAAGAACAGAACCTGTTGTTGAGATGGTTTCTAACCGTTCTCAGATCGAAAATAATATAAAGGTTGTTGGCAGAATCGACCTTAGTCCGCCGAAACCCGCCGAAAAGCCTAAAAAAGAAATTATTAAGAAGAAGTTAACCACGCGCAAAGGTTCCGAAGAATTGAACAGGATACAACCTGAGCGTGAGCGACCTGCAAAGGTTGAGATTAAAAGGGTTAAGGATATCGTTGACAATAACCTGGATAGTACGGAAGAGATATTTAAACTAGAACGGAAAAAGCTCACTGGGCCCACTGTAATTGGCCGGATTGATCTTCCCGTTGAGGAGAAAAAGAAACCTACACGCCTTGAAGAAAACCAGGCGCGTAATAAGAAGAAGAGAAAACGGGTTCCGAAAGAGGTCAAAGAACGCGTAGAATTACCCGAAAAGAAATTCGAAAAATCGAAAGAGAAACCTGAAAAATCAGATAAACTCAAGAAAAAGATTTCACTTGTCGTTAAAAAGAAAACTCCCGCTAAACTTGAAGTTAAAGACGAGGATGTTCAAAAACAAATAAAGGAAACACTGGCCCGACTGACCACGAAAGGTCAGAAAACCAAAGGTTCGAAATACCGTCGCGATAAACGGCTTGCTTTTAGCGAGAAAATGGCTGAGCAGAGTGCGCGCGACGAAATGGACCGAAGCATTATTAAAGTAACCGAATTCGTTTCGGTGAATGAATTGGCTTCGATGATGGATGTCCCCCCTACAAAGGTTATTGCAACCTGTATGTCACTCGGACTTTTTGTCTCCATCAATCAGCGTCTGGATGCCGAAACTATGGCAGTAGTCGCCGACGAATTTGGATTTAAGGTGGAGTTTATCTCGGTCGAAGTACAGGAAGCCATTGTTGAGGAAGAAGATCATGCAGACGATTTGGTCTCAAGACCTCCCATCGTGACAGTGATGGGGCATGTTGATCATGGTAAAACATCGCTTCTCGATTATATCCGTAAAGCAAATGTAATTGCGGGAGAAGCGGGAGGAATAACCCAACATATTGGTGCTTATAATGTAACCCTCGAGAGTGGCCGAAAGATTACTTTCCTCGATACACCGGGTCATGAAGCGTTTACCGCCATGCGTGCCCGAGGTGCCCAGGTTACAGATATTGTAATTATCATTGTGGCTGCGGATGACGATGTGATGCCTCAGACGATCGAGGCGATCAATCATGCTACTGCAGCAGGGGTTCCGATAATATTTGCCATCAATAAGGTCGATAAATATGGGGCCGATCCTGAAAAGATAAAACAGCAACTTGCAAATATGAACTTCCTGGTCGAAGACTGGGGTGGTAAGTATCAGTCGCAGGATATTTCAGCCAAAGGCGGACAGGGTGTGGCTGATCTGCTCGAAAAAGTATTACTCGAGGCAGATATGCTCGAGCTGAAAGCTAACCCGAATAAACGTGCCTTAGGTTCAATCATTGAATCTTCATTAGACAAAGGCCGCGGTTATGTGGCTACAATCCTTGTACAAAGCGGAACGTTAAATGTTGGTGATGTTATTCTTGCCGGACCTCATTTTGGGCACATCAAGGCAATGTTTAACGAACGTAATCAACGTGTCGAAAGCGTGGGACCTGCTGAGCCGGTATTAATACTGGGTTTGAACGGAGCTCCACAGGCGGGTGATAAGTTCAATGTTATGGAAAGCGAACGCGAAGCGCGTTTAATTGCCAATAAACGTGAACAATTGCAACGCGAACAGGGACTTCGTACACAGAAACATATTACCCTTGATGAAATCGGCCGGAGAATTGCGATCGGAAACTTCCAGGAACTGAACATCATCGTTAAGGGTGACGTGGACGGTTCAATTGAAGCTCTTTCTGACTCGCTGATCAAACTCTCGGTCGGAGAGATACAGGTGAACGTTATTCACAAAGCTGTGGGACAGATTACAGAATCGGATATCATGCTTGCTTCTGCATCGAATGCCATCATTGTAGGATTCCAGGTACGACCTTCATTGAGCGCCAGAAAACTGGCTGAGAAGGAAGGAATTGACATCAGGTTATATTCCATTATCTATGATGCGATCAACGAAGTTAAATCGGCTATGGAAGGTATGCTTGCCCCCGAAATCAAGGAGGAAGTCAAAGGAACCGCTGAAATTCTCGAGGTATTCACCATCACAAAGGTTGGTACGATTGCCGGTTGTATTGTCAGGGACGGGAAGATCACCCGAAATTCGAAAGTCCGCCTGATCCGCGACGGAATCGTAGTATTTACCGGCGAACTGGAATCTTTGAAACGATTCAAAGATGACGTCAGGGACGTTGCCAAAGGTTATGAATGCGGATTGAATATTCGCGGCTATAACGATCTGAAGATGGGTGACTTTATCGAATCCTTCGAACAGGTTGAAGTCGCCAAAACACTCGATTAATAATGACTGACCCCGGTTTTCATTTTGATATACTATCACCTCTTTAAATTCAACGAGGTTTTTAACACAAAAAAGAGGGTGTCCAAAAAGGCACCCTCTTTTTTATTGAAAAGATTATTGGTATCCGGTTTCGATCATCTTTCCAAAACAGGATTTAACCACATTGCCCATGAATTAAAATTATGCCCTTCTGTTCCGTTTGCCTGTAACTCTAAGGTCTTTACAGTTGAGATATCCACATTAATTGAATCTTTCTGATTAATTTTTATAACAGGCGATTGATACAGTACTTTTCCGTCGCCTATTACGGTAAACCTGGCAGAACCCTGTTGATGTGCAAAATCTCTTAATCCCACCAACGCTGAAAACCGATTCCATTTTTTGTCCGGATTAAATATATAGGACGAAGGGGAATGGGCATAGAGTCCTTTGCTGTATACTTTTCCCTGAAACTCCAGAAAAAATTTAAATTCCGCTTCACGTGTAAAGTAGTTCCGAGCGCTGTTTTCCCAGCCAACACTTGCCTTTTCCCAAAGGGCATCAGACAATATTAACCGTGCACCCTTGTAAGTTTTTGGATCAGGAGGTGCCGGAGGGTTGATAATTCCACGAAGTATTTCCAACTTTGTTTTCACTTCCGGCGTGTCGTCAGCCTTGAGAAGTTTTTCGTACAACTTCTTTATATCCACCCGAGGACCTGCAAATCTTTCAGCATCCGGGTAAACAATTTTTGCAAATTCGTTATTGTCTGAGTTAATTATATTGTCGGTGCTTTTTGTTGCTCCATTCGGGAAAAGGAACAGCAGCTTGAGATTGTAGTTTCCTTGCGGAAGGTGACCTATTTCTATATTAATTGAATCAGCACCTGATACAAGACTTGAATAGCTTTTATTAAAATATTCTGTTAACGTAGTTGGCCGTATTAACGCAACCACTCCATAGGGCCGATCCTCGGTCTTAACGTTAGCATTTAGGGTGATTCCCTTTTCATTTTTATTAAATTTGAGATTTTGCAAATTGAGGTACCTGATGAGATTACCTGATTTGTTGGATTGGGTAAAAATCGGGTGGCTGATTAATTGCAAAATAGCAGCTGATGAAAAGTAGGAACTTGTTTTCCCCCGCCAAAGATATTCTTTGTAATGCCGGCTCCCATACTGACCCATTAATGAAATCGTTGATGCATCAATTTCGGAGGGATGCCCAAAATCATGAGGAAGTCCAAAGATATGTCCCATCTCATGTGCAATTCCTCCAATGTACCAACTATTGAATTCGGCTACACTGCATTCTTTATATTTTATGGCCATTTCCGAAAACGACATTCTGTGGATTGTGTCTTTTAGAAGCGTGACGTCTAACTTTTCACAATCTGCAACCTGGCATATTCCATTTGTCATTGATCCTGTTCCAAAATAGGGAGAATGAAATACATAGGCCTGATCTTCTCGCTGATAACACAATCCGTTTATTATCAATACGTGATCTTTTGACAGATCTACCTGCCCTTTTGTTTTATTGTAAATTTCAATCAGGATTCGCGGGCCGGAGTCCTTATTATAATATTGTGAAACTGAATCGCCTTTAACAACATGAAAAACGATCTTGTCTGAACTTTTCTCAAAAGGTATTCCATCATTTATAATCCCATATTTGTAAAACTCCTCCTTGTAAAAATTACTCACATCGGTTAATGTTCTGGTTAAGCGATCACTCCAGTTTGCCAAAGGCTCCAGGTCTTTGCCATGAAAATAGACCACTTTTACCACACGTTTGCCGGAGGTGGCTCCTGAGTGGTACTCTTTTATAAGTTTTTGGGCTTTTGTTATTAACTCCTGATTGGAGAATGAGCTTGAACAGCGGCAGGTATTTTGCCAACTCAAAACCAATACAGCAGTAATAAACACGAAAACATTAAAATTTGATCTCATGAGGTTAGGTATTAAATTTTTTTGATCAGGTTTTGATATTCATATTTATGCTTGTCTTGCGACTACGATAAATTGATGGATGGATTACAAACTTAATAAAAAAATAAATATCAAAAAATACAAATTGATTTTTATTTTGGGCGAATTAACTGGTTATGAAACGGTAAAAATCTGTAAAAACGACAACTGGAAACATGACTAAACAATATAGCACGGAATCAAGCTCATCCGATCTGCGCTCTGCGAATTTTCAATATTAATTACTGATTCTTAAGCAATTTCACAATGTTGTTCAGCTTTTCTATTTCTGCGTTTTTTGTCGTGATTTGATTTTTAAGGGAGGCAATCTCCTTTTTATAACTGTCAGTTTCAGCGATTAGTTTTTTCTTTTGCGCCTCCGTGGCCTGTAGTGAGTTTGAGTTTGATACAGCCATTTCTTTCTGGTTGGCCAGATCAAATTTCAGATTTTCTGACTCCTGGTTAACCTGGGCAATCCGGGTCTCCAGTGTTTTTAGTTTGCCGGTTAATTCGTTAATTTGGGATTGGTGCTGCATCAGGGCAGAATTCAATAGAAGTTTCTCACTTTGAAAGTTCGATACCTGATCATTTAGCGAATCATCTTTTTTAGTGATTGCCGAGGATAGAGTAAAGGCTTTTTTGCTTAAGGAATCAATATAGGCATCTTTTTTCGCGTTCGAAAGTCTTAATTCATTTTGCATGGCATTAAACTCCTTTTTCAGGTCTGCAACATTCCCTTTCAGGCCTTCAACTTCCTGGTTCAGAATGCCGATTCTATTTAGAGCATTGATCCGTGCGGAATCTGCATCGAGGTACTTACGCTTCGAAACACAAGATGATACAACTATTAATGTTAATAATATCAAAGGGATATGTGTAAAATGCAACTTTCTCATAAGTATAATTTTTACTGATATTCTTAACAAATATAGGGATAAAAACGATAGGGAAACTTTCAGGAGCAAAACCTTTGTAATTAACATGTTTCGCCTTATGGCCGAATAGGGGAGGTCTTTTAATTTTATTTATCAATTGAATAAGTAGTGATTTTATGCCTGCACTAAGTGTTAAGTTTCTTTCTTCCCGATTTCTGCCCTCAAGAAAAGGAAGGAATTAAAAAAATGGATTAATCCAACTTTCTCTACCTATATTTCGTCAGCGTACCGTTATTTTTTATCTTTAGGAAAATTTAGGAGGATGAAAAAAGTAATATCAATCATGGCCGGTTTCTTTTTTTTGATGGTTACAGGGTTCACACAAACTTTAAGTGTGATCAGCGGAACCATTTCCAACCAAACAACTAAGGAGTTTATACCATACGCGAATATTGGCATCGAAGGAACATATACGGGCGCCGCGAGCGATTCGGCCGGAAATTTTGAATTTAAAGTTCCCGAATCGAATATCGGAACTTACATCATGGCCTCCGCTGTGGGTTACCAGGGTTTCCGGATAGCGATGAGCGAGCTGAAAAATGAGAGGTTGCAAATCGAAATGGTTCCGACTGACTACAACATTGGTGTTGTGAATATTAATGCACAATCGCTCGTTTTATTTCGCATTCTGAAGAATTCCATCGGATTTATTGAGCGGAATTATCTGAAGGGACCATTCAGCGAAAAAGCGTATTACAAAACCGAAATAGCGGTAAACAGCGAGCCTTCGCGTGTTCAGGAAGCAATCGTAGAGATAAGCGACCTGAAAGGTTACGTGCGGGAATCTCCCCTGCAGGCTCAACTTCATCGAAATTACAGTATCCTGGGTGTACGACGGAATTTTGAAATAAAGGGTCTGGCCGATGGTATGAATCAAATGGATGATTTACTTGGATTTGATATCGTTCGTTCAGTCGGAAATGTCCTTGACTTAGATTTCCTGAATAGTTTCGATCTTTCGCTCGACCGGGTTACACAATTTGAGGGCGATTCGGTATGGGTGATTAATTACCGGTTGAAAGAACCTGATCTGAGCCGGACCGGTGACTATTATGCAACTGCCTATGAAGGGAAAATTTATATTGCCAAATCAGATTATGCCATACTTAAAAATGAAACCTGGGTCAAATCTACAGATTACAGTGGCCTGGGAAGGGCATTCGCCAACACTTCCCAAAGAGAGTGGATTCCGCTTTCAATTGCCTATGATTTCAGTACAACTTACCGGAAAGGTAAAGATGGTTACAAACTGGTTTATATGAAAAGCAATCGCCACAACTCCTGGAAAGACAAAACCGATGGCGGACAGAAATCAGAAAATATCACGAATTACCTGGTGCCGACAGAAGTGAATAAGGTCAGTCCCATGCTATATAATTCCAGAATCTATTTTACAGATATGGCTCAGGATCAGAAAATCTGGGACGGTTTTAATTTATCAGTTGATTAAATGACGGATATGGAATTGAGATTTAAGCACGATTGCTCAGGGATAGATTGGGAAGTAATCCCCGTGATATTAAAAACTGTTGGCATGTCGTTTCATGATGCTGACATTCATCGCAGAACTTTTTTAGCCAGTGCAGCCGTTGTTTTTGTTTTTAGCGATCAACAACTCATTGGCTTTGGCCGGGCTATTTCGGATGGTCTTATCCAGGCGGCAATTTACGATGTGGCAGTTTTACCTTCCTGGCAGGGAAGGGGAGTGGGCAAACAAATGATCGAAAAGATTGTGGCAGCATTACCCGGTTGCAATTTTATTCTGTATGCCTCACTGGGGAAGGAGCCCTTTTATGAAAAGCTAAAATTTAAAAGGATGAAAACAGGTATGGCTTTGTTTGTTAAACCGGAAATAATGAGTGACAGGGGGTTTACTGAATAAGCAGATTTAACTTATAAACCCGCGCATCATCAAAAAGAATATTGTTGTAAATTTAAGGATTATTTAGAAACCTAATCACCGGAAAGATGATGAACTCAATTATTGAAAAATTTGTAAACGATAAAAACATCGCTTTAATTGGAGTTTCCCAGGATAAAGGGAAATTTGGAAATGCTTTAATGACAGAATTAACGAAAAAAGGCTACTCCGTTTACCCGGTGCACCCAACTTTGGGCGAAATCGGAGGGGTCAGGTGTTATTCGGATATCAGGTCACTTCCTCCTCATGTGTCCAATCTTATCCTGGTCGTGAAGCCTGAAGTAACAGAAAGTATCGTCCGTCAGCTTAATGAATCGCCGATAAAGCGTGTATGGATGCACAAAGGTGTCGGTGCAGGGTCAGGATCGGCGGTGGCCATAGAGGATTGCAGAGCGAACGGAATTGAGGAAGTGCACGGATTTTGCCCCATGATGTTTTATTCAGGGTCTGGAATGCATGGTTTTCATTTCTGGCTTCGGAAAAAATTTGGAACCGTGCCTGCCGGTTTCGTGAAATAAGAAGTATTACTTCGGTGGAGTGATTCAGCCTTTCGTCTTTTTTTTTCTACCTTGCATTTTTTAAAAGAAGGCAGATGGACAAAAAAAGGTGGAGATTCAAATTAGGTATTATCCTGTTATCGGTTTCTGTGGCGATTTTCCTGATGTTATTTGCACTTCCTTTCGTAGCGTTGGATACAAAGGTTAAAATAGTTCTGACCACTGTGTTTATGATCTCGGGTGAAGTGATGTTTTGGGTTGGTACCATATTGATTGGCAAAGATGTTTACCGGAAATTTATGGCAAAATTAAAATCAGGAGATTGGCTGGAGAAAAAGAAAGAAAATGATGATAACAAAGCTGAATAAATATGAAATTATTTCAAAGGTCAGTCGAAAAGGGAATAGCCCCCTGGTTAATGAAATACTCCCGGCTTGAAAAAATGTGAGTCTGTGACTAACTTACTATCATAAGATATTAATATTCAATCTTTTTTATACAGATTATGAATTCAATCATTAAAGAACTTCGACTTGAACTGATCGAGGCCGGTGATGAACAGCTTCAGAAAAGCAATCAGCATTTTTTTAAGGAACCAGTACAGTGTTATGGAATAAAGTCGGCAGTAGTCGACAAGATTTCGAAAGAATACTTTACTATCATAAAGGACTTGTCCAAAACTGAAATTTTTGATTTATGTGATCAGTTATGGCAGTCGGGCATAATTGAAGAAGCTATGATCGCCTGCAACTGGTCATATTTTGTCCATAAATATTATGAACCTGATGATTTGAAAGTTTTTGAAAAGTGGATCGCCTCTTACATCAGTAACTGGGCTACCTGCGACACGTTGTGTAATCATACAGTAGGTGAGTTTCTGGAAATGTATCCGCTGTACATCTCAGAATTAAAAAGATGGGCCAAATCGTCAAACCGGTGGATGCGCCGGGCCTCGGCTGTTTCGCTGATTGTTCCCGCACGACGAGGAAAATTTCTTAAAGAAATTCTTGAAATTGCCGACCTGCTGCTTATTGATAGTGATGATCTGGTTCAAAAAGGATATGGGTGGATGCTGAAAGCTGCGAGCCAGGCACACCAGGTTGAAATTTTCAGTTATGTAATGACGAAGAAACAGGTCATGCCACGAACCGCTTTGCGATATGCGATTGAAAAAATGCCGGCGGAATTTAAAGTTCAGGCTATGGTGAAATAGGATTCCTTTTAGACTTTGAATCAGAAAATTCCCATTTCAAAAGCGGCGAATAAATCACTGGAAATACTCACGCCGGAGGCATAGGTCGGCAGATTTCCTCTGGTAAACCAGCCTGCAGATATGAAGCAACGAAACCTTATACATGGGAGTAAATGCAGCATCTAATGTGTATTTTACATGAATAGCAGAAGGATTTTGGTTTAGTTGATGTTTTAATTGAGCAGCATCGTTCAGCAAGACTGTAAGCAAAAATTTGTCATCAAATTCTAATCCATAGTCTACGAAAACTTTTACACAATCTCTAAATCGCGGAGAACGCAAGTATTGGCTTGTCAGTTCATAAATAAGCGGTTTGTTTTTGTAAGTGTCATTAGGTTCGTTGGCTGATGCAATAATGCTAAATTCGCAGTCTGGTATACCCGGGTCAAAATCTGCAGGAAATACCATTATTCAGCGACATCAATGATTAAGAGAGTACATCCAAAAGAAAAACAGGGACT
>JBBRGI010000043.1:0-16469 GCA_038240855.1 Bacteroidales bacterium | reverse complement strand
TTCTTTTTTGCACTTAGCTTTTTATTACTTTTCTGAACACTCTTTTTAGTACGATTCGTACCCTCGGCTTGTTCTTTGAATAATTATAATGTAAGCAGTAAGGTGCACGAGATTATTTCCTGAAACTTTCCTAAAACTTTCTTATTTTAGCTATCAGGTAAATTATCAGGGCAATAACCAGTACAACGATGAAGATTCCAACACCCATACCCGCATTGAATATTCCTTGTACAATGCCACAGCCCGAGAGGGTGAGCAGTGATACGTAAAGTATAACATTTATAAATGTCTTGCTTTTCATTTTCGAATAGATTCATTATAAATCGATGTTTTTTAATATCGAAATCATCTTACCTGAGTGCATTTCTGATATTCTTTGCGGAATCCTGGTTCTAGCGGTAAATATCCTCGCCCTGATTTTTATACCAATCTTCCTCAAGGTAAGATGCCTCCTCCTCATTACGGGCATGAACACCCATTACGATTTTTCCGTTCCTTATTTCCTGTTCATATTTTTTCGCTCTTTCCTCCGGTAACCCGGAACCAATTAGTGCCCCAACAATTCCTCCGGTTAAACCACCCGCGCCTGCCCCTGCCAGACCTGCAGCAAGAGGACCTGCAACAATAACACCTAATCCAGGAATAATTATGCCTGAGCTAAGGGCTGCGATTATACCGATTGTAGCACCTATTGTGCCTCCTATTGCAGAACCTGCTCCGGCTCCTTCAATGGCCTTGTTCCCAAATTCTGTGTCGTTATCCTTATTTTTATCGAAATACCTTTTTCGCGTTTCATCCGACATCATGATATTAATATCATCCTCGCTAAAACCCTTTTCATAGAGTCGGTTATAGGCCCTTTCAGCACTTGGCCGATCGTTGAAAGAACCTGTAAGAAGATTTTCTTTTCTTTCAATTCCCTTATTTTCCATACCAAAAATTTTAATTAATTTTTTATAAGATAGAAAAATATAACGTAAGAGGCTATTGTATAGTATATTGATGCGCTCATGCGATATATTTATTTCCATATTTTTGCTTTTATGACGTCAACGATTATTCTAACACAGAATCAAAAACAATGTCACAAATTTGGGGTTGATAACCAGGTAAATTGTTACATAATTGGGATATATTATTACATCATTTCACTTTTTAGGTAAGTATTTGTTGTTATTTTAAATATAGGTCTTTGATATATAATCATTTTAGGATTTCAGATCAATTAAGATCTTCATAAACCGGCAAGAACTTTTTATAATTTTAAATGTTTAACAATTGCATATTTATAGCATGGCAAACGAAAATGAAAAATTATTATTGCAAGCAATACCACAGGAAACGGCTTTGGACTATAATTCAGATTAAAAGAAAAAGGGGTGCTCTTAGCAGACACCCCATTGTTTAAAACCTAAAATTATACCCTCCGATTAATTGATTAAACCGAATTTTTAATTACTAACCTGATCCAATGTTCTGAGCATTGATCTGATTTTATCATGATTCGCTTTAATCAAATTTCGCTGGCTCATAATCAAACTTTGAAGTGTGGTGGATAGCTCGCCAAAGTTGTTTTCTATTTCTTTATCATAAGTGGCAACAGCTACATCTTCACCATACTCGCATGAGGCGAGAATAGTTTTACGATCTTTACCCGAAAGAGCAGCCTTAACATCCATCCACGCTCTGAAAAATTTTCCGGTAATTCTTGTTCCCTCCTCCGGCTTTCCGCCCAGAAAGAATACTTGCTCAACAAGTTCCTGCCGGCATTTCCGGCTTGTCGAAATAAATGTTGCAAATAAAAGTTTCAGGTCGCTTTCTTCTGTTTCTTTTGAAGCTGTTTCATAACCTTCTATACGGTCATTATTGATTTCGATGAGCGTGTTAAGCGTTTCAATTGCTTTGTCGTTGTTCATGGCTTTCAATTTTTATTGTTTAATTAATGATTCACCGATGAATTCAAAGCGAATCCCATAAATACGGTGTTACACGATAATTCGAATTAATATCAAGGATTGTGCGGGGCAGTTTGCGGTGTATTGATACGGCGTTTGGTGGTGTCCATTGGATCTCTCATGCTATTTCGTTTTGTAGCATCTTTTTTCCAGCGGGTCGTATCCTTCTTCATACTTTTGCTGTCATAATTTGTGCCTGATTTTTCGCGTTTTAAATCTCCCTTCTTCCAGCGTGCAGTATCCTGCATGTTTCCAGGTTTTAGATTACCTTTTTTCCATTTGGAGGTGTCGTGAATATCCTGGTTCATATTACGGTGAGCGGAATCAGGATATGCGTGCATATCTCCAGGTTTTGCATCCCCCTGTAAAACCAAAGCCATACCACATTTGGGGCAATTTCCGGGATTATTTTTTGTTACCTCCGGATGCATGGTGCACGTATACTTTGGTGTTTTCACCAATATTGCGTCCTTCTTCTTTGTGGTCTGACTATAAACCGTTTTGAATGATGAGGAAATCAAAATCAGTCCTGCAACGAGGACTAATGTATAAAATAGTCTTTTTTTCATGATGTCACAATTTTTAAATTTTACTTTTTAATCATTACATTTTTTTCAATGACTAAGATTACATAAATTTTAAGCCCAGCGAAAAGGTTAAAACATTTCCTTTATTAACAAATCCAATATTCGAAGGAGAGAAGTTTCCATCAGAATATTTGGTAAGTCCCCATTCATAGCGAATATCAAATACAAGCGGTCCCATATCTACTCCTGCTCCCAATTGCCAGTCCCAGATATTGTTTTTGAAGTTGTTGGGATCAAAGTTGGGCAGGTTTGACTCCACATTACTACTTGAGAGAATAAAAGACATTGCAGGACCGGTAAAGGCATGAATTGATACAAGACGGAGGTCGATCAGATTAAACCCCAGTAAAACAGGAACTTGTATTGTCTTTAAGTTAAGCTTCTGAATGCTCGCACCTCCTGTTGATGAATTAAATACGGTCTCACCCTTTCTTATACAATATAAAAGTTCAGGTTGCAGATAAATCCGTTCACCACCCAAACGTGCAAACAATCCCAGATTGTAGCCCATCTTGGAGTCCGATTTAAAGTCATCAAAGGTATACCCGGTAATTGACGGGTTTTCCGTTGTTACTTTAGTGGAATTTATGCCTCCCTTTACACCCAGGTCAAATGTCATGTTACCCTGGGCATAGGTTGACAGCAGAGCTGTCATTAATGCGAATGTTAAAAATAATTTTTTCATAATAATAATGTTTGTTTAAAACTTTAAAATTTCTTGTCTCATTTATCAGAATCAGGTGACCTGTATCCTTTCACATTTGTTTACCTATGAATTGACTTTTGTGAAGGCTTGCGAACAAACAAATTACCTATTTTTGATATTACACCTGAGTTATTTATTACCAAGGTAGAGATTTTTTCGACCAATACAGAAAATAAAAATCCTCTGATACTCCTGTTTCTGCCTAAGACTTTATCGATAACATAGTTAGAGCCAAGACTCAGGCCAGCTTTAGCAAGTCCGCTCTTCACATCTTCATCGCCGGCCAGGTTTTTCAGAATAGTAGCGGGATTAAGTGTGTAGACTAATTCCTTAAATCTATGCTGGATTTCTTCTTCCTGGCTGAATTTTTCTGATTTCAGATGCATAATGCGCAAAACCAGTTCCACATGGTTTGTAATTAATTTGTTTTCCATATTTTTTGTCTTATAAGGATTGATCGTATTTCAATTATCAGTAAATATCCTTCTGATGATTTTGTCGCGCATGGGCTTATCAATTAGTTTTTTCCGCACAAGAAGCAGAATGATTCCAAGCAGAAAATAAAATGCACTGACAATTGAAAATCCAGAATAGATATCACCCATTTTGGCTGAAAGATACAAAGCGACCCATAGACTTAGAAAGACCACAAATAAAATTACCACCAACCCCGTAAGCAGAATGCCAATCAGACTTGCCCCGAAAACTGATGATTTCTCGATTGCCTGAAGTTTTTTTAATTCATAAGTTGTATGAATGTATTCCTTCAGACGATCAGTCAGTTCTACTATTTTACCATTTTCCGGCATAACGAAATGTTTTAGTAACAGTGTTAATGAATGTACTGAATGTGAAAAGGGGTCAACCGGAAGCTTATTTGCCTGTAGGTTGACCTCTTTTTTCATTGATTGAAAGTCTCATTGTGCCTGACTTTACCCAAACTTTCATCAGCAAATTCGCGCGCTTCATGGGCCTTACTTTGCAGGAGATTGGCTTTTTCCATCACTTTTTTCCTGATGTCTTCTGCTACATCTTTTGCTCCGCTAACAATCTTATTTCGCATTTCACTTCCTTTTTCAGGTGCGAATAAAATTCCGATAGCTGCTCCTGCAAGTGCTCCAACTGCCAGAGCTCCAATTAACTTACTTGTTTCCATTGAATTTTTCATTTTTGTGATTTTTTGTTAAAATTCATACTAAATAGGATCATCCTCTCTGAAGTCCCGTAATTACAAGAAAATTTTAAAAAGTGACGACAAAGCTGACATACTATAATATAATCATACATCATCGCGGGTAAATGAACCAGAAAGGCCATTACGTAATTTTTTATATAAAGAACTTTAATCTTATTTCATTACAAAGATGAAGATCATTATACCGTTAGACGTTACACAATTTTGTAAATAAGTTACATGATTTGCGCTTTGTATTTCATATAGATATTTTTGAATCATACGGAGATGGATATATGCATCTCAACATTATGCTCCAACTCATCGTCATTCAATAAAATGAAGTCACCAGTCCCTTTTAAATCATCCAATTTCCACCATGAACCGGTAATTATCTCAGACTGAAAAACGGTAATCCTGTAAGTTGATTTTCCGTAACGGTAATCTATGGAAACTGATGGCCAGTCCAACGGAAAACAAGGTTTAAACTGTAACCGGTCGTTCAGTAATTCCATGCCCAGTAATGAACCAATTATAAACTGATACATCCAGCCTGACGAACCTGTATACCATGTCCAACCGCCTCTTCCTTTATGTGATTCATTCGCATATATATCCGCTGCCATCACATACGGCTCAACTTTATAAACCTGCATTGATGCGGAATCGTTTGAATGACTCATGGGCTGGATCATTTGGAACAACTCCCATACTTTTGCCCTGTCACCTAAAGCCGCAAAAGCCATAAGAGCCCAGATAGCAGCGTGAGAATATTGTCCGCCATTTTCGCGGACTCCAGGTACATAACCCTGTATATATCCCGGATTGGGACCTTTTCCATTAAAAGGCGGATCCAGAAGCTGGATTAATTTCAGATCCCTTCTGACCAGGTATTTGTCTACAGAAGCCATGGCCATAGCCTGTCGTGGTTTTGCTGCGGCGCCAGATAACACTGACCAGCTTTGGGCAATGGCGTCGATACGGCATTCGTCATTTACCCTGGAGCCTAGAGGTGTGCCATCATCAAAATAGGCACGCAGGTACCATTCACCGTCCCAGCAGGAAGCTTCTATATTTGATTGCAATAACGCCGCTTCATTTTTACAATGCTGAGCAAAGTGAATATCCCCAAAATCACTGGCTAAATCAGCAAAACGCATAAGTACACTATATTGAAAAAATGCAAGCCAAACACTTTCCCCGTTGCCTTTATTGCCTACACGGTCCATTCCATCATTCCAATCCCCCGATCCGATTAGTGGTAAGCCGTGGTTCCCTTTAGGCAGACTATGATTTATAGCCCTTACGCAATGTTCATAAAGTGTGCCACTGAGATTACCGCTGACAGGCAGGTCATACAATGAATCTTCCTCCTGGTGCAGGAGCCGGCTCTCCAGGAATCCCACCGGCACGGCCAGAATGTCGGTGTCGCCTGTCGAAACAATATACCTTGAAACCACGAAAGGCAGCCAGAGCATATCATCTGAACAGCGTGTGCGTACACCTCTTCCTTCGGGCGGATGCCACCAGTGCTGGACATCACCTTCAGCGAATTGCCTGGAAGCACTCAATAAAATTTGTTCCCGTGCAAGGCCTGGCTGTGAAGGCAATAATGCCAACACATCCTGAAGCTGATCCCTGAATCCAAAGGCCCCCCCGGATTGATAAAAACCACTGCGGGCAAAAATCCGGCAGGCCATTGTCTGATAAGTAAGCCAGCCATTCGCCAAAATATTGAGAGAGTCATCCGGAGTAGTCACTTTTACTCTGCTTAATACCTCTTTCCAATATTGTTTCACACTTTGCAATGACTGCATCACCCGATCGGCATCGTCAAATTTGCGGATCAATGCAATAGCGGCGGGCGTATTTTCCTCGTTTCCGATCTGGAAAATTATTTCCTTTTCATCACCATCATGTAAATCAAATTTTACCTGTAATGCGGCACAGGCATCAATACCGGCCCCCACCTTACCTGATAGTTTTTTGCGATAGAGGGCCTGCGGGTTGGCCAGGTTCCTGTTTCGACCGATAAATTCTGTACGGTCGGCCGTATAACTCAAATCAGCTCCATCGACTTTAAAAAATGTTACACGGTCTGTAAAAGCAGTATTGTACCTGTTCCTTAAGAATAAAGCGCCGGTACCGGAATCCATTTCTGAAATAATATGCAAATTTGTTTTTGAACGAACATCCCCCAAAATGATTTCCAGGAATCCGGTGGCAGAGAATCTATATTCCTTCCCGGAATGATTTTTTATTTTTAGTACAATAAATTTAACAGGCAGTTCTCTATCGACAAAGACAGACATTGATGAGAAAATTCCCAGTTCAAAATGCTCGAAATACGTGTAGCCAAAGCCATGTGAAATAAGATAGGGTGACGGACCTTTGGCCGGAAATGGTGAAGGTGACCAGAAATGGCCCGTTTCTTCATTCCGCAAATAAAAAGCTTCACCACCAAAATCACTTACCGGGTCGTTGCTCCATGGTGTCAGACGATATTCATGAGCATTGACCGCCCAGGTGTAGGCTGATCCGCTTTCTGAAATCACGGTGCCAAAATTCGGATTCGCGATTACATTAACCCATGGTGCAGGAGTACTTTTCCGGCTATCTGTCAGTATTTTATACTCTTCACCGTCGGGTGTGAAGCCCCCGGTTCCGTTAAAGAACAGAAGATGGCCAGGTAATGACACACTTAGTTGATTATCAAGGGATGAAGGTTGATTTGTATCCAGTAATGGCGGCAATACTTTATCGGCAAAATGACGGTTTACCTGTTCTGAAAGAGTCCCTTTATTATCGTAAATAATAACCCTTGCAATGCTTTCAAATAATACACGGTCATAAGAAGATAGCTGATCGGCGGATTTTACAAAAATATTACCCGGATTGCCATAGATAGGTTTACTGCCAGCTAAGGTTGTTGTGATCAGCCCCAGGATTTGATCCTGCAAAGCCTGTCTGTAAGAACCCGGATCCTCATTCCATATCATCAGATCGACCGCCAGTCCTTTTAAACGCCAGTAGGCATGTGCCTGCACTATCTGCTTCACAAGTTCCATACTATCCGAATCGTAAATGTGTACCAGTACGATGGGAAGGTCGCCTGAAATAGCATGGCTCCAAAGTTCTGATTGCCCCCTGAAATTGTTACTTATAACCGTTGCATCAGCCCGCAGACCTGGATTGTTGAAGATAACCGAAGTTGCAAGGGCATTGTAAAGTTGTGCATCGGCTTCTGTTGCATTGATCTGACGCAGCAGCACCTGGCTATGGGTCCATGCAAGTTCAAAAGCACGTCTTTTCAGGTGCTGATCTTTGTATTTTAACATCAGCGCTTCACAACCTTCCCTGTTTTCGCTGATGCCGTAAATAAGGTCGATAGTAGCTGCATGGAATGGCTTTATACTTATTCGGTAACGGATAGCCATAATGGGATCAAGTACCGATCCTTGTTTGCCTGAAAGTACTTCAATGTCCATTGCCTGCGGATGCGTGAGGGTTTTTCCCCTGCCAATAAACTGCATGCGGTCTGTTTCATAGGATATCTTTTCAATGGTAGCACCGTTAACATTCATAAGGTGGAACATCCATGGCGGGTTTTCCTCCTCGGATCGCGGCCGGCGTGTACAAAAAACAGCCTGATGTTCCGGCTTGATTTCGGTCTGGACAAACAGGTTACTGAACGCCGGATGTGCTTCATCCGAAGCCTGGCTTGCCATGACTATCTCGGCATAACTGGTAATATCGAGGATTTTAACTGACTGGGTCTTATTAGTTAACCTGATACGTCTTGTTTCCGCGTCATCTTCGGGTGATACCACTACTTCAGTTCTGGTATCAATCCCGAAATCATGCCGGTGGAATTCAACATTCCCTTGCGAAAATATAACACCATAATTATGTGGAAATGATAAAGTAGGCTGATAAGTATTCGACCAGAAGTTACCGCTTTTTATATCTTTAATGTAACAAAATATGCCCCGGTTATCCAAAGTCGAATCTTCTCTCCAGCGTGTAACAGCAATATCTTTCCAGCGGCTGTACCCTCCTCCCGAATTTGTAATCATAACCTGGTAACGGCCATTGCTTAGAAGCTGAATTTCAGGTATCCTCGTGTTGGCGGTTGTAATGTTGCGAACCTCTATATCGGCAGAAGTAACATGTGTCTCTATAATGTCTGCGGTATGTGCATAAAATAAGGTAGCCCGTGGTATTCTCTCCTGAACCAGCAATATTGAAGCCTGGAAGCGACGTTCTGACAAGAACCTCTGTTGCATCGGTTTATTGAGTAAGAGATATGCCAGGGATACAAGTCCCATGCCCTGATGGTGAACCATGTAGGATTGAATAATAACATTTTCCTTACCCCTTGGAATGCGGCTAGCTGTATAATCTATCGCTTCAAAAAAGCCGAACTCACCTTCAAATCCCTCGCGGGCTAATAATTGCAGGTTTGAACAAGCCTTTGCAGGCGAAATCATCAGGGCCATCATGGAGGCATAAGGGGCTATAACAAGATCTTCTTCCAGACCCCTCTTCAACCCCAGCCCCGGTACTCCAAACGCACGGTACTGATAAATCTGATTTGCATCCGTCCTGTTATAAGCAGATTCCGAAATTCCCCAGGGGACTCCCCGCAAACCCGCATATTGAATTTGCCGTTTCACCGTCGATGTACAGGTCTGATTCAGTAACGTGTTATCAAAAGAGGGCATCACCAATTGGGGCATAAGATATTCAAACATCGAACCACTCCATGACAACAATATCTGTTCTCCTCCGGAATTGGTCAGCAACCGGCCAAGGGCAAACCACGAATCCTGTGGTAATTTACCTTGTGATATGGCTACAAAAACTCCCAGCCGGGCTTCCGACGCGAGCAGATCATAATAGCTGTCGTCCTTTCTTTGGTCATCGACATTATAACCAATTCTTAAAAGACTGGTTGTTTTATTGAACAGAAAACCATATTCGACATCACTAAATTCCTCGCACTGAGCGGCCATAAATTTCAGTATATTCATCCATTCCGTTGCTTGCTCACCTCCCCGGGTAACGCAATCGTGCATGCTGCTCAGCCAATCCTTATCTTCAGGTGTATTGTTGCTTCTGCGTCCGTAATGATCAATATGTTCTAAAATAGCCTTCCGAATCTCTGAAATTTCGAGTAGTGAAGGAATATGATCGGTGCTGACCAGGTCACTGAAATGCCCTGGGGCTGGTAATATTTCCATCCAGGGAACCAATTGAAACAGGTCATCACGGATGTTTTTCAACTGCACTAACAATCTGCTGGTCCATCTGTTGAAATCATCCGGAATTTTTGATTGTTGATCAATTAATTCATTGGTAAGTGCAATCGATTCATCGAGGTACTTTTTAAGGTTGGATAGTGAATAACTTTCAGATTCAGCGAACTTCGCCAGCTCAAGGAGCTTTTCGGTCATATCTGGATATTTCCCATTTGAATAGTCCCGGACGATCAATATAGTTGTGGTGGCTCCTTCAATTATTTTCCGGCTAAATACCGGCTGTGCAGGAAGGGCCATAAATGCCTGGCGTAAGGTGAGAAAGTGTCCTATAAGATTTCCGCTGTCAACCGTTGAAACGTAGCGGGGTTGTAGTGGCATCAATGAATCAGTATCATACCAGTTTAAGAAATGACCTTTATACCGCTCAAGTTTAAGCATCGTCTTTATCGTGTTGTTACATCTGCGGATTAGTTCACCACTTCCAATATAACCAAAATCGTAGGCTGAAAGATTGGCAAGGACAGCCAGACCTATGTTTGTGGGAGAAGTACGGTGTGCGATGGCTGCAACAGGTTGTTCCTGGAAATTGTCGGGTGGCAGCCAATTATCCCTGGCTGTGACAAATTGTTCAAAAAACAACCAGGTTTTGCGGGCGGATTTATGAAGAAACGAAAATTGTTCTTCTGATAGTTTAGGTATTTGTTCCGTTTCGGGTTGACTAAGGCGCCAGGCAATGACTGGTGCTAAAATCCAAAGGATAAGAATCGGTTCAGCGATGAGTAATCCTTCAGGGTTGATGTAAAGCAACATAATCGTAATGGCAACCGACACAGCCGGAGCAGCCCACATTATACGGTACACTGAGAGTAAATCGTTGCTTGAATGCGCGGATGCTGTGGCAGAAGGTGTCCATTGCAATAAATTTTTATGTGAGATGTTCATACGCCAGAGGGTACGTAAAACAGCATCAGTATATTTAATGGCTTCATAAGGCAGCACAGCCATGTCGAACAGGAAACGAAAGACTACATCCCTGACAGAAATGCTGACTTCCAGTAAATGAGCTTTAAAAGTAAGGTCAATAGGTTTATTTATAAGCCGCCAGCCAGCGGCTGCAATTACAGGCAATAATATGAAAATCGCTACAGTGGCTGTCCAAAACCATGGGAAAGGCAAAATTGACCAACCGAGCACCAGTAGCAATAGCAAAGTGAGTGGAAACAGGCTTCTGCGCAGATTGTCAAAAATTTTCCATCTCGATAATGCCGAGAGTTTATTTCTCATTAATCGTCCTTTAGCACCAGGGATTAATGGCAGTATCCACGAACTTATCTGCCAGTCGCCCCTAATCCATCGATACCGACGTTTTACATCAGCCTGGTATTGTTCCGGACTTTCTTCATATACAATTACATCACTCACTAACACTGAGCGGGTATAACATCCTTCAATCAGATCATGACTCAAAATTCTGTTCTCCGGAAACTTATTTTGCACAGATTGCTCAAAAATATCTACATCATAAATCCCTTTACCAATAAAAGAACCTTCAGCGAAAATATCCTGGTACACATCTGAAGAAGCACGTGTATAAGGATCAATTCCCAAAATATTGCCATGCAAACGCAGGTAAAGGGAAGGAGCTCTCATGGGGATAGCTGATTCGACCCGAGGTTGAAGTATTCCATAACCTTCCGTAACCCGCCTTTTTTTATGATTATATATTGCCTGATTCAGCGGATGAGCTATAGTGCCGACCAGATTCCAGGCAGCTCCGCGTGGCAACTGTGTATCAGAATCGAGTGTGAGGACATACTTTACCCGTGTTTGTTCAGGGAATGAGCCAACGATTAGTGAAAATTCATTCCGGTTCTGCCCCAGAATAAATGCATTAAGTGCAGATAATTTGCCTCTTTTGCGTTCATATCCCATGAATTTTTTCTCTACGGGATTCCATATCCTCGGACGATGAAACAGGAAAAAAATATCATGATCGGGTTGTTTATATTTTTGATTTAATTCCTCAATTCCGGAACTGACCAGCTCCAGAAGCTCATCATCTTGTGGCATGGTTGGGGTGTCGGCATCCAAAAAATCGGTCAATAACCCATAATGGAGATTCGCTTCCTTGTTTGCCAGAAAACGTATTTCAAGCAATTCGATAAGTTGCTCAATATAAGTCTTACCCGCGAGCATGGTTGGCACAATTACCAGGGTACGGTATTCAGGCGGAATTCCTTTCGAAAAGTCCATTCGTGGAAGTAATTTTGGCTTAACCCATATAGTGGACAGCCAGTTCACCAGAGATACTGCCAACTGAGCAGAGCCGGATACTGACAATAAACCTGTGATCGTTAATGCCAGCCAACCTAAATTGCCATACCTGTAGGCGATGTAGAGCATCCCTGATGCACACAACAGAGTGAGTAGGAGAATTGAGAACAGGTAAATAAAAACGGGCATTCCTGCTGACAAACGACTCACTTTTTGCCTGAAAGTTCTATGTATACCAACTGTCTTTTGTGTTTGCGCCAGGCCTTTGTCAATCAGGTAATATCCTATATGATCTTCTCTTTTGGATGCTAAATTAAGTTCAATGTGATTTGTGGCCAACTCCAGCACTTTTTTCGCCACTTCAGTTTCGGATAAAAGCGATGCTTTTGCTATCCCCTCCACTACATGACGGTACTTGTCGCGTGTGTCAAAGTCCATGAGGGGGTATATGCCAGTAAGATCCTGTCTGAATATCTGCTCTATACTGTTGAGTGATTCAACAAATTCGCGCCAGTCTGTTGCACTAAGGAAGCGTAATGTACCAATGCTGTTCCGGACAGACACCTGATCAGCAGCCTGTTTTTGATTTTCTTCGCGTACAAGGTCCTCACTACTTAATTCTATCCCCCGCAATTGCTGCTCGAGCCAGCTAAGGGGTAATGACGATGCGGGGCCTGTACTCTGAAGTTTTCGTGTAAAACCTGCTACAAAAGGACCTGATAACACGGGCTTTGAGCGGGCCATATCGGCGATGGTAAGAATTAAGTCACCGGGATGTTCCTTTACAGTAGTTGTTATCCTGTCAGTCCAGTAATCTGCAAGGTTTTGATCAATCATATGCAACGCAATTTTGCCCGATACCCTGCGAAGATTTTCAATTACTGCCAGTCGGAGCATAATCGGTATGGCCCACAATTCACCATGGGTAAGAATAGTATTTTTCTGGTAGGCAGAAATGAAGCCACTGAGACTTTTAACATCTACCCGGCCATCACTATGCGAGATAATTTCAAGGACAATATCATAAACCCGGGGCAACCCTGCTGAATTACCCTCAGCGAGACACGGTAATCCTTCACTATATCCCTGGGGAAGATGTTTTCTGGCGATTACAAATTGTTCTTCAATAAGATAGAAATTATCCAGCAGCCATTCAGCGGCAGGTGCGAGAATTTTGTCTTCCCTGATGCTTTCAACGAGCAGTTTGCGCACTTCAAGTAATGTCTCCTCGTTATCATCAAGTCTTTTAAGTAACTGATCAGGGGATTTTCCTTTTAGTAATTTATGGGAACGTGCCACCACTTCACCATGGAGATTCAACATATCCGAACTGTACAGTTCCGATCTGAATGGCTCTTCATTATTGTAGTGCCGGTTTCCGCCTCCATAAAAATAGGCACGCAAGCGGGGTAATATGTCTAAAACAGTACTGCTGTTCATCCTGAAATAGCGGTATTAATTGATTATTTTAGCGTTCGAATGAAACTCAAGGCGTAATTCGAACTCACTTTTCATTCATTTTTGTGCCGCCAGCTTACTATTTTCCCATCTAGTTACCTGATAGTAAATTAAATTAAGATCATTAAAAAAGCTGTCAAATCAAAAATTACAAACGGGCATCCATTTGGATACAACAAATCAAAGTAAATATGGTTCTTCTATGCCGGGTGGTAAGTTGGTTAAGAAGAATTTAAAATTCGCTGATGCAATCAACGACAGAATATTATCTGAAGATCCTTCGCCTTAGTGTTTTTAGGTGTCATGACTGGTTTTATTAATTGATTGTTACTAAACAGAAAAATAAGGTGAACAATTACAGATGTAATTTATGCTCACCTTATTATCAACATGAAATGTTTTAGTAAACACACATGACTACTTTACAGACGTTTACTCTTTTTTTCTCTCGCCTGTATTTTGTTTTCTTTCATCCTTTTCGGTTGAGGATTTTCTTGTTGAACCTTAAACTTCCTACCTGTATTTGTCTTCTATCCTGTTGGAATTCCAGTCTTCTTCAAAATAAGAGGCATCTTCATCGTTACGTGGCTGAACTCCCATGACAATGTTTCCTTCTTTGATGTCTTTTTCATATATTTTAGCTTTTTCCTCTGGTATTCCGGAGCCTACCAATGCACCAACGATTCCGCCGGTTATACCGCCCGCACCAGCACCGGCAAGTCCGGCCGCTAGTGGTCCTGCAATGACGATACCTAATCCTGGAATAATCAGACTTGTACCAATTGCAGCAATGATTCCTACTGCTGCGCCGATTGTTCCGCCAATAGCGGAGCCGGCACCTGCGCCTTCCATGGCTTTGGTGCCAAATTTGCTTTCGTCATCGTCTTTATTAAAATATTTTTTGCGGGTATCATCCGACATCATTATATTAATCTGATCATCGGTATACCCTCTTGCGCGTAGTCTGTCATATGCACCTTCTGCACTGGTTCTGTCTGTAAATGATCCTGTGATAAGGTTACTTCTTCTTCCGTATTCGGGTTCCATAGCTTTAATTTTAATTTATTAATGAATTGTTAATCACGATTACAAAAATGCGTTTGTTGACCTGAAAAACCGTTACAGAATTTTTGTAGAATATTACATGTTTACACTTTTTTACTTTCCGGACCTGTTTTTTAAAATTATATCTGATTCGTTATGTCCTTATTAAAAGTAAATGAACCAAATCATTCGAATGATCAATCGCACTATTGGAATTAAAGCTTTTCCAGTTTTTTCAAAACAGGGTTCAGATTTACCCAGTTTTTCAAAACAGGTTGCCATAAGTCTCCGATTGTTGATAATCGTTGCAACATATTTTTAATTGTAAACATTTCGGGTGACAACTGATGATTTACTTCGCTCCATTGAAGGGGTGCGGAGACTGTCGCATGCGCCCGGGGTCGGACACTATACGCCGCCGCTATTGTTTGACCTTTGCGGTTCTGAAGGAAATCAATATAAATTTTGTCTTTGCGTTTTGCGACACTTCGTTCAATACTGGTTGTGGAGGGTAACCTGTTATGCGTAATGACTGCCATGATTTCGCCAAAATTCTTTAACTGATCGTAACTGTATTTGGCTGCGAAGGGTATATAAATATGGAGACCAGTGGCGCCACTTGTTTTGCAATAACACGGAATGCCTATCTCATCGCAGATTTCTTTAATAACCAGCGCTGTATTTACAACATCTGTAAACGAGATATCTCCAGGGTCTAAATCAAGCATCATGTAAGTGGGCTGGTCCGGTTTGAGGTAGGTGCTGTGCCATGGATTAATTTCAATACAACCAAGATTTGCCATATAGATCAAAGTGGCTGCATCGTTACAAATCAGATAATCAATTGTATCATCGTTCGATTTTGAATATATCTTAACTGTCTTCACCCATTTGGGTAACTGACTAATTTCCATATCCTTCTGATAAAAACTTTTTCCCGTTATACCGCCCGGATGACGGTTTAACGATTGCGGCCGGTTTTTAAGATAGGGGAGGATGTAAGTGCTTACATCCTGGTAGTAGGAGATCAGATCGCTTTTCGTGTAGCCCTCCTCTGGCCAGTAAACTTTTGTCAGGTTGGTACATTTTACCGTTTTACCCGAAATGGATATCTCTTTTTCCAACTCAGGTTTCATTTTTTTTGTCTCCTGCTTATTTTCATCCACGGCTTTATTATGATTCGCAGCGGAACCCGGATCCACTGTATTCATTTGACTTTCATTGATCCCTGAACGATTCGTCAGTATTCCGGTTTTGCTTTCATTAACAACCTCTGACGGATCTTTATCAATGCGTAAGCCCATATATACCGGATTACGCATATGCTCATCCTGCGACCATTCCAAAAATTTCACATTGCAGACCAACTCAGGTTTCAACCAGACCGGTTTTCCTTTTGTATAGGTAAGTTTTGGAATTTTTTCAAAAGGACAGCTATCAGTTTTTAATAATTCAAATTCAGTGTGCAATTCCCTGAGTGAGGTATCATTAAATCCAGTGCCACAATTACCAATGAATTTCAGGCCACCTTGTTCATCAAATAAACCGAGAATGAGTGAACCGAAATATTTCCGGCTGTTTTGTGGTAAAGTGTATCCGCATATTATGGTTTCCTGCATCATACTGGTTTTTATTTTAACCCATGAATCTGTCCGTTGTCCAGGCAGATACCGGCTATCAGGAGCTTTTGCAATAATGCCTTCGTACCCTTCAGCCGAAAGCTTTTCATACAGTTCACGGCCATTTCCAATCTGAAATGGTGCGTTGTGTACATTTTTAAATTTGTATTTCTTAAAAAAGGCGTTGAGCAACTCTTTGCGGTCTGATAAGGTAAACTCAGTTACAGAGTGTCCGTTGAGATATAGCATGTCAAACACATAATACTTTAAAACACCCTTTTGTGTAGTTCTGTAATTTTGCAGTAACTGAAAATCGCTAAAGCCTTTGTTATTCTCAATTACGACTTCACCATCGAGTGTAATATCGTCCTCAATAATTGTTAATTCATTA